>NZ_JAAAPJ010000013.1 GCF_009909145.1 Corallococcus silvisoli
CTCGTAGCGCATCATCTCGCCTTGCCTCCTTGCGGAGACAACAACCGGCGCTCCCACATCCATCAGACACGGCCTAGGCGTCAGGAATCCCAGCCATGTCGGAGCAGAAGAAGAGCGGGTCGCGGTTCGGGTCGTTGAACATCCAGGGCCTCAAGGAGGCGCGACCCGGCGGCAACGCCGTGCAGCGCCACGTCCACGGGCCCTCGTGCGACCACGGCCACGAAGGCCCTGATCATCATGGCCACGACCACTCCGGGCACGCGCATGCGCACGGCGAGGCCCACGTGCACGGGCCCTCCTGCTCCCATGGCCACGACCACGGGCATGACCACCACGGCCATGCCCACTCCCAGCGCGTCATCCGTCCGCCGGCCTACCGTCCCGCGGAGGGAGGCGGCGCCGCGCTCCAGCTGGACCTGGAGGGCACGCTGCCGGGAGAGACGGACGACCAGGGCCGCTTCGAGCGGCTGGAGGCGGCGCTGGAGTCGCAGCGAGGCATCACCGACGTGCACCTGCGCCGTGACGCGGGCCATGCGGAGGTGTGCATCCACTACCAGCCGTCGCTGGTGAGCGCGTCGCAGCTGGTGACGCTCGCGCGGAAGACGGGGGCGCAGGTGGCCGCGCGCTACCTGCACCACACCTGGTTCGTGCGCGGGATGAGCTCCGCGGACGCGGCCCAGGTCATCGAGCACGCGGTCGCGAAGATGAAGGGCGTGCTCACCGCCAGCGTCGCGTACGCCAGCGAACGCCTGGTCATCGAATACGACAAGGAGGAACTGAAGCTTCCGGACGTGGAGGCCCGGGTGAAGGCGCTCGGGTACGGGCTGGAGGTGCCCATGGCGGGCCATGCCTGCTCGCACCATGCGCATGGCGGCGGGCTCGCGCCCCTGCTGGAGCTGCCCCTGGTGGTCGCCTCGGGCGCGCTGCTGGCGGCGGGCTTCGTCGTGGAGCACTTCGCGCTGGCGCCACCGCTTTGGGCCACGGTCCTCTGGGCGCTGTCGATGGCGAGCGGCGGCTTCTTCGCCATCCGGGGCTCGGTGCGGTCCATCGCGCAGCTGCGCATCGACATCGAGACGATGATGGTGGTGGCGGCGCTGGGCGCGGCGGTGCTCGGCGCGTGGTTCGAGGGCGCGTTCCTGCTCTTCCTCTTCAGCGCGGGCCACGCGCTGGAGCACCGGGCCATGGAGAAGGCGCGCCGCTCCATCGAAGCGCTGGGCCAGCTGCGCCCGGAGGTGGCGCGCGTGCGCCGGGGCGCGGAGGTGGTGGAGGTGCCGGTGGCGGACGTGGCGCGAGGCGAGCGCATCGTCGTGCGCCCCGGGGACCGCGTCCCGCTGGACGGCATCATCCGCGAGGGCAAGAGCTCCCTGGACCAGGCGGCCATCACCGGTGAGTCCATGCCGGTGGCGCGCAAGCCGGGCGACGAGGTGTTCTCCGGCACCATCAACTGCGAGGCGGCGCTGGAGGTGGAGGTGACGCGCCTGTCGTCGGAGTCCGTCCTGGCGCGCGTGGTGGACATGGTGGCGCAGGCGGAGGCGCAGAAGGGCCGCCGGCAGCGCTTCGCCCAGCGCCTGGAGCGCACCGTGGCGCCGCTCGTGATGGCCTCCGCCGTGGTGTTCCCCGTGGTGCTCGTGCTGACGGGCACGGACGTGAAGGAGGCGGTGCTGCGCGCGGTGGGCCTGCTGGTGGCCGCGTCGCCGTGCGCGCTCGCCATCTCCACGCCGTCCGCGGTCCTCTCCGCGGTGGCGTCCGCGGCGCGCGGCGGCGTGCTCATCAAGGGCGGCATCTACCTGGAGCTGCTCAGCGGGATCCGCGCCGTCGCCTTCGACAAGACCGGCACCCTCACCGTGGGCCGCCCCCGGCTGCTCACCACCTGGACCGCGCCGGGCGTGACGCGCGAGGAGCTGCTGGGCACCGCGGCCGGCGTGGAGGCCCTGTCCGCGCACCCGCTGGCCAAGGCCGTGGTGGACGGCGCCGCGGAGGCGCGCGTCACCGTGCCCGTGGGCCGCGACCTGGAGGCCATCCACGGCCAGGGCATCCGCGCGAAGGTGGGCGACGACGCGGTGGCCGTGGGCAGCCTGGCGCTCTTCGCGGGCGAGCCGGTTCCTCCCGAGGTCGCGGCGGAGGTGGCGCGGCTGGAGGAGGCGGGCCAGACGACGATGGTGGTGCGCCGCGCGAACCGCTACCTGGGCGTGCTGGGCATGGCGGACACGCTGCGCGGCGGCGCGCGGCAGGCGGTGCAGGCGCTCAAGGCGGGCGGCATCGAGCGCACGGTGATGCTGTCCGGTGACAACGCGCGCGTGGCGCGGTCCATCGCGCAGCAGGTGGGCCTGGACGAGGCGAAGGCGCCGCTGATGCCCGTGGAGAAGGTGGCGGCGGTGAAGGACCTGGGCCGCACGCACGCGGTGGCCATGGTGGGCGACGGCGTCAACGACGCGCCCGCGCTGGCCGCCGCCGCGGTGGGCGTGGCCATGGGCGGCGCCGGCAGTGACGCGGCGCTGGAGACCGCGGACGTGGTGCTGATGAGCGACGACCTGGCGAAGCTGCCCTTCGCGCTGGAGCTGTCCAAGCGGGCCACCGCCGTGATGAAGCAGAACCTGGTCATCGCGCTGGGCGTCAGCGCGGTGCTCGTCGTCGCGGCCGTGCTGGGCCTCACGAAGATCAGCCAGGCCGTGGTGCTCCACGAGGGCAGCACGCTGCTCGTCGTCTTCAACGGCCTGCGCCTGCTCGCCTTCCGGCCGAGCACGACCGCCACGCCGCCCCAGCCCGCCACCGGCCCGCAGCCCGCGGCCGGTTAGCCAGCTCGCGTCATGCTTGGGATGGCAACTTCCCCCACGCACGGAGGAGTGAGCGCACGCGCGACGTGTCGTCTTGTGGCCGGCATGACGTGAAGTGGATGCATGCAGTGCGTCGTCAACGGGGTGGCACATGCGGCGCGCGGTGGACATGGCATGGTGGGTGCCGCCATGCCTGTCAGCGTCTTCGACCTCTTCAAGATTGGAATCGGTCCCTCCAGTTCGCACACGGTGGGGCCGATGCGCGCGGCCCGCACCTTCGCGGCGGGGCTGTCGGACGCGGGGCTCCTGGAGCGCGTGACGCGGCTCAAGGTGGAGCTGTTCGGCTCGCTGGGCGCGACGGGCAAGGGGCACGGCAGCGACAAGGCCGTGCTGCTGGGCCTGCGGGGTGACACGCCCGAGGACGTGGACGTGGAGTTGGTGCCGTCGATTGTCGCGCACTGGCGCGCGGAGGGGCGCGTGTCGCTGCTCCAGCGGCTGGTGATCCCCTTCCGCGACGGCGAGCACCTGGTGATGCACAAGCGCAAGGTGCTGCCGTACCACCCCAATGGCATGCGCTTCACCGCGTTCGGCGAGGGCGCGGAGCCGCTGGTCTGCCGCGTCTACTACTCGGTGGGCGGCGGCTTCGTGGTGGATGAGCAGGCGGTGGCGGGGACGGATCCGCTGCGCGCGGAGGCCACCGCCCTGCCCCTGCCCTTCAAGTCCGCGGCGGACCTGCTCGCGCACTGCGAGCGGGAGCGGCAGCCCATCAGCACGGTGATGCTGCGCAATGAGTTGACGTGGCGGAGCGAGGAGGACATCCGCGCGGGGCTCTTGCGCATCTGGGGCGTGATGCAGGCGTGCGTGACGCGCGGGTGCACCACGCCCGGCATCCTCCCGGGGGGCCTGAAGGTGGAGCGGCGGGCGGCGGCGATGTACCAGCGGCTCATCAGCCGGCCGGAGGCGGGGCTCACCAACCCGCTGACGGTGCTGGACTGGGTGAACCTGTACGCGCTCGCGGTGAACGAGGAGAACGCGGCGGGCGGGCGCGTCGTCACCGCGCCCACCAATGGCGCGGCGGGCATCATCCCCGCGGTGCTGCACTACTACTGGCGCTTCGTGCCAGGGGCGAACGCGGACGGCGTGGTGAGGTTCCTGCTCACGGCCGGCGCCATTGGCGCGCTCTACAAGGAGAACGCGTCCATCAGCGGCGCGGAGGTGGGGTGCCAGGGGGAGGTGGGCAGCGCGTGCTCCATGGCGGCGGGGGCGCTCGCGGAGGTGCTGGGTGGCACGCCGCTCCAGGTGGAGAACGCGGCGGAGATCGCCATGGAGCACAACCTGGGGCTCACGTGCGACCCCATTGGCGGGCTGGTGCAGGTGCCCTGCATCGAGCGCAACGCGATGGCGTCCGTGAAGGCCATCAACGCCGTGCGCATGGCGCTGTCCGGCGACGGCAAGCACTTCGTCAGCCTGGACAAGGTCATCAAGACGATGCGCGACACCGGCCGCGACATGAAGGACAAGTACAAGGAGACCGCGCGCGGAGGCCTCGCGGTCAACGTCCTGGAGGTCGCGAACCTCAGCGTCGGCCTGCCCGAGTGCTGAGGCCCCCAACGCCCCGCTGACGCCCTACCGCTTGCGCTTGCCCCCGCGCACCGCCGACGCGGGCACCGCCTTCGCCGGGCGCTCGGGCCGGGCCTGGAGCCAGGCCTCCACCTCCTTCGCCTGCGACGCGCGCCCCGCGGACGTGAAGCGCGCGAGCGCCTGAGACGCCGCGCCGCGCGCGTCCTCCTGTTCGCCTTCCTTCCACAAGGCCTGCGCCAGCGCGAAGCCGGACTCGCCCAGCGAGTCCTCCTGCGCGTCCTTGAACGCCAGCGCCTGCCGCAGCGGGGCGATCGCGTCGCGCGCGCGGCCCAGCCCCAGGAGCGCCTGCCCCACGCCATCCAGCGAGTACTGGAGCAGCTCGTCGTCCGGCCCCAGCTTCGCCTGCTTCACCGCCAGCGCCTCCTCGTAGTCCTTCAGCGCCTCCGGGTAGCGCTTGAGCGCGAGCAGGCTCATGCCCTCTTCATCCAGCGCCTCCGCCAGCTTCACGCTCGCGGGCCCCAGCAGCGTGCGGTGCAGGGACACGGACACGCGCGCGTGCTCCAGGGCCCCGGTGAAGTCCCGCTGCTCCCGCAGCGCCATGGACAGCGCCTGGTGCCGCCGCGCGGTGTCCAGGTGCACGGGCCCCATCGCCTTCTCCGTCTGGAGGAGCGCGTCCTTCAGCACCGTCACCGCCTGCGCGGCCTTGCCGGTCTCCAAGAGCGTGCGCCCCAGCGTGAACGTCACCCGCGCCCGCTTCGGGTGGCCCTCCGGCAGCGCCTTCGCGAGCAGCCCCGAGGCCTGCTCCAGCAGCTTCAGCGCCTCGTCCGGATGGTCCTGCATCAGCGCGAGGTTGGCCTCGTTCACCTTGAGGTCGCTCTCCAGCACCGCGTCCCCCCCCACGCGCTTCAGCGTCGCCTCGCCCAGCCGGCCCCAGCGCCGCGCGAGCGGGTACTGCGCCTGCTCTCCGTCCACGTAGAGCAGCTTGTTCATCACCGACACCGCCAGCCGGTCCGCCCGGCCCGCCTCGGCGTCATAGACGGCCTGCTCCAGCACCTCGCCGCCCGCGGCCTTGTCTCCCAGCACCGCCCGCGCCCACCCCAGGTGGTAGCGCAGCTCCGCCATCAGCGGCAGGTAGCCCGTGGCCAGCACGCGCGCTTCCACCTGCCGCGCCAGCTCCAGCGCCTTGGGCATCCGGCTCGTGTCGATGCGCGCCTTCACCTCCGCCAGCTGCCCCTCCAGCGCGTCCAGCTCCGCGCGCTTCACGGGGTCCGCCGGCCGGGGCTGGAGCTCCGCCAGGGACTCCACGTCCGCGCAGTCGCCCGGGGCCGGCAGCGCGTAGGCCGCGTCCAGCGACTTGTCCACCAGCGCCACGTCCGCGGTCTCCAGCGTGGCCACCAGCGCGCCCAGGTCCTTGCGCCGCCGCTCCAGGCACACGAAGCGCTGGGACAGCAGCGCCTCCGTCTGCACCGCTCGCACCCGCGTGTCCTCGCACGCCAGCGTGTGCTGCCTCGCCCACTCCGCGCCGTAGTCATCCAGCACGTCGCCCACCCGGCGCGCCATGTCCTGCGCCACCGGGTTCTTCGTGGCCAGGAAGGCCTGCGTCACCCTCTCGCGAGCGTCCTGCCCCCAGCGCTCCGCCACCAGTCCCTGCGCGCCTTCGCAGACCTTCGTGCGCGACCACGCCACCCCGCCCGCCACGCCCAGCACCACCGTGGCCGCCACCGCCGCGCCCGCGCGCCGCCGCGCCAGCGCCCGCCGCTCCCGCTGCCCCAGCACCGTCAGCAGCTCCGCCATGGAGCGGAACCGGTCCCTCGGCTCCAGCGACAGGCCCTTCATCAGCGCGCGGCGCACCCACGCCGGCACCTTCGATTCGCGCGGCGGCTCCTGGATGGGCGACAGCGGCAGCACCTGCGCCACCGCGGCCTCCGTCACGCCCGGCTCGTCGTCGGGCCCACCCCGGGGCCGCAGCTGCGAGGCCACCCGCGACAGCTCGTCCGGGTCGAAGGGGCGGATGCCATACAGCGCGCGGTACAGCGCCGCGCAGAAGCTGAACTGGTCGGAGCGCGAGTCCAACAGCTCGCCCCGGAACTGCTCCGGGGACATATAGGCCGGCGTGCCCATCACCAGGCCCGCCTGCGTCAGCTGCGAGTTGAGCGGCGAGTCGTCCCCCGTCACCGGCCGCGTGCGCTCGCCGTCCCCCTCCTCGTCGTCGTCCACCTCGCCCATGGGCCGCGCGAGCCCGAAGTCCGTGACGTAGACGCGCCCGTCCCGGCCCACCAGCACGTTGGCCGGCTTGAAGTCGCGGTGCACCAGCCCCGCCACGTGCGCCGCCTCCAGCCCCCGGCCCGCCGCCAGGTACTTGTCCAGCAGCTCCTGCCACGTCCGCGCCTTCGCCTTCGTCCAGTCCCGCAGCGTGCCGCCGTCCACCAGCGCCATCGCCACGTAGATCTGCTCGTCCCACTGCCCTACCTCGAAGACCGGGATGACGTTGGGGTGGGAGATGCGCGCCATGGCCTGCGCCTCGCGCAAGAGCCGCGCCCGCCCCAGCTCCAGGTCCTCGTGGCCGCCCTTCACGCGCAGCAGCTTCAGCGCCACCTTGCGGTCCAGGTCCGGATCATACGCGGCGTACACCACCCCCATCCCGCCCTGCCCCAGCACCTTCAGCGGCAGGAAGCGGCCCACCTGCCGCGAGGAGAGCCGCGGCGACTCGGCCCCCGCCCCGCCGCGCGAGGGCGTGGACTCCCCACCCCCACGTCCCGTCGCGGGCGCGCTGCCTCGGCCTGTACCGTACGATTCGCGCGACGTTGAAACGCGCGGCGCGGAGCCCGGCGCCGAAGGCCCGTCGTCCCTGTCATTCCGGTTCGCCATGGGTCCAGTGTACCCCTCATTCCAGGATTCCATGGTTCTTCGGCCTGGCGGCCTGCCCGGTTGCGTCTGAAATCGCGCGCTCCCGTCAGATCCTGTAATCCGGAAGCAACCTCCGAAGTCCGCCGCGGATAATGGGGGGGAGTCAAAAGACCCGGCAGTGACAGGAGACCCCCCATGGCCTTCAACATCGGCTCCAGGATTGATTCGGTCATGGCCCGGATCCGCCAGGCGCAGGAACAGGCCCGCGCGGAGATGGCCGCCGCCGCCCAGTCCGTGAAGGAGCCCCTGCCGGACGCGCCGGACGCCAAGCCGCTCAACGCCGCGGAGGGCCGGTACCTGGACTCCTTCCAGGAGGAGCGCGCGAAGAAGATGGGGATGCCGGAGCTGGCCGCGCCGCCGCCCGCGGGCACCGCCCCCGCCACCGCGGTCCCCGTCAACGAGGCGACGGAGGCCCAGAAGGACAAGGGCTGGAAGGCGCCCCAGACGACCGTGGCCCAGACGAGCAAGAAGGGCTGCGCGGAGGCCACCCTCACCTACCTGGAGCAGTCCAGCAGCGACGACGAGGTCCCGCTGAGCCAGCAGGAGGCCCGCGAGAAGGTGCGCAACAAGGCGGACACCCTGGCCACGTCGGAGACGGCGGGCGTGAAGGACCGCGTGGAGGTGAACCTGGACGACGGCGCGACCCCGGATGAGATGGGCGCCGTCCTGGGCTCCATGGGCATCAAGGTCACGGACGGCTCCGCCGAGGTCGACACCGACGCGCTGAGCGGAGCCCTGAAGAACGGCCAGATGGCGCTGGCGCTGGTGGACTCCAACGCCCTGCTCAACACGACCCTGGCGCCGGGCGAACAGCCGAAGGAGGGGGGCGAGCTGCACTGGCTCACCATCGACGGCGTGAACCCGGGCAAGACGGACAGCACCGACGACGACCTCTACCGCGTGCGCGACTCCGTCAACGGCGCCTACTGGGTGAAGGCCAGCGACCTGAAGAAGAGCGTCGCGGAGGCCCAGGAGCAGCACGGCAGCGGCGGCGTGATGACGGTGCAGAAGGACGGCACCGCCAAGACGACGGAGCAGCGCGAGGCCCTGGCCCGCGAGAACCTGGAGCACACCGGCCCGCTCGGCAAGGGCAACGGCGGCGCCAGCCGGCGCCTCAGCGTGGGCGAGTCCAGCTAGCTCCCACGCCGTCCCCGCGGCCCCCGACGCCTTCTCCCAGCCTCGCGCCGGGGGAAGGCGTCTTTCGTTTCCACGCCCGGCCCGGTGGGACGGGCCCGGGCGGGTTCAGGGCACGGGGCTCAAATCCCGTCGATGAGCCGGTAGGCCAGGTCCGGGCTGAACTGCCCGGCGGGCGTGCCCGGGGCGGTGCCGCACTGCCCATCCGAGTCCCCCGGCACCTTCACCCACAGGAGCAGCTCCGCGCCGCCGCCCGTCTGCGAGGGCGTGCCCAGCTTGCGTCCACCCGGGTTGCACCACTCGCCATTGGAGCCGTTGCCGTTGCGGCTGGTGTCCACGACGTACTGCCGCGTGTAGCCGTAGCGGCTGGAGAGCGCGGCGTTCACCGCGTTGCCGTACGTCGCGGTCTCCGCGGTGGGGTAGAAGTTGGACACGTTGAGGGCGAAGCCGCGCACGTTGCGCACGCCCGCGGACTCCAGGCGCTGCGCCATCGCGTCGGCGCCAATCCAGCGCGCGTTGCCGCCGTCCAGGTACGTCCAGGTGTTGGGCGCGCGGTCTCGCAGCTGCTCGGAGGCGTAGCGCAGCAGGCCCAGCCGCGTCGTGCGCTCGGCGTCGTTGGGGAGGCAGTCCAGCTGCGCGACGGCGTCCGGCTCCACGATGACGACCGCGGGCCGGTCGCCCAGGCCTTGCGCGAAGGCGGCGATCCAGGCGCGGTACGCGTCCGGGCTGCCCGCCCCACCACCGGAGTGGCTGCCGCAGTCTCGGCCGGGGATGTTGTAGGCCACCAGCACCGGCAGCTTGTCCGCCGCGTCCGCCGCGCCGACGAAGCTGGACACCGCCTGGGTGATGTCCCCGCTCCAGTTGCCGAACCAGCGCGCCATCGGCTTCGTGGCGATGGACGTGTTGATGCGCGCCGCGCGGCCGTCGCCCCCGTTGGCGCGCACCCACGCGGCCGGGTTGGAGTTGGGGTCCACGTAGAACCCGCTCGTCATCGCCACCGGACCGGAGCCGGAGCCGCCGTCCGTGGTGAGCGAGATGTCATCCAGCCGCACGGTGACGGCGTTGGCGCGGCCCCCCAACTGGAACGTCACCTGTCCCTGGCCGGTGGACAGCGAGGACGTGAACGGGATGGAGAAGCGCCGCGACGTGCCATCCAACGTGAAGCCCTGGTTCAGCGTGGACGCATAGGGCGACACCTCCTGCTGCACCGTCGCGCGCGCGGTGACGCTGGCGCTCGCGGTGGCGGTGAACGCCAGCGTGTACGTCCTGCCCGCGGTGAGCGTCAGGCCGCTCTGCCCGACGATGGCGTCCCAGGGGTTGGCCGTGTTCGCCGCCACGTCCACGCGCCATTGGTTGTTCTCCACCCAGGACTGCGTGGCGGCGTTGTTCCACCACGGCGCCGTCGTCCCGGCGTTGAAGGCGCCGTTGACGAGCAGCTCGGTGAGCGCCGCCTCCTGCGCCGTCATGACCGGAGCCTCTTCGGACACGGAGGGCGCGGAGGGACCGCAGGCCGCGAGCGCGAGCAGCGGGACGAACGGAAGCGACAGCCGACGAAACAAGCCTGGTGAACGCATGAAGAGGACTCCTCACGACCGGGGGAGGTTCATTCATGCGGAGCACCCGCCAGGGATACAAGACTAAACAGCTATTTCATCAATTAACGGAATTTTACCACGACCGTCCCGGCGAGGGGCCCGCCGTGCGCGCCGGGCCCTCGTCGGGTGAGGCTCACGGGCCCTGGGGGCCGGGGCTGGCGTTGCCGCCGTCGGTGACGTAGCGCCACTGTCCATCCGCCTGCCGGCGCCAGATGGTGAGGTACTTGATGTGGTCCACCGCCGACGGGCCCTGCTCGCTCTTCTCGGAGTAGGCGGCACGCCCCACCGTGTACGCGAGGTCCCCGGAGCCGGCCGCGTCCCCGAGCACCGGCTCCCAGCGCAGGTCGACCTTGTCGATGGTGAACGGCGCATACGCCTTCGCGATGGCGCCGTGGCCGAAGATGCCGGCGGACCCGATGAGCAGCACCGCGTCCTCGGCGGCATAGGAGGCGAAGGCCTTGCCCATGCCCTCCTGGATGGACTGGGTGGAGAAGGCGATGTCCGCGGCCTTCGCCTCTTCCAGCACCGCGGCGGGCGCCAGCGCGCGAGGCGCCGCGGCCGGCAGCGTGGACGAGGGCGTGAAGCCCGCGGGCGGCGTCATCGGCGTCTTGTCCGCGTTGCGCACCGCCGCCGCCACGCGCCACTGCCCGTCCGGCTGCCGCTTCCACGTGGTGATGTAGCGCCCGGTGGGCCGCACCGACGTGCCGCCTGACTCCACCGACGCGTTGCCCAGCGAGTAGCCCAACGTCCCGTCCGCGCTCACGTCCCAGCGCACGGGCGTCCAGCGCACCTTGCCCTCGGCCTCCAGCGGGTGCGCGGCGAGCCACGCGCGGATGGCCTCCTTGCCCCGCTGGGCGTACACGCCGTCCACCAGCAGCACCGCGTCGTCCGCGACGAACTCCGCGAACGCCTGCGCGGAGCCCACCTTCTCCGCCGCGTCGGACATGGCCTGGTCGGCGGCCCGCAGCCCCGCGCGCGCATCCTCCAACGACTGCCGCGCCATGCCCGTACCGACCTCCGCGCCCGGCCCGGAGCCCTTCGCTCCACCGCACCCCGTGGCTCCCAGTGCCGCGACGACAAGCGCACCCGCGAACATCCGTTTCATGTCCTGGTTTCCTTTCCTTCAGACACCGGGCCCATGCGCCGTGGCCAACCGGGCTCCCGGATGGCCCCAAGCCATACACGCAATCAAAGAAGTCCGCTCGCCTCCGGAAAAGCCCCGCGAGCCCCCAAGGTCGCGACTGAAACACCCTCCTGTCTCGCCGCCCTCGCGCGTCCCACGGGGGACGGCGCGATCCAGGAATGATGCGTTTCTACAATTAGGAGGGAATTTCTCACCACCGTGAAAGGAACCCCTCGATGCATGGACGTGCTGGAAGGACCCGGGGCGGCCGGCTGCTCCCGCTGACGGCGCTGCTGCTGGCCACCGCCTGTGAGCCGCGCGCCGCGACGCCCGCGACGCAGGCCCCGGAGGGCCCCGTGGCGTCGGTGAAGCTGGGCGCGGGCAGCCTCTCCGCCACCGTGCGGAGGACGGCGCACGGCATCCCCCACGTGCTGGCGGACGACTTCGCCGGCCTGGGTTACGGCTACGGCTACGCGTTCGCGCAGGACAACCTCTGCGAGCTGGCGGACGTGCTGGTGACGGTGAACGCGGAGCGCGCCCGCTACTTCGGGCCGGACGCCACGTACCTGTCGGCCCTGGGCGGCAACCTCAACAACCTGAAGAGCGACTTCTTCTACCAGTCCGTCCTGGACGACGGCACCGTGGACGCCCTGCTGGCGAAGCCCCCGCCCCTGGGCCCCTCCCAGGATGCGCGCGAGCTGGTGCGCGGCTTCGCGGCGGGCATCAACCGCTACCTGCGCGACACCGGCGTGGACGCGCTGCCGGACGCGCGCTGCCGGGGCGCCGCCTGGGTGCGGCCCATCACCGAGCACGACCTGTACCTGCGCTACTACCAGCTGAGCCTCTTCGCCAGCTCCGGCTTCTTCCTGGACGCGCTGGTGGACGCGAAGCCCCCCACCCTGCTGCCGGACGGCACGCTGCCCCTGCCGCTGCCCGTGCCCGCGACCCTGGACCGCGACGTCTTCCCGCGCTCCGAATCGCTGGGCCTGGGCAGCAACGCCTTCGGCCTGGGCAGTGAGGCCACTCGCAACGGCAAGGGCATGCTGCTGGCCAACCCGCACTTCCCCTGGGAGGGTTCGGAGCGCTTCTACCAGGCGCACCTCACCGTGCCGGGCAAGCTCAACGTCAGCGGCGCCAGCCTCCTGGGCGTGCCCGCCATCCTCATCGGGCACAACGAGACGCTGGCCTGGAGCCACACCGTCTCCACCGCGTACCGCTTCACCCCGTTCGAGCTGAAGCTCGTCCCGGGCTTCCCCACGAAGTACCTGTACGACGGACAGGTTCGGGAGATGACCACCCGCACGGTGACGGTGCGGGCGCGCGAAGCGGACGGCACGCTCACGTCCCGCCAGCACACGTTCTACCGCACGCACCTGGGCCCGATGATGGAGTACCCCTCCGGCCTGATGACCTGGAACGGGCTCACGGGCTACGCGTTCCATGACGCCAACGCCACCAACCTGCGCGTGCTGGACACCTTCTTCGCCATGGACCGCGCGACGAGCGTGGAGGAGCTGCGCCTGGCGCAGAACACTTGGCAGGGCATCCCGTGGGTGAACACTGTCGCCGCGGACGCCCAGGGCCACGCGTCCTACGCGGACATGGGCGTCGTGCCCCACGTCACCGACGACAAGCTCCTGCGCTGCGTGCTGTCTCCCATCCCGCTGCTCGTCCTCCAGACCGCGGGGCTGCCGGTGCTGGACGGCTCGCGCTCCGACTGCGCCGTGGGCACCGACGCGGACGCGGTGGAGCCGGGCATCTTCGGCCCGGGCCGCCTGCCGCGCCTGACGCGCGCCGACTACGTGACCAACTCCAACGACAGCTACTGGCTGCCCAACCCCGCCCAGCCCCTCACCGGCTTCCCGCGCATCCTGGGCGGGGAGAAGAACGTGCGCAGCCTGCGCACCCGCATGGGCCTGAAGATGGTGCAGGGCCGCCTGTCCGGCACCGACGGCCTGGAGGGCCAGCGCTTCACGCTGGAGCAGCTGCAGGCCGTGACGTTCAACAACCGCGTCCTGTCCGGAGAGCTGCTGCGCGACGCAGCGGTGGCGCTGTGCCGCCGCACGCCCTTCGTGCTGATGCCGGACCTCACCTTCGAGGACCTGCGCCCCGCCTGCCCCGTGCTGGCCGCGTGGGACCTGAAGGGCAACCTGGACAGCCGGGGCGAGCTGCTCTGGCGCGTGTTCATCTTCAGCGTGGTGGGCGTCACGGGCGGGCCGTACCTGGTCCCCTTCAACGCGAACGACCCCGTCAACACGCCCCGCACGCTCAACACCCTGAACCCGCAGGTGGCCCAGTCCCTGGGCACCGCCATCCGCACCCTGCGCGCCCGCGGCATCGCGCTGGACGCGACGACGGGCTCCGTGCAGGGCAAGCGCAAGAACGGCGTCTTCCATCCCATCCACGGCTGCAGCCATGAAGAGGGCTGCTTCAACCAGATTGGCAACCAGCTCCTGCCGGACAACACCTACGAGCCCGTCCTGGGCTCCAGCTTCGTCATGGCCGTGTCCTTCACCGACGCGGGCCCCGTGGCGAAGTCCGTCCTCACCTACTCCCAGTCCACCAACGCGGCCTCGCCCTGGTTCGCGGACCAGACGGCCCTGTTCTCCCAGAAGCAGTGGGTGGACATGCGCTTCACGGAGGCGGAGATCGCCAGCGACCCGGCGCTGACCGTCACGCGACTGCAGGAGTAGTCAAAGCCAGACAGGGGAGAGTCCCCGAAGGGTCCGGTCCTTCGCGCGCACGCCGGAGGGCCGGACCCGCCGCTTCACGGGTGTCTGGGTTTTCAGCCCTGCGCGGGCGTGGCCTGGATGTCCAGCTCCACGTCCACCTTCTCGCCAATGAGCCAGCCCCCGTTGTCGAGCGCCTTGTTCCACTGGATGCCGAAGTCGGAGCGCTGGAGCGACGTGCGCGCCGAATAGAGCAGCCGCGTCTGCCCCCAGGGGTCCCGGGTGGTGGACAGGTAGCGCGCCTCCAGCAGCACGGGCCGCGTCACCCGGCGCAGCGTCAGCTCTCCCTGGAGCTGGAAGCCCGTGGCCCCCACCGGGTGCGACTGGCTGGCCTTGAACGTGAGGTGCGGGATCGCCTCCGCGTCCAGGAACTCCGGTGAGCGCAGGTGCGCGTCACGCTCGGGATTTCCGGTGTAGATGCTGGCGGCCTCCACCCGCACGTCCACTTCACCTTGCGTGGGGGTTCGCGGGTCCACCCGCAGGGTGCCGGACACCCGCTCGAAGCGCCCGTGGACGCGGGCCACCACCATGTGACGGGCAATGAAGAGCACGGCCGAATGCGCCGGATCGATGGTCCAGAGAGGCAGGGGCATGGATGGGGGCTCGTGGGGGAGTACGAGGGGGGGGGAACGACCGCACGGGAAAGTATCAATGCCATTACAAATTGACACGCCTCAATCCATTCCCAGACGCTCCGTACGGGCCAGCAAGCCCCTCGATAAACGCGCTTCCTGAGGTCTCAAGAATCGCTCGGTGTTTGGTTGATAAGGATTGTCAGGCCAATCCCCGAAAGGCAGACTTCACTGCGGGTGAATGCGACACATTCTCCCTCGGCGCATGACGTGCCTGGGCGGTGTCCCCACCCGGAGGAGTCCATCGTGAAGGTCCTGCATTGGAGCGTGGCGGCAGTGATGTGGTTCGCCGTGGGCTGTGGGAGCGTGGCGGAGGAGGCGCCCCCCGTGGAGTCGCTGGCCACGCAGGAGTCGGGGCTGCGGGCCTGTACGTCGTCGCTCGACTGCGTCTCCGGCTGTACGTGCACCAGCAACCAGTGCGTCTCGGCTTTCGGTCCGCCGCCGCCCGCGGGCTACTGCGACACGGCGCCCGTGCGCGCCTGCACCACGGGAGCGGACTGCCTCTCCGGCTGCAACTGCGTGGGCAACGTCTGCGTCGACAACGGGTTCAGCCCTCCGAAGAACTGCCTGTTGGCGCCGCCGGACGCCTATGAGAACGACAACGCGCACACCTCCGCCTCGTCGTATCCGGGCTCGCCGCAGCTCAACCACTCGTTCCACGTCCAGAACGACGTGGACTGGGTGCTGGTGGCCACGCCGGTGAACCAGGTGATGACGGTGGAGACCTACAACCTGCGCAACGGCCCCACGATGCGCGTGGACATCTACGCGTACACCTACGCCACCCGCACGCTGGGCCAGCTCCTGGCGTCCACCCAGACGACGGTGTGCTCGCAAATCACCCCGTCGTGCCAGATGTACCGGACCACGGCCAACGTCGTGGCGGGCGGCGTCTACGCGGTGAAGGTGACGGACCTGCGCGGCGTCCCGGCGGGGAGCGACTGGCGCCCCACCGCCATGTATGACCTGAAGATGTACTGAGCCTTCAGCGGCGGGGCGGCGCGTCGTCCGCCGTCCCGTCGACGATGCGCTTCGCGATGGCGAAGGAGAAGCCCGCGCGCGCGAGCGCCGCCAGGTCCTTCTGGCGGTGGTCCGCGCGCGTGCTGGGGTCCCGCCGGAAGGGGCCCAGCCGCTTCTTGCGCGCCCAGATGAGGGCGGCGGCGTCCTCGGACACGTCCTGGGTGGCCTCCGCCAGCTTCTCCTGCACCAGCTCCGGCGCCACGCCCTTCATCCGCAGCTTCTGGGTGATGACCCGCGCGCTGCGGCCCGACGCGCGCAGCGAGTGCACGCGCGTCTCCGCGTAGGTCCGGTCGTTGATGAGGCCGTTGCGGATGAGCTTCTCCGCCAGCGCGTCCACCCACCCCATCGCCTCCGAGCGGTCGCCGCCATGGAACTTCACGGACCGGTCCACCCTGCGCGCCAGCACGCGCTTGAGCTGGCTCACCGTGGCCGCGTACCGCTTGAGGTAGTGCAGCGCGGCGTTCTCCAGGTAGCGCGGCGACACCTTCCGGGGCGGCTTCGGCTTGCGGGGCTCCCGGCGGCGCTCGGCGTCCCTGTCGGTTGGATCATCCATGGCGGGACAGCTCTACCACCCGGGTCCGACCCATGGGGATGCGTCGGCTCCCCCACCGGCACGCCGCGCCAGGGCCCGGCCGGCCGCACGCCCTACCCCGCGGGCGAGCGCACCGTGGGAGGGGGCTCCTTGGGGATGCGCACCAGCAGGTAGGGAGGCTCGCGTCGGTCCTTCCCGCCGTTGAAGTCCGGCAGCCGGTTCCACTGGCCCAGCGTCACGTAGACATAGCGGGCGTCGACGAAGATGCCGTCGGGCCAGATGAAGCGCGGGTCGTACGCCAGCCGCTCGAAGGTGCCGTCCGGCGAGCGGCGCAGGATGGCGTCGTGCTCGAAGTCGGTGGTGTAGAGGCGGCCCTGCGCGTCCTCCGCCAGGCCGTCCGCGGCGCCCTTCTCCCCCTCGTCGCGCACGTTGGCGGCCAGCTGCACGTCGGAGGCGGCGGGGTTCGCCAGCACGTCCGTGGGGATGCTGTAGAGGCGGTGGCTGCTCAGGGGCGAGTAGTACAGCCGCCGCCCACCCTCGCCCAGCGCGACCCCGTCCACGCCGCCCACGGGGAACGTGGGGTGCTTCGCGTCGTAGGTGAGCGCGCGCCCCTCCAGCATCGTGAGGAAGCCCGGGTCGGGCTGGGTGGACGGGTGCGTGGCCAGGACGCGCCGCTGCCTGCCGGAGGCCAGGTCCACCACCACGAGCGCGGGCGAGGTGCCGAAGGAGGAGTCGGCCACGTAGGCCGTTCCCTTCGCGCCGTGCCCCAGGTCCACGCGCAGGTCGTTCATGTGGCTGTCGGGGCGCAGCACGGGCGGCTTCAACGTCACGCTGGCGAAGACCTCGTTGGTCCGAGGGTCGATGCCGACGACCTTCGCGCCGCCCTCCGGGATGTCGTGGCCCTTGCGCTTGCCATCGTCGATGACCCACAGGCGGCCCAGGCGGTCCGTCGTCATGCCGTGCACCGACAGCAGGCGCTTCTCCGGAGGCGCGTCCGACGGCAGGCTCATGGCCTCGGACGGATAGGGCACGAGCCGCCCGTCCTTCAGCTCCGCCAGGGTGGCGCTCGCGTGGTCGTCCGCATGCCGAGGGAAGCCCACGAAGACGCGGCCCTCCGGCGTCACCGCGATGCCGGACGGGCCCGGCCCCTCCATCCGCGCCAGCACCTCCACGGAGCCCGCGGGCGCCGTCCCAGGGTCGGTGGCGTCGGGCTGGGCGTGGGCCGGGCCTCCCGCCACCCCCGCGAGCACGGCGACCATCGGGACCAGGGAGGTGGCGAACCAGGGCACGGGAGGCTCCTTCGCGGGGTTGGGGGTGAGCGTGGACACAGGGAAGACCGGACGCGCCCTGCCCCCCTGCGTCATCGTGTGCACCTCCGCCCCCAGCGCCCACCCCTCCCGGCGGGCGGGCCACCTCACGACGACCCGTTCCCCACCGGACGCCGGCGCCCGAAAGTGGTGGCCCCCGTCGATTCACGGCACGGTGATTCGTCGCGCGGACAGAACCACGAACCGCCCCCACCTGGAGCCCCCCATGCGATTCATCATCCTCCCCCGCCCGTCCACCCCGGAGCCCACGCCCGCTCCGGCCGACGCGCCCTTCGACGAGGCCGTCTTCATCGCGCAGATGAAATACAACGAGGAGATGCACCAGGCGGGCGTGCTGGTCGCATCCGAAGGGCTCAGCCACGCCTCGGGCGGCGCGCACATCGTCTTCAAGGACGGGAAGTCCACCGTGAAGGACGGCCCCTACACCGAGACGAAGGAGCTCATCGGCGGCTTCTATGTGCTGGAGGTCGAATCCAAGGAGGAGGCCATCGCGTGGGCCCGCCGCTACCCGGGCGGCATGGGCAACGACGATGTGCTGGAGGTCCGCCCCCTCACCGGGAGCGAGGACCTTCCTCCCGAACTGCTGACGCTCATCACGAAGGCGGCCCCCACCTGGAGCCAGACCTTCAACAAGAAGACGTCGTGACAAAGACGTCGCGACAAGCCGTCGTCACGTGTCCGTGACACAGGGCATTTCCGTTGTTGTCAGTGGGTCATGCTATGCGGCGCTTCCCCTTCCAGGAGGCTTCACATGGATTTCCGTACCCTTGGTTTCACTTGTTTCATGGCCCTGGCCGCGCCCGCGTGCGGCCCCACCACCGCCCCCGTGGAGCCGCCCGTCGAGGACACGACGGGCACCACCACGGCCGCCGCGACGGCGGAGCGGCTCTACGCGACGGAGGCGTCGCTCAACCTGAGCTTCGAGACGCTGGGCACCTTCGAGACGCGCAACGGTGTGCGCGCGCTCATCCTGCACGCCACGGCGAACCGCTACCTGAGCCATGTGTTCAGCTACGTGCCGGATGACGCCTTTGGCGAGGCGAACATCATCAGCGAGCGTCGGCTGGAGGTGGTGCTACCGGAGGGCTATGAGCTCAACTCGGTGCTGTCCGGCCTGCCGCTGTTCGTGACGGTGGACACCTTCACCGGCACGCCCACGCACTACACGGCGCGCATCGAGGTGTCCCCGCGCTTCTATGACTTCCGGGGCTCCAGCTCGGTGTGGGTGGAGGAGGCCGTCACGCCCCGCTACGTGGTGGGCGGCAACGAGCCGCTCGTGTATCGCGGGAGCGTGGACGTGGCCGCCACGTCGCTCAGCGTGACGGCGCCGGACGGCGCGCCCACGGTGTCTCGCGTGGACGCGGACACCTTCCAGATTGACTGGCGCTACCCGGCGCTGCACCAGGCCATCGACCCGCACACCACGCCGCTCACCTTCACGGCGACGCTCGACAACGGCACCACGGTGCAGAAGACGGGCCGCCTGGTCGCGCGCGTCACCAGCCTGGCGCTCACCACCGGGGATGCGTACGACGTCTGGCCGACGCCCAACTGCCAGCCCGCCGTCTACGACTGCGTGCAGAACAAGCCCGCTGGCACGACGGACTTCGCCTCGTGTGGCACCTACCGTGAGGTGTCGCGCTGCATGTACGTCACCAACGCGTGCACCGTGGGGCAGCCCCAGCCGCTGTCGCTGACGTCCATCGACGCGTCCTCGCTGGAGCCCGCGCGGCTGACGTGGAACACCGGCTCCAACAACGGCGCGTGGCACGGCCTGTCGCCCATCACGGCGTTCCGCACGCCGTCGTGCCCGGCCTCGCCTCCCACCATCCAGGGCGTGGTCCAGAAGGTGGCGGAGCAGGACCAGGGGTTCCCGGAGCCCTCGTACGGCACGTACACCAACCGCGCGGGCCTGACGCAGAGCATCCTCTTCACGAACAACTACTACGGCGACGGCACCGCGCTGCTCCAGGCGATTGATGCCTACGCCGGTGGCGGCGACATCCAGGCGTGGCTCTACACGGGGAGCGTGTCGTGCCACAACTGCCACGAGTTCGACACGCGCGCCATCCTCTACTACCCGGCCACGCGCAAGGTCGTCGTGCTCAACGGGTACTACGGCTACGACTCCTGATTGAGCCAGGGCGGATGAAGCAGGCCAGCGCCCCGGGCTCCCCGGGGCGCATGGCCCGCGAGCCCGGGGGTCCTATCCAAAATCCGGCCGCTGCGTCACTGTGAGGCGGCTTCGGTCTCATCGAGCCCGTTCACCCGAGGGAGACGGGCTCGACGGTGGCGGAACCGAGGCCTCGTTCCCTCGGATTTTCCAGGCCAGGACACGGCCCTCGGAGGCTCCACGCGATGCGCATCCTGCCCCATCCCGATGAGGCGCTCGGCACGGTCAACCCGCTCATCATCACCGTGGAGCACCTGCTCAGCGGCGAGGAATGCGGCGCGCTGATTGAGCGGATCGAGCGCGCGGGACCGACGGCGGCGCCCATCACCACGTCGAGGGGCTTCGAGATGCGGCCCGACATCCGGAACAACAGCCGGGTGATGTTCGACGACGTGGCGCTGGCGACGACATTGTTCGAACGCATCCTCCCCCACGTGCCGCGCCGCCTGGAGCGCGAGTGGGAGCTGTGCGGGGCGAACGAGCGGCTCCGCTGCTACCGCTATGAAGCAGGCCAGTACTTCGCGCCGCACTTCGACGGCGCCTTCGTGCGCAGCCCCGACGAGCGCAGCCTGCTGACCTTCATGGTCTACTTGAACGACTGCCCGCATGGAGGCGCGACGAACTTCTTCGCCTCCGGGCACTCCGTGACGCCGAAGGCAGGCGCCGCGCTGCTCTTCAATCACCACCTGCTCCACGAGGGCGCGGAGGTCACGGCGGGGCTCAAATACGCGCTTCGCTCCGACCTCATGTATCGGCGCATGGGCGCCTGAGGGCGGACCGCCCGTCGCATCCGTCGCGAGCGATACATCCCGGTGGGCGTGGCCAACAGCCCCTTCGTGGCGCGGGTGGACGGAGCGACACACGGCGCGACCACGGCCTTCCTGCCGAGACAGCGGCCGCGGTGGTCGCTGGGCGTCATCGCCGCCAACGCCGTGGTGCTGGCATACGGCTTCGCGGACGCGCTCCTCCGCCGCGTCCCCCGGGCGCGCGAGGTGACGCCGCGCCGGCTGGGCCCGGGCTGAGCCGGCCTGCCCGCCCGCCCCCCGAGCCCACGGCAGGCACGCCTTTCCCTGGAGCGCCCGGGAGGATAAGCACCGGGGCGTGAAGAACTCCGCCGTCGAGAACCTCCCACCGCCGTCACAGGACCCCGCCCTCCCCCCTGACATCCGCGAGGAGGACGTGCGCCGCGCCACGGCGCTGCTGAACACCCTGGCCGAACACCGCGTGCTGCTCCGCCGCATCCCGGAGGAGGACCACCACGCGCTCCTGGCCGCCGCGAGCCGGCTCATCCACCCGGACAAGGCCGCCAAGGCCCGGCTGGCGAACGCGCTCAAGAAGGAGCGCAAGGACCAGCAGCGCGCGAACGACCGCGCCGTGCGCTCCGGCACGGAGATCCGCATGCTGCGCAAGGCCCCCGTGCTCACGCTGCCCATGCTGCCGCCACCGCCGCCGCAGGAGACGCCGGAGCGGCTGCTGGAGGTGCCGCGCAAGTGCTACGTGTGCAAGGCGGAGTTCCGCAAGCTGCACTTCTTCTACGACGCGATGTGCGTCGCCTGCGGGGACCTGAACTACGCGCGGCGCACCCAGCGCGCGGACCTCACCGGCCAGGTGGCGCTCATCACCGGCGCGCGGGTGAAGATTGGCTTCCAGGCCTCGCTGATGCTGCTGCGCTCGGGCGCGCGGGTCATCGCCACCACGCGCTTCCCCCAGGATGCCGTGCAGCGCTACGCGCGCGAGCCGGACTTCACGGACTGGTCCCACCGCCTGCACGTGCACGGCCTGGACTTGAGACACGCGCCCAGCGTGGAGCTGTTCGCCCGCTACATCGAACAGACGCACGAGCGGCTGGACATCCTCATCAACAACGCGGCGCAGACGGTGCGCCGCCCGCCGGGCTTCTACCAGCACCTGCTGGAGGGCGAGCTGCGCGACCTGAACACGCTGCCCCCGCAGGTGCGCCCGCTGCTGTCGGGGCACGCGGCGTGCGTCGCGGCGCTCCGTCCCGCCCTGGGCTCGGGCGACGCGGGTGACGCGGGCACGTCCCTGCCCGTCGCCACGTGGCGCAGCAGCGACCCCGCGTTGGGCATCCACTCGTCCGCGGCGCTGTCGCTGCTCCCCTACGCGATGGAGCAGGAGGGCGACACGCGCGCGCTCTTCCCGGAAGGCCGGCTGGACGCGGACCTCCAGCAGGTGGACCTGCGGACCACCAACTCCTGGCGCCTGCGGCTGTCGGAGGTGCGCACCGCGGAGATGCTGGAGGTGCACCTGGTGAACGCGGTGGCGCCCTTCATCCTCTGCGGGAAGCTCAAGCCGCTGATGCTGAAGGACCGCTCGCGGCCGGGCCACATCGTCAACGTGTCCGCGATGGAGGGCAGCTTCTCGCGCTGGACCAAGACGGACAAGCACCCGCACACCAACATGGCCAAGGCCGCGCTGAACATGATGACGCTGACGTCCGCGCCGGACTACGCGCGGGACAACCTCTTCATGAACGCGGTGGACACCGGCTGGGTCACGGACGAGGACCCCGCCCTCCACGCCGAGCGCAAGGTGCAGGAGCTGGACTTCCAGCCCCCGCTGGACATCGTGGACGGGGCCGCGCGCGTCGTCGACCCCGTCATCACCTCCGTGAACACCGGCGAGTGCGTCTGGGGCAACTTCTTCAAGGACTACCGCCCCACCGACTGGTGACCCCCGCCCCGGCCGCGGGTCGCGCCGCGCCCGACCCCGCCGGGACGGCTGAAGGGGGCCCCAGCAAGGGGACGGGCCCCCCGGGAGCCACCCGGGGTCATCCGCCTGCGCGGAATTGCATGGATTTCAGCTTAGGCGAATCTGTCCGCCGCCGAGCGAGGGAGGTCGCAAGGGCCTGGATTCACTGCCAGCGGGCCGGTCCGGTGGTATCAAGCACGCCACCATGTCTGAAAAGCCTTCGCCCCTGTTCGACGCGGTCCCCGTGGAGATGGACTTCCCGGCCGAGGAGCGCCGCATCCTGGCCTTCTGGAAGGAACGCGGCATCTTCGAGAAGTCGCTCAAGGCGAACGAGGGCGCCAAGAGCTTCGTCTTCTACGAAGGCCCGCCCACCGCGAACGGCCTGCCCCACAACGGCCACGTCCTCACGCGCGTCATCAAGGACCTGTTCCCCCGCTACCAGACCATGCGGGGCCACTACGTGCCGCGCAAGGCGGGCTGGGACACGCACGGCCTGCCGGTGGAGGTGGAGGTCGAGAAGGAGCTGCGCATCCACGGCAAGGCGGAGATCGAGCGCTACGGCGTGGAGCCGTTCACCGAGCGCTGCATCGAGTCCGTCTTCCGCTACACCGCCGAGTGGGAGCGGCTGACCCAGCGCATCGGCTTCTGGGTGGACCTCAACGAGGCGTACGTCACCTATCACCGCGGCTTCGTGCAGAGCGTGTGGTGGGCGCTCTCCGAGCTGTTCAAGAAGGGCCTGCTGTACCAGGGCCACAAGGTGGTGTGGTGGTGGCCGCGCGGCGGCACCGCGCTGTCCGCCGCGGAGGTGGGCCTGGGCTACAAGACGGTGGACGACCCCAGCGTCTACGTGGCCTTCCCGCTGCGCGACGCACCGGACACGGCGCTCCTCATCTGGACGACGACGCCCTGGACGCTGCCGTCCAACATGTACGCGGCCGTCAACCCGTCCGTGGACTACGTCACCGTGGACGCGGGGGACCGCAAGCTCATCCTCGCCGCGGCGCTGCGCGAGGAGCTGGCGAAGAAGCTGAAGAAGGACCTGCCGGTGCTGGCCACGCAGAAGGGCAGCGAGCTCGTCGGCAAGCGCTACACGCCGCCCTTCGACACGTACTTCGCCAAGGACGCGGACACCACGCTGCCCCTCAAGGACGGCGGCTCGGACACGGTGGGCTGGCGCGTGATTCCGGCGGACTTCGTCACGCTGGACAGCGGCACCGGCATCGTCCACACCGCGCCCGCCTTCGGCGAGGACGACTACAAGGCCTACCGCAAGGACAGCCAGCGCTTCCAGAACCCCGACGCGCTGGAGATGCGCTGCGCGGTGAAGCCGGACGGCACCTTCTCCGACGAGGTGCCGCTCGTCACCGGCCGCTTCGTGAAGGACGCGGACAAGGACCTGCAGCGCAACCTGAAGGAGCGCGGGCTGCTCATCCACACGGAGCAGTACCGCCACGAGTACCCCTTCTGCTGGCGCGCGGACGAGGACCCCCTCATCCAGTACGCCCGCCCCGCCTGGTACATCCGCACCACCTCCGTCATCGAGCAGGCCAAGGCGAACAACCAGCAGGTCAACTGGGTCCCGGAGAACATCAAGGACGGCCGCTTCGGCGACTTCCTGGCCAACAACGTGGACTGGGCCCTGTCGCGCGAGCGCTACTGGGGCACGCCGCTGCCCTTGTGGATCCACTCGGAGACCGGTGAGACGGAGGCCGTGGCGTCCATCGCGGAGCTGCGCCAGAAGCCGGGCAACAACGTGGCCGCGGTGGAGGCGGAGCTGAAGGCCTTCCTCGCCGGCAAGCCGCACGAGTCCAACGCGGAGCACCTGCTGGTCCA
This sequence comes from Corallococcus silvisoli, assembly GCF_009909145.1. NCBI lineage: Bacteria > Pseudomonadati > Myxococcota > Myxococcia > Myxococcales > Myxococcaceae > Corallococcus > Corallococcus silvisoli. The sequence continues at coordinate 24,071 of NZ_JAAAPJ010000013.1, forward strand.
CAAGCCGTGGATCGACAAGGTCACCTACGAGAAGCCCGGCGCGGGCGGCCGGTTCCAGCGCGTCCCCGAAGTGGTGGACGTGTGGTTCGACTCCGGCTGCATGCCCTTCGCGCAGTGGGGCTTCCCGCACGCGGAGGGCTCGCAGGAGATCTTCAACCGCGCGTTCCCGGCGGACTTCATCTCCGAGGCCATCGACCAGACGCGCGGCTGGTTCTATTCGCTGCTGATGGTCAGCACGCTGCTCTTCGACGAGGAGACGCAGAAGCGCATGGGCCTGTCGCCCCGGCGCGAATGGCCCATGCCGTACAAGAGCTGCATCGTGCTGGGCCACGTCTCCGACAAGGAAGGCAAGAAGGAGTCCAAGTCCAAGGGCAACTACACCCCGCCGGAGATCATCCTGGACGAGGTGCGCATGGACTTCGCGGTGCTCACCGCCACGGAGGCCGGCGTCCCCGCGGAGCCCGGCGTGGCGCTCATCGCGCGCGAGGACCTGGAGGGCCTGGACACGCAGGAGGGCGCCAGGGTGCAGCTCTTCCGCCCGGACCGGCCGGACGCGCCCATCACCGTGACGGTGAAGGTGCACAAGAAGCTCAAGCGCCGCGTGGTGCTGCTGGCGCCGCAGGAGCTTCAGCAATTGGACGTGAAGCCGTCCGCGCGCGGCGTGGACGTGATGCCGGTGGAGGTGCCCCGGCTGGCCGCGACGGAGCGCGTGGTGCTCAAGGACCCCGCCACCAAGGCCCCGGGCGCGGACGCGTTCCGCTGGTTCTTCTACGCGGCGAGCCCCACCTGGTCCAACACCCGCCACTCGCTGGCGAACGTGCGGCTGTTGCAGAAGGACTTCCAGGTCAAGCTGCGCAACGTCTACTCGTTCTTCACCATCTACGCGAACATCGACGGCTTCAACCCGGCGAAGGGCAACGCGGCCGCCACCGAGGCGCCGTGGCTGGCCATCCGCAAGAGCCAGGGCTGGCGCGAGGTGAAGGCCCGGCCCGTGCTGGACCGGTGGATCCTCTCCGAGGTGCAGCTCACCCTGCGGGACGTGTCCAAGGCCCTGGACACGTATCAGGTGTACGACGCGGCCCAGCGGATGGTGGCGTTGGTGGACGCGCTGTCCAACTGGTACCTGCGCCGCAGCCGCGAGCGCTTCTGGGCGCCGGGCTTCGAGCAGGACAAGGCCGACGCGTACTTCACGCTCTACGAGGCCCTCACCACCCTCACCGCGCTGTCCGCGCCCTTCATCCCGTTCTTCGCGGACGAGATGTGGGGCAACCTGGTGGGCAAGCCGTGGCCCACCACGCAGCCGGAGAGCGTGCACCTGGCGCGCTTCCCGGACGTGGACTCAAGCCTCATCGACGAGGGTCTGGCCGCGGAGATGGGCGCGGTGCGCGAGCTGGTGTCGCTGGGCCTCAAGGTCCGCACGGACAACCGGCTCAAGGTGCGCCAGCCGCTCTCGCGCGCGGACGTCATCCTGTCGCGCCGCGAGCTGACGGAGCGCGTGGCGGTGTACCAGGCGCTCATCTCCGACGAGCTGAACGTGCACACCGTGAAGCTGGTGGAGCCGGGCAGCCCGGAGGCGGACGTGGTGCGCTACCGCGTGCGCCCCAACCTGCGCGCCATGGGCAGCCGGCTGGGCCCCAAGCTCGCGCCGGTGCGCAAGGCGTTCGACGCGGGCGACGGCCGCGCGCTGCACCACGAGCTGCTCCAGACGGGCAAGGTGGCCCTCGACGTGGGCGGTGAGCGGATGGTCTTCCCCGCCGAGGAGCTGGAGACGCTGGTGGAGGCGCAGCCCGGCTACGCCGCCGCGGGCGCGGGCGTGGGCGTGGTCGTGCTCCACACCCAGCTCACCGACGCATTGGTGGACGAGGGCCTGGTGCGCGAGCTGCTGGCGCGCGTGCAGGGCGCCCGCAAGGACATGAACCTGGGCTACACCGACCGCATCCGCCTCTGGGCGGACGGCGATGACCGGGTGAAGCGCGTCATCGAAGCGGCCCGCGAGGAGATCGCCCGCGAGACGCTGGCCTCCGAGATCCACGTGGGCCCCCAGGGCCTCACCGGGACCGAAGAGGAAGCCAGCCTCAACGGCCTGCCCGCGCGGCTTCGCGTCGAGCGCGCCTGAGCCGCCGACGCTCCGGGTAACACCATACCCGGGGCGTCAAATACAGACATCGGGTGTGAGCCAGGGAATGACCGGGAGGGTGTGCACGCCTCCCGGAGCACTCCTGTCTTGCCGCGTCAGAGGGGGCGTGTTACGCGACGGGCCTCTCCTTTGATTTCGCAAATCATTCTCAATATTCCCACCCTGCCCCGAAGCCGCGCGCGTCGCCTCGTCCCGGGGGCGCTGCTTGGCGCCTCGTTCACCGTCCTCGCTTCCCCTGCGCTGGCACAGGAGCCCGCCGCGCCGTCGGAGTCCCCGCCCGCCCCGGTCCAGGCGTCGCCCGTGGAGGTCCCGGCTCCCGCCCCGGTGGCCTCGGAGCCGGAGGAGTCCTTCACGCTGCCCGCGGTGAACGTGGAGGCGGAGCGCGAGCGGGCCAACGGCCCGGTGAAGGGCTACACCGCGCGCCGCAGCGCCAGCGGCACGAAGACGGACACCGCGCTGGGTGAGACGCCGCAGTCGGTGTCGGTGGTGGGCCGGGCGCAGATGGATGCGCAGCAGGCGCAGTCCGTGGTGGAGGCCACGCGCTACACGCCGGGCGTGCGCTCGGAGACCTTCGGCGCGGATCCGCGCAACGACTGGTTCCTGGTGCGCGGCTTCACGGCGCAGGAGGGCGGCTACTTCCTGGACGGGCTCCAGCTGTACTCCAGCAGCTTCGCCACCTGGCGCCTCGAGCCCTTCGGCCTGGAGCGCGTGGAGGCCGTGCGCGGCCCCGCCTCCGTGCTCTACGGCGGCACGTCGCCGGGCGGCCTGCTCAACATGGTGGGCAAGCGTCCGCCCACGGACGGGCCGGTGCGGCACGTGGAGGTGGGCGGCAACTCGTTCGCCAACGGCTACGCGGCGGTGGACCTGGGCGGCGCCATCGACGACGGCAACCACTGGCGCTACCGGGTGACGGCGCTGGCGCGCGGCGGCGGCACGCAGGTGGACGACACCGACAACAACCGGCTCTTCCTGGCGCCGGCCCTCACCTGGGCGCCCACGGAGCGCACGTCGCTCACGCTCCACGGCAGCGTCCTGGCGGACCGCACGCAGGGCCAGAACTTCCTGCCCTACGTGGGCACGGTGGTGGACGCGCCGTATGGCCGCATCCCCACCGACCTCTTCACCAGCGACAAGAGCCTGGACCACTTCCAGCGCGACCAGGCGTGGGCGGGCTACGAGTTCTCCCACCGCTTCGACGACACCTTCACCGTGCGGCAGAACCTGCGCTACGCCCACCTGAACCTGGACTTCCAGACGCTCTACGGCGTGGGCTACCAGGGCGACCCCGCGGATGCGCTGCTGGCCCGGGGCAACTTCGTCACCCGGCCGAGCGCGAACCTCTTCACCGTGGACACGCAGGGCGAGGCCCGCTTCACCACCGGCCCCGTGCACCACAAGGTGCTGGTCGGCGTGGACTTCAAGCACTACCGGCTGGACGACGACCAGGGCTACGAGGCGGGTGCGCCGCTGGACCTGTTGAACCCCGTGCGCGGCGACTACACGCCCACGACGGCGCGGTACGCGCAGAACCGCGCCACGCAGGACCAGCTGGGCGTCTACCTCCAGGACCAGCTGCGCTTCGGCGAGCGGCTGAACCTGGTGGTGAGCGGGCGCCATGACTGGGTGGGACTGGACGTCCAGAACACGCTGCTCCCCACGGCCAGCTACAACGGCAGCGAGGGCGCCTTCAGCGGACGCGCGGGGCTGCTCTACCGCTTCGACAACGGCATCGCGCCGTACGTCAGCGTCTCGAACTCGTTCACCCCGGTGGCGGGGACGAAGACGGACGGCTCGCTGTTCAAGCCGGAGACGGGCCAGCAGGTGGAGGCGGGCGTGAAGTTCCAGCCGGACACCCTGCCCGTGCTGGTGGGACTCTCCCTCTTCGAGCTGAAGCGCAAGAACTTCATCACCACGGACGGCGCCTTCAACCAGCTCCAGATTGGCGAGGTCCGCTCGCGCGGCCTCGAGGTGGAGGCCAACGCCACGCTGCTGCGCGGGCTGAGCCTCATCGGCTCCGCGTCGCTGTACTCGCTGGAGATCACCGAAGGGGCGGACTTCGAGCTCGGCAAGCGGCCGGTGGGCGTGCCGGAGGTGCTGGCGTCGCTGTGGCTGGACTACACGTTCCAGGACGGGGCGCTGCGCGGCTTCGGCGCGGCGGCGGGCGTGCGCGGCGTGGGGGCTTCGTTCGCGGACCGGGACAACTTGTTGGAGGTGCCGGGCTTCACGCTGGTGGACGTGGGCGTGCACTACGAGCGCGGCCCGTGGCGCGCGGCCATCAACGCCGCCAACGTCGCGGACAAGACCTACGTGTCCTCGTGCAGCTCCGCGACTGCGTGCTTCTACGGCGAGCGCCGCAAGGCGTCCGCGACCGTCGGCTACACCTGGTAGCCGTCACGCGCCGACGAAGGGCCCTTCCGGTGCATCTCCGCCTGGAAGGGCCTGCGCGTGCTTCCTTCCGCGCAGGCCCCACGCGAGGCCACCGCAGCCCAGGGCCAGCGCGCACAGCAACGCCTCCGCCAGGAACACGGGCGGCAGGCCCCGCGCCAGCGCCGTGAACAGGTTCACATCCCGCAGCGCCGCGTCCGCCACCACCACCCCGCCGAACAGCGCCGCGGCCCCCGCGCACAGCGCGCTCCCCACTCGCCTCGAGGAGCCTCGCGGGACGAGCGCGACAACCACCGCGAGCACCCACGCGCCCAGGAACAGGCCGAACTCCCAGTCGCCCCGGCGCGCCAGCGTCCACGGCAGCGCGCGGTTCGCGGCGCAGTAGACCGCCGTTCCGAACACGAGCCCGGCGGACACGCCCACCGTCAACCGCTCCAGGACCCGATTGCCCAGGCGCGTGCGCAGCGGGTCGCGGCGCTCCAGCCAGACCAGGTTCCCCGTGACGAGCACCGCGCACATCGCCAGCGCCAGCAGCGCATAGAGCGGCTTCGTCAGCGCCTCCGCGTACCGGCCCGCGTGCAGGTCGAAGAAGATCCGCTCGACGGTGAAGCCCGGCGTCCGGGACTCGACGCTCGACCCGAACGCCTCGCCGTTCACGCTGTCCACGTACGCGAAGTGGTCCGGCCCCAGCGGCGACAGCTGGAAGTAGACGCCAGCCCAGGCGCGCGCATCCCCGTACTCGTGAAGCTCCACGTAGCGGGGCGTCCCCTCCGCGCCGGGCACCGACGCCCGCGCGCGGGCCACCACCGCGTCCAGCGACAGCATGGGCGCCTCGCGCCCGGTGGCCTCCCGCACGGGCTGCGTGTAGCCGCGCAGCCGCGTCACCCGGTCCGCCTGCCCCCGGTACACGGTGCTCCCGAAGCCCTGCGACGCCAGCCCCGCCAGACACAGCACCGCGCCCGACCACGCGAGCATCGCGGTGAACGGCAGCCCGAAGACGCCCAGCACCTTGTGCGCATCCGACGCGGAGAAGCGCGGCTTCGCCGTGGGCCGGAAGCGCCACCACTGCGCCCGCAGGTCCTTCAGGTGGATCCACAGGCCGCTCACCAGCGCCACCAACAGCGCGACCGCCACCACCCCCGTGAACTCCATCCCCCAGGGCAGCCGGTAGAAGAAGTGCATCCAGTACAGCTCACTGGCCAGCCGGCTGCGCTCCACCAGCGCCGTCCCCGTGAGCGGGTCCAGCCACACCACGCGCATCCCCGCCGGCTCGAAGAGGTACGCGGTGATGAACCGCGTCTCCCCATGCGTGAGCAGCCCCACATGCGAACCTCGCGGCAGCGGCCCCTGCTCCCTCACCCGCGCGAGCATCGCGTCGAAGGACGGCGGTGACTCCGAAGGCGGCGCGACGTGCAGCGCCGGCTCCTGCCAGACCTCCAGCTCCTCGCGGAACATCGCGAAGACGCCGCAGAAGAAGATGACGAACAGGAAGAGGCTGGCGACGACGCCCGCCCACGCATGCAGGTCGAACTGGATGCGGAACGTCCGAGCGGACAGCTTCATGCCGGGCCCCGCAGGGCCAGCGCGACCGCCACCGGCACCACCACCGCCAGACACACGCCCCAGGCCACCCGGCCGCTCCTCGCCAGCGGCAACGTGCACGCGAGCAGCACCCACACCGGCAACACCCCATGGAAGCCCAGCGCGAACGCCCAGGGCCCCGACACGGGCAGGAAGGCCATCACCGCCGCGCCCACCGCGAGCGCGGCCAGCGGCGCGCCCAGCACCGCCGCCAATGTCCGCGCGACGGAGTGGTTCGCCGCCTTGTCCCCAGAACCCGCGCTCATCGCCCCACGCCCAGCAGCACCAAGGGCAGGAGCCCCAGGCCCCCGCTCACCCACGCGACCGCCCGAGCCCGCGCCGGCCGGGGCGCCAGCACCAACACCAACACCGAAGCCGACGCCATCGCGAACACCGTCAACACCAGCAGCCCCGCCACCGGCCCGAAGCCGCTCACGCAGCACCCCAGCGACGCCAGCCCCGGCACCGCCGCGAGCCACCGCCCACCACCCCCACCGCCCAGCCACGACACCGCCGACACGCAGAAGGCCAGCGCGGCAAGACTCCACATCGCGGACACCCGAGGGCCCCGTTCCCTGGCCCAGAATTGAGAATGATTTGCATCCTCATCAGAGCCTCCACCCCTGTCAAGGCAAGCGGATGGGGCCCGTGCTCCGGGTGTGGGCGCCCCGGCACGGACACGGCGGCCCTCTCTGGTTTTACAGGATGCCTGCGTCCTGCATGATGACGGGATGAACGAAGCCACGCCCCTGAAGGGAAGCTGTCACTGCGGTGCGACGAAGTTCGAGGTGGCGGCTCCGCCCCGGGAGCTCACCCGGTGCAACTGCACGTTCTGCTCCAAGCGCGGCGTGCTCTGGGCCTACTACCCGCTGGAGCAGGTGACGTTCACCCGCCGCGAGCAGGTGGGCGTGTACGACCGCAACGCGCCGGTCGTCCACCACCACTGCCAGACGTGTGGCTGCGGCACGTGGTCGGACATCCCCGTCTGGGAGGACAACGCCGCCGTGCCCGGGAAGTTCAAGGTGGGCCTCAACGCGCGCCTGTTCGAGGACTTCAACCTGGACGCCGTGCGCGTCACGTTCGTGGACGGGCGCAACCTCTGGTGACGTCCGCCCCCACGGGCCGCGCTACTTCGCGAAGTCGGTGGACAGCGACAGGTGCTTCCACCGCGCGTCCGCCGCCTTGAGCGCATCCAGCTTCTCCTCCGCCAGCCCGAACGCGTCGCTGCCCAGCACCAGGTGCAGCGGCGGGGACTCCAGCGCGGCCACCTGGAGCAGCACCTGGGCCGCGCGGTCCGGGTCTCCCGGCTCCTTCCCCGTCCGTGAGCGCAGGGCCTGCGCGACGGCGCCGACCGTGGGCGCGTACTCCGGCCGGAAGTCCGCGATGGTCATGGACGCCCCGGCCCAGTCCGTGCGGAAGCCGCCCGGCTCCAGCACCGTCACCTTCACGCCGAAGGGGGCCGTCTCCTTGGCCAACACCTCGGAGAAGCCCCCCACCGCCCACTTGGCGGCCTGATACGCGCCCAGCCCCGGCGTGGACAGGCGGCCTCCAATAGAGGAGACCTGGATGATGTGCCCGGAGCGCTGCTCGCGGAGCACCGGCAGCGCCGCGCGCGTCACGTTCATCACCCCGAACAGGTTGGTGTCGAGTTGCGAGCGGAAGTCCTCGTCCGTCACCTGCTCGATGGGCGCGAGGCCGCCGTAGCCCGCGTTGTTCACCACCACGTCCAGGCGCCCGAACGCCTCCACCGCCGCCCTCACCGCCGCCCGCGCCTGCTCGGGGTTCGTCACGTCCAGGGCCACCGCGCGGACGCGGTCGCCGTAGCGCTCCACCAACGAGGACAGCTGCTCCGGCTTGCGCGCCGTGGCCACCAGCCGGTGCCCGGCCGCCAGCACGGCCTCCGCGAAGCTGCGTCCCAGACCTCGGGAGGAGCCGGTGATGAGCCAGACGCGGGAGCTTTCAGGGGACGCACTCATGGCGGGAATCCTTTCAACTAACTGGTTGGTTACATGGATATAAAGGCCCTGTTCGCGGGGTGCAACCCGGAGTGGGCTGGGGCATGGTGGAAAGGTATGGCTGGAGACGCCCAGAAGACCCGGCAGCGCTTGTTGGAGGCAGCCGCGGCGGAGTTCTCGGAGCAGGGCATCGCGGGCGCGCGCGTGGACCGCATCGCGGCGGCGGCGGGCTGCAACAAGGCGCTCATCTATTCCTACTTCGGCAGCAAGGAGCAGCTGTTCGACGCCGTGTTCGAAGCGCACGTGGCGGAGGTGGCGCGCGAGACGCCCATCGACGCGGCGGACCTGCCCGCCTACGTGGGGCGGCTGTTCGACGGCTTCCAGGCCCGGCCGCAGGTGCTGCGCCTGGCCACGTGGTACGAGTTGGAGCACGGCCCCACCGTGGACATCCCGGAGGCGGTCGCGCGCAGCAACCAGCACAAGGTGGCCGCCATCGCGAAGGCCCAGAAGGAGGGGCTGGTGTCGAAGCACTTCGCGGCGGACGAGCTGCTGGCGCTGGTGCTGGCGCTCGCCAAGACGTGGGCCTTCCCGCTGTCCTACTGCGCCACGGCCACCCCACCCACGCCCGCCGAGCTCCGCCGGCGCAGGCGCTCCGTCGTGGAGGCGGTGCGCCTGCTGGTGACTCCCGTCAGCGCCCCGCCTTGAGGCCCCGCATGACCTTTCGCCTTCCCTCCAACGCGGGTCACCACTCTCTGGTAGGGAGGATCCGCCCCGGTTCACCGTCCGAGGGAGCACGCCGATACGCGCCGGGGCCCACGCCCCAGCGGCGCTTGAAGGCCTTGCTGAAGGCGGGCGCGCTTTCATAGCCGGCGCGCTCGGCGATGGCGTCCAGGCTGTCGGTGGATTCACGCAGCCAGCGCGCGGCGCGGATCATCCGCCAGTTGGCCAGGTAGTGCAGGGGCGTCTCGCCCACCAGCGCGTGGAAGCGAGCCGCGAACCCGGAGCGCGACACGCCCACGGACCGAGCCAGCCGCTCCACCGTCCAGGGAGTGCCGGGCTGTTCGTGCATCAGCGAGAGCGCGCTCCCGATGGCGGGATCCGCCAGCGCCTTCCATCCCGCCTGCTTCGCGCCTCCCAGCGCGGTCTGCGCCCGCAGCGCGTGGACGAGCAGCACGTCCGCCAGCCGGCCCAGCACCAGCGCGCTCCCGGCCCCCGGCGTCGCGGTCTCCGCGGTGATGAGCTGCACGGTGGCGGCGAGCGAGGGCGTCCCCTGCCCCTCCTGCGTGGACAGGCGGATGATGGAGGGGAAGGTCCGCAGCAGGGGATGCAGGGGATCCGCGCCGAACTGGAAGCAGCCGGTGATGAGCGTGGTGAGCGGCCCCGTGCCGCCCAACCGTGAAGCGGGCGCGCGCGGCGGCTGCGATGAAACGAAGTCGCTCGCGACGGGGTTGCGGCGGCTGCCGTCATCCAACACATGCGCGGGCGCGCGGGGCAGCAGCACCACGTCTCCAGCGGACAGGAACACCGGCTTCGCCTTGCCCTCCACCTGGAGGCGCAAGCCCCCGCGCGCCACCACGTAGAAGGACGCGTTGGCCTTGCGAGGCAGGCGCAGCGCCCAGGGCGCGCCCAGCTCGAGGCGGCCGAAGAGCAGCGTCTTGAACCGCAGCGTCTCCAACACGTCGGAGACCACGTCTGTCTTTTCGTCCGGAGGCCTTGGACTCCAAGACAGTTCTTTTGGACGCGGTGACATGGAGCGTCCATAACGGGCGGCCTATTCCTGGTCCATCACCTCTTGCTGGAGGCCGCACATGGACCGCACCACCCCCTCCCCGGACCTGGCCCGGCTGATGGACGCGCACCTCGCGCTCATCGCCACGGACGTCGAGCGCTGGCTGACCCTGTTCGCCGAGGACGCCGTCGTCGAGTTCCCCTACGCCCCCTCGCTCGGCGGGCCGGCGCGGCTGGAAGGACTCCAGGCCATCCGCGCCTACTTCGCGCCCATCACGAAGCACTTCCAGAACCTCACCTTCACGAACGCCCAGCGCTACCCGGGCGAGGAGCCGACGACGGGCTGGCTGGAGGTGCACGGCACCGCGACGCTGCAACCTGGAGACATCCCCTATGAACAGGACTACGTGATGCGCCTCCAGGTGCGCGAGGGCCGCATCGTGCACTACCGCGAATACTGGAACCCGCTGGCCGCGCCCCGGGGCACCTTCGAGCGCTTCACCCGGGAGCGCGCATGAAGCGCATCCTCGTCATTGGCGCCGCCGGCAACACGGGGCACCCCATCACGGAGGGACTCACGGCGGAGGGCTTCACGGTCCGCACCGCCACTCGGGACGCCCGGCCTCCCGGAGGCGCCGCCGAGCACGCGCGCTTCGACTGGGCGGACCCCACCACGCACGAGGCCGCGCTGGAAGGCGTGAACCGGATGTATGTACTGGCCCCGGCCCTGGTGGAGGACCCGTCCGTCCTCATGGTTCCCTTCCTGGAGCGCGCGCTGCGAAGGGGCGTGCGGCGCGTCGTCCTGCTCTCCTCCTCCGCCGTTCCGGAGGCGGGCCCGGGACTGGGGCAGGTGCACCACTTCCTGCGCCAGCACGCGCCGGAGTGGAGCGTGTTGCAGCCCTCGTGGTTCATGCAGAACTTCATCCACCCGCGCCACCACTGGGCGGCCGGCCTCCAACGCGACGGCACGCTGGTGACAGCCACCGGCGACGGCCGCGTCGGGTTCGTGGACGCGGCGGACATCGCGGCGGTGGGCATCCGGGCGCTCGCGGATGACGCCTCCCATGACACCGCGCACGTCATCACCGGCCCCCAGGCGCTGAGCTACGACGACGTCGCGGCCATCCTGTCCCGGGTGTGGAACCGTCCCATCCGGCACGCGCGCGCGAGCCCCGAAGAGGCCCTGCGGCACCTGCGGGATGCCGGCATGCCGGACACCTACGCGCGCCTGCTGACGATGCTCGACGGGCTCATCCACGACGGAGCCGAGGACCGCGTGACGGACACGGTGTCGCGCATCACGGGACATTCCCCGCGCGACTTCGAGTCCTTCCTCCGAGCGCACCGCCCCGTCTGGCGTTGAGCCGCTCCGCCCACCTCCGCCCACGCGCGGATGTCCGCTGGAGGGCATGGCCCCTTCCCTTTGGGCGGGTTGAGGGTGCTCACACCCAGGCGCACGTTGGGATCCCCGATCCTCCGGGTCCTCCACGGCGGGTTCCCCGGCGGTCCTTCTCATGAGCACGCCCCCACCTACCGATACGGACTCCCCTCCCGAGGCGCCGTCGCCGTCCGACGGGGAGGCTCCACCCGGCCCCGCACCGGACGACCAGGAACCACCCCGTCACCGGCGGCCCCGCTGGGGCTGGCTGTTGCTGCTGGTGGGACTCGTCCTCCTCGCCGTCGTCATCGCACGACGGCTGCACCGCCCCCACCCCGCCCCCGGAGCCACGGCGGCGGGTGGGCCAGGCGGCGCGGATGGCGGCGCGGGCGGACGCGGCCCCCAGCCCGTGGTGACGGCCCGGGCGACGACGCGCGACGTGCCGGTGTCCATCGTCGGCCTGGGCGCCGTGACCCCCACCGACTCCGTCACGGTGCATTCGCGGGTGGACGGACAGCTCATGCGCGTGGCCTTCAAGGAGGGCCAGTTCGTCAACGCGGGTGACCTCCTGGCGGAGCTCGACCCCCGCCCCTTCCAGACCCAGCTGGAGCAGGTCCAGGGCCAGCTCATTCGCGACGAGGCGCTGCTGGCGAACGCCCGGCTGGACCTGCGCCGCTACACCATCCTGGTGGAGCAGGACTCCGTCGCGGTCCAGCAGCTCGACACCCAGCGCGCCCTCGTGCGCCAGTACGAGGGCACCGTGGTGGCGGACCGGGGCGCGGTCGCCGCCGCCAAGCTCAACCTCGTCTACACGCGCATCGCCTCACCCGTCGCCGGCCGCGTGGGCCTCCGGCTCGTCGACCCCGGCAACATCGTCCACGCCGCGGACACGAACGGCATCGTCGTCGTCAACACCCTGCAACCCATCACGGTGATCTTCTCCATCCCGGAGGACAACGTGCCGCAGGTGATGACGAAGCTGGACGCGCACCAGCCCCTCGTCGTCCAGGCCTACGACCGCACCGCCCAGCGCCTCCTGGCCACCGGCACGCTGCTCACCGTGGACAATCAGATCGACCCCAACACCGGCACCGTGCGGCTGAGGGCGACGTTCCCCAACCGCGACTCGCGGCTGTTCCCCCAGCAGTTCGTCAACGCGCGGTTGATCATCGACACGCTGCACGGCGCCACCATCGTCCCCACCGCCGCGCTCCAGCACGGGGTGCAGGGGACGTTCGTCTACGTCGCGGAGGCCAACAACACCGTCAGCCAGCGCGCGGTGACGACCGGCCCCGCGGACGGCGACGACACCGTCGTCACCCAGGGCCTGCGGCCCGGCGAAGCGGTGGTGGTGGAGGGGGCCGACCAGCTCACCAACGGCGCCCACATCCGGCTCCAGCGCGCCCTGACCTCCGGGCCCGGCGTGGGGGGCAGCGGGGCGGGGGCACCGGACGGCGGCGCCGGGGCCACGGACGGAGGACGCTGAATGTCCGAACCCTTCATCCTGCGGCCCATCGCGACGTCGCTGCTGATGCTGGCCCTGCTGCTGGGCGGCGTGCTGTCGTACCGCCTGCTGCCCGTCTCCGCGCTGCCGGAGGTGGACTACCCCACCATCCAGGTCCTCACCTTCCAGCCGGGCGCCAGCCCGGACGTGGTGGCCTCCGGCGTCACCGCGCCCCTGGAGCGGCAGTTCGGGCAGATGCCCGGCCTCAACCAGATGACGTCGTCCAGCTCCAGCGGCGCGTCCGTCATCACGCTCCAGTTCACGCTCCAGATGAGCCTGGACATCGCGGAGCAGCAGGTCCAGGCCGCCATCAACGCCGCCAACAACCTGCTGCCCACGGACCTGCCCAACCCGCCCATCTACAACAAGGTCAACCCCGCGGACACGCCGGTCATCACCCTGGCCCTCACCTCCGACACCGTGCCCCTCACCCAGGTGGAGGACCTGGCGGACACGCGCGTCGCGCAGAAGCTCTCCCAGCTCCCCGGCGTCGGGCTCGTGAGCATCAGCGGCGGCCAGCGCCCCGCCGTGCGCATCCAGGCCAACGGGCTGGCGCTGGCCGCGCGCGGCCTCACGATGGAGGACGTCCGCACCGCGGTCGCCGCCGCCAACGTGAACAGCCCCAAGGGCGGCTTCGACGGTCCCCGACAGGCGTACACCATCAACGCCAACGACCAGCGCCTGTCGAGCAAGGAGTACGCCCCGCTCATCATCGCCTACCGCGACAGCGCCCCCGTGCGGCTGTCCGACGTGGCGCACGTCTTCGACGGCGCGGAGAACGTGCGGCAGGCCGCCTGGGCCGGGACCACGCCCGCGGTCATCCTCAACGTGCAGCGCCAGCCCGGCGCGAACGTCATCGCCGTCGTGGACAGCGTCCGCAAGCTGCTGCCCCAGCTGCAGTCCACCCTGCCCGCGACGGTGAAGGTGGCCGTGCTCAGCGACCGCACCACCACCATCCGCGCCTCCGTGAGCGACGTGCAGCACGACCTGATGTTCTCCGTCGCGCTCGTCGTGCTCGTCATCTTCGTCTTCCTGCGCAACGCCTCCGCCACCTTCATCCCCAGCATCGCCGTGCCCCTGTCCCTGGTGGGCACCTTCGCCGCGATGTCGCTCCTGGGCTTCTCCCTCAACAACCTGACCCTGATGGCGCTCACCATCGCCGCGGGCTTCGTCGTCGACGACGCCATCGTGATGATCGAGAACATCAGCCGCTACATCGAAGGCGACATGCCGCCCATGGAGGCCGCGCTCAAGGGCTCCAAGCAGATCGGCTTCACCATCATCTCCCTCACGGTGTCGCTCATCGCCGTGCTCATCCCCCTGCTCTTCATGGGGGACGTGGTGGGGCGCCTGTTCCGCGAGTTCGCCATCACCCTGGCCGTGACCATCCTGCTGTCCGCGGTCGTGTCCCTGACCCTCACCCCCATGCTCTGCTCGCGGCTCCTGCGCCGCCACCGGCCGGAAGAGGCCAACCGCTTCGAGCGCGTCGTGGGCGGCGCGTTCGACCGCCTGGTCGGCCGCTACGACGTCGCGCTGACGTGGGTGCTGGGCCACCGCGCGCTGACGATGCTCATCGCCGGCGTGACGCTCCTGCTCACCGCGCTGCTCCTCTACACCATCCCCAAGGGCTTCTTCCCCGTCCAGGACACCGGCGTGCTCCAGGGCATCTCCCTGGCGCCCCAGTCCATCTCCTTCCCCGCCATGGCCGAGCGCCAGCAGGCCCTGGCCCGGGTGGTGTTGGAGGACCCGGCCGTGGAGGGGCTGTCGTCGTTCATCGGCGTGGACGGCACCAACACCACGCCCAACAGCGGCCGGATGCTCATCACGCTCAAGCCGCTGTCGGACCGCGACGCCTCCGCCACGGAGATCATCCGCCGCCTCCAGCCCGCGCTGAACGGCGTGCCCGGCATCTCCCTGTCCCTGTCGCCCGTGCAGGACCTCACGCTGGACAGCCGCGTGAGCCGCACCCAGTACCAGTACAGCCTCAGCTCCCCGGACACCGCGGAGCTGGAGTCCTGGACGAACCAGCTCGTCACCCGCCTGCGCACGCAGCACGAGCTGACGGACGTCTCCAGCGACATGCAGAACGGCGGCCTGCGGCTCAACATCACCCTGGACCGGGACACCGCCGCGCGCCTGGGCATCACGCCCCAGCAGATCGACGACGCCCTCTACGACGCCTTCGGCCAGCGGCAGGTGTCCACCATCTTCACCCAGCTCAACCAGTACCGCGTGGTGCTGGAGGTGCAGCCCTCGCTCCAGCGCGTGGACACCGCCCTGCGCTCCGTCTACCTCCAGTCCGCCAGCGGAGGCGCCGTGCCCCTGTCCACCATCGTCCAGGTGAAGCCGGGGATGGGGCCGCTCAGCGTCAACCGGCAGGACCAGTTCCCCGTCGCCATCGTCTCCTTCAACCCCGCGCCGGACGTGTCCCTGTCCCAGGCGGTGAGCGCGTTCGACGGGGTGCGAAAGAAGCTCCAGATCCCCCCCTCCGTGCAGACCGCCTTCGAGGGCACCGCGCGCACGTTCCAGGACTCACTCACCAACGAGGGCTTCCTCGTGCTGGCGGCCGTCGTGGCCGTCTACCTGGTGCTCGGCGTGCTGTATGAGTCCTACGTCCACCCGCTCACCATCCTGTCCACGCTGCCGTCCGCGGCCATGGGCGCGCTGCTGGCGCTGCGGGTGTGCGGGCTGGAGCTGGGGATGATCGCCCTCATCGGCATCATCCTGCTCATCGGCATCGTGATGAAGAACGCCATCATGATGATCGACTTCGCGCTGGAGGCCGAGCGCCTGGAGGGCAAGGCCCCCCGCGACGCCATCCACGAGGCGTGCCTGCTGCGCTTCCGCCCCATCCTGATGACCACGATGGCGTCCATGCTGGGCGCCGTGCCCCTGGCGCTCGGTGGGGGCATTGGCGCGGAGCTGCGTCAGCCCCTGGGCATCGCCATCATCGGCGGGTTGATGGTCAGCCAGCTGCTGACGCTCTTCACCACCCCCGTCATCTACCTGGGCTTCGCCGGGCTGTCGCGCAGGCTCCAGCACCTGCGGCACCGCTCCGCCCCTGTCCCGCCGCGGAGCCCGGCGTGAACCCGTCCGCGCTCTTCATCCGGCGCCCCGTCGCCACCTCGCTGCTGGCGCTGGGGATCGCGCTCGTGGGGGCGCTCTCCTTCAAGATCCTCCCCGTCGCGCCGCTGCCCCAGGTGGAGTTCCCCACCATCAGCGTGCAGGCGGCCCTGCCGGGCGCGAGCCCGGAGATCATGGCCACGTCGGTCGCCACGCCGCTGGAGCGGCAGCTGGGCCGCATCGCGGGCATCACCCAGATGACGTCGTCCAGCAACCTGGGCGCCACGAGCATCGTCGTGCAGTTCGACCTGTCGCGAAACATCGACGGGGCGGCGCGCGACGTCCAGGCCGCCATCAACGCCGCCCGGGGCAACCTGCCCACGAACCTGCCCAACAACCCCACCTACCGGAAGGTGAACCCCGCGGACGCGCCCATCATGCTGCTGGCGCTCACGTCCCCCAACCGGGGGCGCGGCAAGCTCTACGACCTGGCGTCCACCATCCTCCAGCAGCAGGTGTCCCAGGTGACGGGCGTGGGGCAGGTGCTGGTGGGCGGCGGCGCGCTGCCCGCGGTGCGCGCGGAGGTGAACCCCACCGCGCTGGAGAAGTACGGCCTGGGGCTGGACGCGGTCCGCACCGTGCTGGGCGCGCAGAACTCCAACCGCCCCAAGGGCCAGCTCGTGGACGGCCCCCGGGCCTACCTGCTCACCGCCGACGACCAGATCGTCCGCGCGGAGCAGTACCGGCCGCTCATCCTCGGCTACTCCAACGGCGCCGCGGTGCGGCTCCAGGACGTCGCCAACGTCACCGACGACAACGTGGAGGACGTGCACAGCCTGGGGCTCGCCAACGGCAAGGAGGCCATCATCCTCATCATCTTCAAGGAGCCGGGGGCCAACGTCATCGACACGGTGGACGCGCTCCAGGCGAGGCTCCCCGCGTTCCAGGCCATCCTCCCGGCGGACGTGGACCTGACGGTGATGATGGACCGCACCACCACCATCCGCGCGGCGCTGCGGGACGTGGAGATGACGCTCCTGATGTCCATCGGCCTGGTCATCCTGGTGGTGTTCGCCTTCCTGGGCAACCTGCGCGCCACGCTCATCCCCAGCGTCGCCGTGCCGCTGTCGCTGCTGGGCACCTTCGCGATCATGAAGCTGCTCGGCTTCAGCCTGGACAACCTGTCGATGATGGCCCTCACCATCTCCACCGGCTTCGTGGTGGATGACGCCATCGTCGTGCTGGAGGACATCGAACGGCACATCGAGGAGGGCCTGCCGCCCATGGAGGCGGCGCTGCGCGGCGCGCGCGAGGTCGGCTTCACCGTGCTGTCGATGAGCATCTCCCTCATCGCCGTCTTCATCCCCCTGCTCCTCATGCAGGGCATCGTGGGCCGGCTGTTCCGCGAGTTCGCCGTCACGCTGTCGGTGGCCATCCTGATGTCCCTGGTGGTGTCCCTCACCGTGACCCCCACCATGTGCGCGCTGCTGCTGCGGCCCAAGGCGCCCCGGCGCTCGCGCTCCTCCTTCCACCCCTTCGCGCGGTTGAACGCGGGCTATGCGCGCAGCCTGTCGTGGTCGCTGGGACACCCGGCGCTGCTCTTGCTGCTCACGCTCGTCGCCATCGCGCTCAGCGGATACCTGTTCGTCGTCATCCCCAAGGGGTTCTTTCCGCAGCAGGACACCGGCCGGCTCACCGCCAGCGTCCAGGCGGAGCAGGACATCTCCTTCGCGGCGATGCGCCAGAAGTTCACGACCTACGTGAACCTCATCAACGAGGACCCGGCCGTCCAGGCGGTGGCGGGCTCCATTGGCGGCTCCGGCCCCAGCGGCTCATCGAACGCGGGCACGCTCTTCATCACGCTCAAGCCGCTGGAGGAGCGCAAGCTGTCCGCGGACGCCGTCATCGCGCGGCTGCGCGGAAAGCTGATGGTCGTGCCGGGCGCCACGGTGTATCTGCAGTCCGCGCAGGACCTGGTGATTGGCGGGCGGCAGGGCAACGCGCAGTACCAGTACACCCTGTCCTCGGACACGCTGCCCGTGCTGAATGAGTGGGCGCCGCGCGTGCTGGAGCGGCTGAAGCAGGTCCCCGGCATGCTGGACGTCAACAGCGACCAGCGCGACCACGGGTTGGAGACCAACGTCGTCATCGACTACGACACCGCGGGCCGCTTCGGCCTCACCGCGGCGCAGATCGACAGCGTGCTGTACGACGCCTTCGGTCAGCGGCAGGTGTCCACGATGTACACCAGCAGCAACCAGTACCACGTGGTGATGATCGTCCTGAAGGACTTCTGGCAGCGGCCGGAGAGCCTGCGCGACATCTACGTGACGAGCGCGAGCGGGGTGCAGGTGCCCCTGTCGGCGTTCGCGAGCTTCGTGCCCGCGAGCACGCTGCTGTCCGTCAACCACCAGGGCCAGTTCCCCTCCGCGACGGTGTCCTTCAACCTGGGGCTGGGAACCTCCCTGGGGCCCGTCGTCACCCAGATTGGCGCGGCCGTGCGCGACATGGGCCTGCCCTCCACGGTGCAGGGCAGCTTCAGCGGCACGGCCCAGGCGTTCCAGGCCTCGCTCGCCTCCGAACCCCTCCTCATCGCCGCGGCCCTCTTCGCCGTCTACATCGTGCTGGGCATCCTCTACGAGAGCCTCATCCACCCCATCACCATCCTGTCCACGCTGCCTTCCGCGGGCGTGGGGGCGCTGCTGGCCCTGCTGCTGTTCAACCTGGACCTGTCCATCATCGCCCTCATCGGCATCATCCTGCTCATCGGCATCGTGAAGAAGAACGCCATCATGATGATCGACTTCGCGCTGGTGTCGGAGCGCGAGGGACACCTGGGCTCGCGCGACGCCATCTTCCACGCCGCCCAGCTGCGCCTGCGCCCCATCCTGATGACCACGATGGCGGCGCTGCTGGGCGCGCTGCCGCTGGCCATGGGGACCGGCGTGGGCTCCGAGCTGCGCCGGCCGCTGGGCATCGCCATCGCCGGGGGGCTGTGCCTGAGCCAGCTGCTCACGCTCTACACCACCCCGGTCATCTACATGACCCTGGACCGCCTGGGCCGCCGCGCACGCGAGTGGCGCGCGCGCCGCTTCGCGCCCCGCAGGCCCGGACGGGCTTGAGGCCAGGACACGGAGCCGATGATGCGCCTTCGCTTCCACGCCGTTTCCATCCTGGCCCTGGGGCTGCTGACCGGGTGCCCCGTGGGCCCCAACTACAAGCGGCCCACGGCCCCGGTGCCCACGCGTTTCAAGGAGGCCGCGGAGGGCTGGAAGCCCGCGCAGCCCAATGACAGACACGACCGGGGGCCCTGGTGGAAGCGGTTCGGGGACCCGGAGCTGGACGCGCTGGAGGAGAAGGTCGCGCGCGCCAACCAGACGGTGGCCAGCTACGAGGCCGCCTACCGCCGGGCCCGGGCCATGGTGGCGGAGGCCCGCGCGTCGCTGTTCCCCACGCTGGGGGCCTCGGGCTCGGTGACGCGGTCGAAGGGCGCCGGCCTCACCACCGCCGCGCCCGGCGTCGGAAACCCGGCGACCAGCACCGTGGGCAACATCTACGACCTGGCCCTGGACGCGACGTGGGAGCCGGACCTCTGGGGCGGCGTGCGCCGCCAGGTCTCCGGGGCGAAGGCGTCCGCCCAGGCCGCCGGCTCCGACCTGGACAACGCGAAGCTGTCCGCCCAGGGGACGCTCGCGCAGAGCTACTTCCAGCTGCGCGCGCTGGACACGGCCCAGCGGCTGCTGGACGACGCGGTCATCGGCTACCAGAAGTCCCTCCAGCTCACCCTGAACCGCTACGCGCAGGGCGTGGCCGCGCGGGCGGACGTCCTCCAGGCCCAGACCCAGCTGGCCCTGGCCCGGTCGTCCGCGACGCAGAATGAGATCGCCCGGGCCACCTACGAGCACGCCATCGCGGTCCTCGTGGGAGAGCCCGCGTCCAGCTTCTCCATCCCGCGGGTGCCGCTGACCGCGACGCCGCCGCCCCTGCCGCTGGAGCTGCCCTCCACGCTCCTGGAGCGCCGTCCGGACATCGCCGCCGCCGAGCGCCGGGCCGCCGCCGCGAACGAGCAGATTGGCGTCGCCATCTCCGCGTGGTTCCCCTCCCTCAACCTGAGCGCGTCCGGAGGCTTCGTCAGCACCACCCTGTCGAAGTGGCTGACGGCGCCCCACCTGGTCTGGTCGCTGGGGCCGCAGCTGGTGGCGACCCTCTTCGACGGCGGCCTTCGCGCCGCGCAGACGGAGGACGCGCGCGCGGCCTACGACCAGAGCGTCGCCACCTACCGGGCCACCGTGCTGGCCGCGTTCCAGGACGTGGAGGACAACCTCGTGTCGCTGCGCGTGCTGGAGCAGCAGGTCGTCATCCAACAGGAGGCGGTCAGCTACGCGCGGCAGACCTTGGAGGTCGTGCTGAACCAGTACAAGGCGGGCACGGCGACGTACCTGCAGGTCATCACCGCGCAGACCACGCTCTACTCCTCCGAGCAGACGCTGGCGAACATCGCCGGACAGCGCATGGTGTCCGCGGTCGGGCTCATCAAGGCGCTGGGCGGGGACTGGCACACGCCCCCTCCCAAGGCCGACTGAGCCCTCCGGCCGTCTGATGTCCGGGTGGACAGTTCCCTCCATCTTCCTTCGGAACGAACTCCGGAGGGGCAGATGAGCAAGAGTCCACGCAAGAAGGGCAACGGCGACGGCGCGAAGGCGGGCCCGGTGAAGACCTACCGGGAAGGGGAGCGCTTCCCGGGCCGGATTGGCAGGACCTGGCAGGAGTCCGAGCCCGCCTTCCCCATGCCGCCCACCGCGCCCAAGGACGCGCCCAACATCCTCTACGTCATCCTGGACGACGTGGGCTTCGGCTGGTGCGAACCCTTTGGCGGGCTCATCCGCACGCCGCACATGATGAAGCTGGCCCAGCAGGGCCTGCGCTACACCCACTTCACCACCACGGCGCTCTGCTCACCCACGCGCTCGTGCCTCATCACCGGCCGCAACCACCACTCCGTGGGCATGGCCAACATCACCGAGCTGGCCACCGGCTTCCCCGGCTACAACGGCCGCCAGCCGCAGGACAAGGCCGGCGTGCCCGCCATGCTCCATCAGCATGGTTACACCAGCTACTGCATTGGCAAATGGCACAACACCCCGTCGGAGGAGACGACCATCGCCGGGCCCTATGACCGGTGGCCCACGGGCCCCGTCTTCGGCTTCGACCGCTTCTATGGCTTCCTGGGCGGGGACTGCGACCAGTGGAACCCGAAGCTCTTCCTGGACCGCGAGGCCGTGGATCCGCCGCGCACGCCGGAGGAGGGCTACCACCTGTCCGAGGACCTGGTGGACCGCGCCATCAGCTGGATCTCCCAGCACCACTCCTCGGACCCGGCGAAGCCCTGGCTGACGTGGCTGGCGCTGGGGTGCGCGCACGCTCCGCACCACGTCGCGCCGGAGTGGGCGGACCGCTACAAGGGCCGGTTCGACATGGGCTGGGACGCGTACCGGGAGCAGACGCTCGCGCGGCAGAAGGAGCTGGGCATCCTCCCCCGGGACGCGAAGCTCGCGCCCATGCTGGAGGGCGTCCCGAAGTGGGACACCCTCACCGCGGACCAGAAGCGCCTGTACACGCGGATGGCGGAGCTCTACGCCGGCTTCATCGAGCACGCCGACGCGCAGCTGGGCCGGCTGATGGAGTTCCTGGAGCGGACGGGCCAGCTCGACAACACGCTCGTCTTCGTCTTCATCGGGGACAACGGCTCCTCGGGCGAGGGCACGCTGACGGGCATCTTCAATGAGCAGTCCGTGGCGAACAACGCCACGGAGACGGTGGAGCAGAACCTGGCGCGGCTGGAGCAGTTCGGCCAGCCCGGCTCCTACAACCACTACCCGGTGGGCTGGGCCCTCGCGGGCAACGCGCCGTTCCAGCTCTGCAAGCAGTACACGCACTTCGGCGGCGTGCGGAACCCGCTCATCGTCCACTGGCCGCGCGGCATCCAGGCGAAGGGCGAGCTGCGCACGCAGTACCACCACGTCATCGACATCGTGCCCACCATCCTGGAGGCGATCGGCGTGGAGGCTCCGCGCTTCATCAACACCGTGCAGCAGGAGCCCATCGAAGGCTTCGGCATGACGTATTCGTTCAACGACGCGAAGGCGCCGTCCAACCACGTCACGCAGTACTACGAGATGCTGGGCAACCGCGGCCTGTACCACGACGGCTGGAAGATCGTGACGTACCACGGGCGCAAGCCGTGGGAGAACGCGGCGAAGTGGGGCTTCGACGAGGACCACTGGGAGCTCTACAACCTCCACGAGGACCCCACCGAATCCAACGACCTGATGAAGGGACGGGACCGGGCCAACCTGGACGACCCGATGGTGAAGAAGCTCATCGAGCTGGTCGGCATGTGGTGGGCGGAGGCCGGGCGCTACCAGGTGCTGCCCCTGGATGACCGCTTCCAGGTCCGCGCGCTGGGGCGGCAGGGCCTCTACACGCAGCGCGAGCGGCTGACCTATTACGAGGGCGCCGTGCGCATCCAGGAGTTCGCGGGACCGGACACCAAGAACCGCTCCTGGGAGATGACCGCGGAGGTGGAGGTGCCCGCGGGCGAGGCCCAGGGGCCCATCGTCGCGCTCGGCGGCGCGTCCGCGGGGTGGACGCTCTACCTCCAGAAGGGCGTGCCGGTGTTCTGCTACAACTTCCCCGGGCCTGAATACACCTACCTCCGGGGCAAGGCGGCGCTGACGCCCGGCAGGCACCGCCTGCGCTACGAGTTCGAGAAGACCGGCCCCGAGCCCTTCGGCGCGGGCGGCACCGGGCGCCTCTTCGTGGACGGGAAGAAGGTGGCGGAGGGGAAGATTCCGAGGACCGTGTCCGTGGGGTACTCCATGGACGAGACCTTCGACGTGGGCTGGGACAAGGGCACGGCGGTGAGCCCCGAGTACCCCTCCAACGCCCGGTTCAACGGCCGCGTCCTCCGCGTGGACTTCGACCTCAAGCCGGACTTCCACCCGGACCTCCAGGACCCCGCGAAGTCGGCGGAGGCGCGCTTCCAACACGAGATGCTGCGGCAGTAGGCACACGACGCGGTGCGTCCGCCCGGGGACACCGGGCGGGCGCACGCACGCAGGCCCCATCAGCCTTCCATTGCTCCCGGGCGGGCATTGCGCCTATGGGAGGAGCCATGGCTGACGTGCCTCGTCACATCGCAACGGAGTTCCCGCCGCCTTCCGTCGAGGACTGGCGCCGGCTCGTGGACAAGGACCTGAAGGGCAAGCCCTTCACCGTGCTCCAGTCGCCCCTGGAAGGCGGCCTGTCCCTCCAGCCCCTCTACACGCCCCAGGACGCCCCGGCGCCCTCCGAACCGCCCGGCGTCGCGCCCTACGTGCGCGGCACCCAGCCCCTGGGCCACACCGAGGGTGGTTGGACGGTGTGCCAGGAGTACGCCGGGCCCGACGTGGCCGGCACCGCCGAAGCGCTCCGCGACGACCTGGAGCGCGGCGCGCAGGGCGCCTGGCTGCTCCTGGACGCGCCCCACGGCATCGAGGTGAAGGACCCGGCCACGCTGGAGCGCCTGCTCGCGCACGTGCCGCTGGACCGCACGCCGGTGCACCTGGAGCCCACCCGGGACGTGCTCGCGCCCGCGTCGCTCCTGCTCCAGGTCGCCCGGAGCCGGGGCGTGTCCCCCGGAGCGCTGAAGGGCAGCCTGGGCATCGACCCCATCGCGGCCCTGGCGCGGCACGGCGCCGCGAAGGTGGACGTGGCCCGGACGCTGGCGGAGGCCGCGCCGCGGGTGAAGTCGCTGCTCGCGGACGCGCCGGGCCTGCGCGCGCTGCTGGTGTCGTCGCGCCCCTGGGCGGACGCGGGCGCCACCTCCGTGCATGAGCTGGCGTGGACGCTCGCCACCGGCGTGGAGGTCCTGCGCGAGCTGGAGCGCGCGGACGTGGCGCCGGGAGACGCGGCGCGCTCGATGCAGTTCGCCCTGTCCGTGGGCGGCCAGTTCTTCCCGGAGATCGCCCGGCTGCGCGCGGCGCGGCTGCTCTGGTCCAAGGTCGTCGCCGCTTGCGGTGGCGCGCCGGAGTCGCAGGCCATGGCGCTGCACGCGCGCACCGCCAGCGCCACCAAGACGCGGCGCGACCCGTGGGTGAACATCCTGCGCGCCACCGCGGAGTCCTTCGCCGCCGTGGTCGCGGGCGCGGACAGCGTGAGCACCGCCCCCTTCGACGAGCCCCTGGGCACGCCCGACGAGCAGGGCCGGCGCCTCGCGCGCAACACGCAGCTCATCCTGCGCGACGAGTCCAGCCTCAACCGCGTCGCGGATCCGGCGGGCGGCAGCTACTACCTGGAGCAGCTCACCGGCGACATCGCGCGCGCGGCCTGGGCGGAGCTGCAGCGCATCGAGGCGCTGGGCGGCATCTCCCGCGCCATCGCGCAGGGCGACGTGGCCCGCGTCCTCACCGAGACGCGCACCGCCCGCGACAAGGCCGTGCGCACCCGCAAGCTGCCCATCGTGGGCGTCAGCGAGTTCCCCCACCTGGGCGAAGCCACCGTGCAGCGCGAGGCCCACCCCGCGGCGCTCGCGCAAGAGGCGGGCGCTGTCACGCCGCCGCGCCCCGTCCGCGCGGCGGAGTCCTTCGAGTCCCTGCGCGACGCGAGCGACCGCTACCACGCCGCGCACGGCGCCCGGCCCCGCGCCTTCATGGCGAACCTGGGCACCGTGGCGGAGCACACCGCGCGCTCCACCTGGATCTCCAACGTGCTCGCGGTGGGCGGCATCGAAGCCGACGAGCACCGGGGCTTCGCGGACGCCACCGCCGCCGCGGAGCTGTTCGCGAAGGCGGGCACGTCGCTCGCCGTCCTCTCCGGTCCGGACTCGCTCTACCCGGAGCAGGTGCCCGCGCTCGTCGCGGCCCTGAAGGCGAAGGGCGCGCGCACGGTCGCCGTCGCGGGCCGCCCCGGTGAACACGAGGCCGCCTTCCGCGCGGCCGGCGTGGACCTCTTCCTCTACGCGGGAGCGGACCTGTTCCAGCTCCTGAAGACGCTGCACCAGCAGCTCGGAGTGGCCTGATGCGCCCCACCGTTCCGGACTTCTCCCGCGTCGCCTTCGACGCCCCTGAAACCCAGACGCCCGCGGCCGTGCGCGACACGCAGCGCGCGCACGCGAGCGAGGCCACGCGCGGCGCCGAGCGCTGGGACACGCCCGAGGGCATCCCGGTCAAGCCGCTCTACACGCACGAGGACCTGGAGGGCGTGGAGCACCTGGGCTCGCTGCCGGGCCTGCCGCCGTTCGTGCGCGGCCCCTACTCCACCATGTACGTGCAGCAGCCGTGGACGGTGCGCCAGTACGCGGGCTTCTCCACGGCGGAGGCGTCCAACGCCTTCTACCGCCGCAACCTCGCGGCCGGGCAGAAGGGCCTGTCCATCGCGTTCGACCTGGCCACCCACCGGGGCTACGACAGCGACCACCCGCGCGTCGCGGGCGACGTGGGCATGGCGGGCGTCGCCATCGACTCCATCAAGGACATGCGCATCCTGTTCGACCGCATCCCGCTCGACCAGATGAGCGTGTCCATGACGATGAACGGGGCCGTGCTCCCCGTGCTCGCGCTCTACGTGGTCGCGGCCGAGGAGCAGGGCGTGAAGCCCGAACAGCTCAGCGGGACCATCCAGAACGACATCCTCAAGGAGTTCATGGTCCGCAACACGTACATCTATCCGCCCGGTCCTTCGATGCGCATCATCGGGGACATCTTCAAGTTCACGGCGGAGCGGATGCCGCGCTTCAACAGCATCAGCATCAGCGGCTACCACATGCAGGAGGCCGGCGCGACGCAGGACCTGGAGCTGGGCTACACGCTCGCGGACGGCGTGGAGTACGTGCGCGCGGGCCTCGCCGCGGGCCTGGGCGTGGACGCGTTCGCCCCGCGCCTGTCGTTCTTCTGGGCCATCGGGATGAACTTCTTCATGGAGGTGGCCAAGATGCGCGCGGCCCGCCTCCTCTGGGCCCGCCTCATCAAGGGCTTCCAGCCCAAGAGCGACAAGAGCCTGGCGCTGCGCACCCACTGCCAGACGTCCGGCTGGAGCCTCACCGCGCAGGACGTCTACAACAACGTCGTGCGCACCTGCGTGGAGGCCATGGCCGCGACGCAGGGCCACACCCAGAGCCTGCACACCAACTCGCTGGACGAGGCCATCGCGCTGCCCACCGACTTCAGCGCGCGCATCGCCCGCAACACGCAGCTCTATCTCCAGTTGGAGAGCGGCACCACGCGCGTCATCGACCCGTGGGGCGGCAGCTACTACGTGGAGCGCCTCACCCACGAGCTGGCGCAGAAGGCCTGGGGCCACATCCAGGAGGTGGAGGCGCTGGGCGGCATGACCCAGGCCATTGAAGCGGGCCTGCCCAAGCTGCGCATTGAAGAGGCCGCCGCGCGCACCCAGGCGCGCATCGACTCCGGGCGCCAGGCCATCATCGGCGTGAACAAGTACCCGCCGGAGCGCGAGGACCGCATCGAGATCCTCAAGGTGGACAACTCCGCCGTGCGCGAGGCGCAGATCGCCCGCCTGCGCGAGCTGCGCGCGGAGCGCGACGCGGACGAGGTGCGCCGCCGCCTGGACGCGCTCACCGAAGCGGGCCGGCGCAACGAGGGCAACCTGCTGGCGCTGGCCATCGACGCGGCGCGGGCGAAGGCGACCGTGGGAGAGATCAGCGACGCGCTGGAGAAGGTCTTCGGGCGCTACGAGGCCACCGTGCGCGGCGTGACGGGAGTGTATTCGGCGGAGGCCGGCGGGGCGCGGGGCATCGCGGAGGCGCGGGCGAAGGCGGACGACTTCCTCGCGCGCTTCGGGCGCCGGCCGCGCATCCTCATCGCGAAGATGGGCCAGGACGGCCACGACCGCGGCCAGAAGGTCATCGCCACGGCGTTCGCGGACCTGGGCTTCGACGTGGACATCGGTCCGCTGTTCCAGACGCCGGAGGAGTCCGCACGACAGGGCGTGGAGAACGACGTGCACATCGTGGGCGCCAGCTCCCTCGCCGCGGGCCACCTCACGCTGGTGCCGCAGCTCAAGGCCGCGCTCAAGGCGCTGGGCCGCGAGGACATCATGGTCGTGGTGGGCGGCGTCATCCCGCCCCAGGACTACGACGCCCTGCGCGCCGCGGGCGCCGCCGCCATCTTCGGCCCGGGCACCGTCATCGCGAAGGCCGCCATCGAGCTGCTCGACAAGCTGGCCGCCGCGCAGGAGGAGGCGTGAAGCCGCTTCCCGCGGACACCTACGTCGAGGGCGTCCGCGCGGGAGACCGGGCGCTGCTCGCCCGCGCCATCACCCTGGTGGAGAGCGAGCACCCGCGCCACGCGGCGCTCGCGCAGGAGGTGCTGACGAAGCTGCTGCCCCACACCGGCAAGAGCCGCCGCGTGGGCATCAGCGGCGTGCCGGGCGTGGGCAAGAGCACCTTCATCGACGCGCTGGGCATGCACCTGGTGGGCGGCGGACAGAAGGTCGCGGTGCTCGCCATCGACCCGTCCAGCAGCGTGTCCGGCGGCAGCATCCTGGGTGACAAGACGCGCATGTACCGGCTGGCGCGAGAGCCGGCCGCGTACATCCGCCCCAGCCCCTCCAGCGGCACGCTGGGCGGCGTCGCGCGCAAGACGCGGGAGACGCTGCTGCTCTGCGAGGCCGCGGGCTTCGACGTGGTGCTGGTGGAGACGGTGGGCGTGGGCCAGTCCGAGACCGTGGTCGCGGACATGGTGGACTTCTACCTGGTGCTGATGCTCGCGGGCGCCGGCGACGAGCTGCAGGGCATCAAGCGCGGCATCCTGGAAGTCGCGGACATGGTGGCCATCAACAAGGCGGACGGCGACAACCTGCCCCGCGCCACCCGGGCCCGCGCGGAGTACCGCGCCGCGCTGCACCTGATGCGCCCTGGCGCGGAGCCGGTGGTCACCACGTGCAGCGCCATGGAGGGCACGGGCATCGACACGCTGTGGACCTCCGTGGAGTCCGTCATCGCCCAGCGCGCGGCGTCCGGTGAGCTCCAGCAGCGCCGGACGCAGCAGCAGGTGGGCTGGATGTGGGCCATGGTGCACGACGGCCTGCGAGCGGCCCTGCGAGCGCACCCCGAGGTGGCCGCCCTCGTGCCCGTGCTGGAGCGGGACGTACGCGAAGGGCGCGCGACGCCGACGTCGGCCGCACTGGCTGTGCTGGGCGCGTTCCTGCCGCGAACACAGCCCTGACAAGGCGCGTCGTCCAAAGGGCAACGCCTGTCTCAATCGCTTGCCGGGCCCGCACCGCACTCCTAGTGTACGCCCGTGCGACACCCCCATCCGAACACCGCTCCCCAGCCGTACCGGCCCCGCCACCACGTCCGCATCGTCACGGCCGCCAGCCTCTTCGACGGACACGACGCGGCCATCAACGTGATGCGCCGCCTGATGCAGGCCTCCGGCGCGGAGATCATCCACCTGGGCCACAACCGCTCCGTGGCGGAGATCGTGGACTGCGCCATCCAGGAGGACGCCCAGGGCATCGCCCTCACGTCCTACCAGGGCGGCCACGTCGAGTACTTGAAGTACATGATCGACCTGCTGCGCGAGCGCGGCGCGAACATCAAGGTGTTCGCCGGCGGCGGCGGCACCATCCTCCCCACGGAGATCGAGGAGCTGCACCAGTACGGCGTCGCGCGCATCTATTCCCCGGACGACGGCCGCTCCATGGGCCTCCAGGGGATGATCGACGACCTCATCTCGCAATGTGACTTCGAGATCCGCCCCGCGGAGTTCAAGGGCCTGCTGAAGCAGCCGCTGCCCCGCGAGCCCGAGCGCATCGCGTCGCTCATCACCATCGCGGAGAACTTCGCGGACGCGGGGGAAGCGCTGCGCACCGCGCTCAAGGACGCCAGCGTGGACGCCCCCCGGGTGCCCGTGCTGGGTATCACCGGTACGGGCGGCGCGGGCAAGTCCAGCCTGGTGGACGAGCTGGTGCGCCGCTTCCTGGCGGACTTCCCGGACAAGACGCTCGCGGTCCTCTCCGTGGATCCGTCCAAGCGCAAGTCCGGCGGCGCGCTCCTGGGCGACCGCATCCGCATGAACGCCATCGACAACCCGCGCGTCTACATGCGCTCGATGGCCACCCGTCAGAGCAACCTGGCCCTGTCCCGGCACGTCGCCCACTCCATCGAGGTCTGCAAGGCGGCGGGCTTCGACCTCATCGTGGTGGAGACCTCCGGCATCGGCCAGTCGGACACGGAGATCACCGAGCACTCGGACGTGGCGCTCTACGTGATGACCGCCGAGTACGGCGCGGCGACGCAGCTCGAGAAGATCGACATGCTCGACTTCGCGGACGTCATCGCCATCAACAAGTTCGACAAGCGCGGGTCGCTGGACGCGCTGCGCGACGTGCGCAAGCAGTGGAAGCGCAACCACAACGCCTTCACGCTGCCCGAGGACGCGGTGCCCGTGTACGGCACCATCGCGTCGCAGTTCAACGACCCGGGCATGAACACGCTCTACCGGGCGCTCATCGACGCGCTGGTGAAGAAGACGGGCGCGACGCTCGAGAGCAAGTTCTCCCTCACGCCCGGCATGAGCGAGAAGAAGTGGATCATCCCCCCGGACCGCACGCGCTACCTGGCGGAGATCGTCGAAGCGTGTGAGTCCTACGACGGCTTCGTGCGCGCCCAGGCCGCCATCGCCCGGCGCATGTACCAGCTGCACGGCACCATCCAGGCCCTGCGCCAGAACGTGGGGAAGAAGAAGCTGGAGATCGTCGAGCCGAAGGACGCCGCCGACGTGGTGCAGGTGACGGAGCGCGTGGAGGGCGAGCCCGCGTACCTGGGCGACCTGGTGGCGCTGTACCAGGACCTGGAGAGCCGCCTGCACGCGGACTGCCGGCGCCTGCTGGCCGAGTGGCCCGCGACGAAGAAGCGCTACGCCGCGTCCAAGTACCAGTTCCAGGTGCGCGACAAGGTCATCGAGCTGGACCTCATCTCGGAGACGCTCTCCCACCTGCGCGTGCCGAAGATCTCCCTGCCGAAGTATGAGGACTGGGGGGACATCCTGACGTGGCTGCTGCGGGAGAACGCGCCGGGCGCCTTCCCGTTCACCGCGGGCGTCTTCCCGCTCAAGCGCGAGGGCGAGGACCCCGCGCGCATGTTCGCGGGCGAGGGCGGCCCGGAGCGCACCAACAAGCGCTTCCACTATGTGTCGCGCGGCCTGCCGGCGAAGCGCCTGTCCACGGCGTTCGACTCGGTGACGCTGTACGGCGAGGACCCGGACCACCGGCCGGACATCTACGGCAAGGTGGGCAACTCGGGGGTGTCCATCGCGAACGTGGACGACGCGAAGAAGCTCTACTCCGGCTTCGACCTGGCGGACCCGTCCACCTCCGTGTCCATGACCATCAACGGCCCGGCGCCCATGCTGCTGGGCTTCTTCCTCAACGCCGCGGTGGACCAGCAGTGCGAGAAGTGGATCCGCGCGAACGGGAAGGTGGAGGAGGTCGAGCAGAAGATTGAAGCCCTCTACCGGGAGCGCGGCCTGCCGCGTCCGCGCTACCAGGGGGAGCTGCCGCAGGGCAACGACGGGCTGGGGCTGCTGCTGCTGGGCGTGTCCGGCGACGAGGTGCTGCCGGCGGACGTCTACGCGAAGATCCGCGCGTCCACGCTCCAGGCGGTGCGCGGCACGGTGCAGGCGGACATCCTCAAGGAGGACCAGGCGCAGAACACCTGCATCTTCTCCACGGAGTTCGCCCTGCGGGTGATGGGCGACATCCAGCAGTACTTCATCGACCAGAAGGTGCGGAACTTCTACTCGGTGTCGATTTCCGGGTACCACATCGCGGAGGCCGGGGCGAACCCCATCTCCCAGCTGGCCTTCACGCTGGCCAACGGCTTCACCTTCGTCGAGTACTACCTGTCGCGCGGGATGCACATCGACGACTTCGCGCCGAACCTGTCGTTCTTCTTCTCCAACGGCATGGACCCCGAGTACGCGGTGCTGGGGCGCGTGGCCCGCCGCATCTGGGCCAAGGCCATCCGGGACAAGTACGGCGGCAACGACCGGTCGCAGAAGCTGAAGTACCACATCCAGACGTCGGGCCGGTCCCTGCACGCGCAGGAGATCGCCTTCAACGACATCCGGACCACGCTGCAGGCGCTGCTGGCGCTCAACGACAACTGCAATTCGTTGCACACGAACGCCTACGACGAGGCCATCACCACGCCCACGGAGGAGAGCGTGCGGCGCGCGCTGGCCATCCAGCTGGTCATCAACAAGGAGTTCGGCCTGTCGAAGAACGAGAACCCGAACCAGGGCTCGTTCATCATCGAGGAGCTGACGGACCTGGTGGAGGCGGCGGTGCTGACGGAGTTCCGCGCCATCTCCGAGCGCGGCGGCGTGCTGGGCGCGATGGAGCGGATGTACCAGCGCTCCAAGATCCAGGAGGAGTCGCTCTACTACGAGATGCAGAAGCACGACGGGACGCTGCCCATCGTGGGCGTGAACACCTTCCTGGACCCGAAGGGCTCGCCCACGGTGACGCCGCCGGAGGTGATTCGCGCGACGAAGGAGGAGAAGGACTACGCCATCACCGCGCGCGACGCCTTCTGGAAGCGCAACGCGAAGACGGCGCCCGCCGCGCTGGAGGCGGTGCGCCGCGCGGCGCTGGACAACGGCAACGTGTTCGGCGCGCTGATGGACGCGTGCAAGGTGTGCACGCTGGGCCAGCTGTCCCGCGCGCTGTACGAGGTGGGCGGGCAGTACCGCCGCAACATGTGATGCCAGCGCCACGGTCCCGGGCAGGTGTCCCGGGACCGCGGCGGAGGTGCATCAGGGGGCCAGCACGTCGAACCAGCAGGCGGAGGCCCCTAGCGCGACGGTGGAGGACGTCCACAGGTCGATGCCGTAGGTGCCTGAGGTCGGCGCCGTGAAGGTCCGCACCCAGCGTGGGCCCACGCGCGCGAGGTCCCCCGGGTACCGTCCGCCCTGCGCGTCCATGAAGGCCGCGTTCAGCTGAATCTGCGACGGGTGCTCCTTCCATTCACACGCGAACTGGTAGCGCTGCCCGGCGGTGGCGTCGAAGGAGAGGACATCATGGTCCGAGGTATCTCCGATGAAAACAGACACCGCCTGTGACGGGCCCGTCAGCGGTGTCGCCGTGGCCAGCGTGTCCCCGTGGTCGTCCGGGCCCAGGTCCTCGAACCGGAGGGTGTAGTGGCCTACCACCCAGCGCGCGGGCACGACCGGATCCAGGTCCACGTGCACGAAGTGCGTGGCCTGGGACGCCTTGAAGGCCGTCGTGCTCATGTCACCGCCCTGGAGATAGCTGAAGTCACTCCCCGGCGCGGCGTTCCGGAGCCGGCAGCGCTTGTCCCCGTCGATGGTGCACGACACCCGGTAGAAGTGACCGGCCACGACGCCCAGGGAGAAGATGTCCTTGTCCGTGGGGACCTCCATCCTCGCGTCCACGGACGTCGTGCCGGGCGGAAGCACCGTGGCGGTCTCCACGGAGTCCCCGTGGTCCTCCGCGCCCAGGTCCTTCAACACGACCGTGTAGGGCTGAGGGGGGGAATCGAGCGGGTTGCTCCGGATGGAGGCGTACATCACGCCACCGGGTGACTTGAAGGCCGTGGCGCCCTGGGTCTCCCTGAAGCCGAGGCCGTCCACGGAGGCATGGAGCTCCTGAAGGGAGTCGATGAAAGCCAGCTCCCAGGACTGCGAGGGAAAGACACCGTCGAGGAGATAGACATGCCCCTGGACGGTCTCGACCGAGAACAAGTCCCGTTCGCCAGCGTGTTCTCCGGTCCCCGTCAGGGGCTGCTCCGAGGGCGTCCAGGACTGCGCGGTGGTGAGCAGGTCGCCGTAGTCGTCCAGGCCCATGTCCACGAACCGGAAGCGGAAGGGCAGCTGGGTCGGCACGGTGACTTGAGAGACCGCCACGGTATGGACCTCGCCCGCCGTGAGCCCCGACCAATGCCAAGACCGCGCAAAGGGGTCGATGCCAGAGAAGCGCTGATCGACGTGGTCCATGTCTTTTCCCTGGGCGTCCCGCAGGTCCAGGACGTAGCCCTCCATGCCGGCCTCGACGATGAAGTCGTAATGGTGCCCGGCCTGGGCGACGAAGGCGAACCGGAGCGGGGCCTCCGGACCTCCTCTGGGAACCGAGTGGACCTCCGTCGCGGACGGCGTCAGCAGGGTGTGGCCCTCCGGAATGACGGGCGGCGGTTCTTCCGTCGACCCGGCGTCGGTCCCTGCGTCCGGCTCGGAGCCGGTGCCGGCGTCGGTCCCCGCGTCGACGGTCATGCCCGCGTCAGGCGTCGGGTCGTCCTTGGAATCACAAGCGCTCAGCGCGAACAGACAGGCGCCGAGCACGAAGGCGGACAGCGGGCGTTTCAACATCGACATGGAATGGGCTTCCCCTCGAAGGACTCCCGCCCTGTTCGACAGGCGGGAGGTCCCTCCACGCTCTTCGACTTATCGCTCAGGAAGAAACGGCCCCTGCATCCAACCACGCGAGAAACGCATCGCCGCATCATTGTTGCAGCATGACGGGTACCGGGAGCCAGAGCGCGACCGCGAGGTCTCAGCCTGTCTCCCGACCGTGTCCGGAGCGAACAGTCGACCTCAGCGCTTCGCCTCGATCCGCAGGCGCTCGTCGCGAAGCGTCTCGCCCTTCATGAAGGCCTTCATCCGCTCGAGGATGCGGGGGTCCGACTGGAAGAGGCCGTCATGTCCCGCCCCCTCGAGCACTAGGTGCACGGCCTGGGAGAGTCCCGGGCGCAGTGACTCCGCGTTGTCCGGGCTCGTGCGTCCATCCAAGGTGCCGCTGATGAGGAGCACCGGCACCGCGGCCTTCAGCGGCCCGCGGAAGGACTCGCCGAGGTCGCTCACACCGGCCACATCCCCCGCCCGCAGGGGTTCTGGGTTGACGCTGCCGCCGAGCAGCGCCCTCGACGCCTCCCTCTTGATGAGGGCGTAACGCGCCGGGCTCACGCCAGAAGCCGCATCCATGGCGAGCGGCATCGGTCGCAGCACCCCATCACGCAGCATGCCGGCGAAGGGCACCATCGGCGTGTAGTCTCCGGCCTCCAGCGCCGGGAGCAGGGCGAGGAAGCGCCGGAAGATGGCGGGGTCTCTCAGGGACTCGAAGGTGGCGCACTGAAGGTCGAAGGGGCTGACCTTCCAGGTGTGGCGCTCCCCGTTTTCCGGATCCGTGAACTCAACGACGCGAGGCTCGCGACGCAGCGACTTCAACAGCTTCGCCAGCCGCGCTTTCAGGCCCGGTCCGCGCTCACCCTCGGCGCGCAGCACGGCCGCCCAGCGGTCGAGCAGCGCCTCCGCGTGCGCGGGCCGCTTCCAGGTGTCGTCCGGTCCCTCGACGCCCGCGAGGATGATGCGGTCCACCTGCTGTGGGTGGCGCCGCAGGTAGGCGAGGCCCAGGTGGGTGCCGTAGCTGATACCCCAGAGGTTGAGCTTCGGGGCGCCCAGCGCCTTGCGCAGCACCTCCAGGTCTTCGGCGCTCTCCATCGTGGTGTACGCGCCCAGGTCCACGCCCGCCGCCGTCCAGGTCCGGCTCGCCTCGGCGGCGGCCTTCTTCACCGTGGCGCTGAGCAACGCCTCGTCCATGGGCTGCTCGAGCGGGACAGCCCAGCGCTGCACCAGCTCGGGATGAGCATTCGACTCGCCGGTGCCGCGCTGGTCCAGCGCGATGACATCGGCCACCTCGCGCAGGGCGAGGAACAGCTCGAAGCGGCCATGGCGCGCGGTATCGATGCCGGAGCCGCCCGGGCCCCCGGACAGGTACACGATGGGTGCCGCGGGCGACGGGTTCGTACTCTTGAAACGCACGAAGCGCAGGGTCAGGCCCGGGCCCTCGGGCCGAGCGTGACGCAGGGGCACGGTGAGGGTGCCCTGCTCGGCGTGAACGGCGCGGCCGTCGCGGGCCTGGAAGGTGTGAGGCTGCAGTTCCAAACCCTGAGCCTGGGCAAGAGACAGCGGAAGACCGAGGGCAAGCAGGAGCACGACGCGCATGGAGTTCCTTCGAGAAGGGATTCAACGAGGAGGATGCGGTGGCCAGCACGGCGCGTGGGGTTCCGGTCGCCCAACGTCTCGCGGCGTCGCCGGAGTGCGCGTGGGGCGGCGCCGGGCTGCGTATGCTGAGGCCCATGATGTCCTCCGCCCTCTTCGCGGGATGCTTCGCGCTCTCGCTCGCCGCCTCGGCCGCGCTGCCCTCGGCGCGGCAGGGACAGGTGCAGGTGAACACGGAGGATCTCCCCCCGGAGGTCGCGCTCTCCGGAGACGCACGGGGCTGGCGCACGGTGGCGGCCAACCAGGTGAACGAAGGGACGGGCCCTTATTGGCTGCGCACCCAGGTGGACGTGCCTCCGCGTGAAGCCGGAGCCCCGACGCCTGCCCTCGCCTTGTCGGTGCTCGGGTCATGGGAGGTCTGGTGGGACGGCAGGCCCCTGGGCCGCAACGGACGGGTGGGGCGGACGCCCTCGGAGGAGGTACCAGGACGCGTCGATGCCCTGCTCCCGCTCCCGCCCGAGTCCAGCGCGACCGGCCCTCACGTGTTGACGATGCGCATCTCCGCGCACCGGCTCGGCTTCCAGCCCACGGGCACCCTCCACCACCTGCAGGCGGGCGAGGCCGCGTCCCTCGCTCGGGTGCGGATGCTCGGCCTGGCGCCAGCCCTTTCCGCGCTGGGCGCACTGGTGCTGATGGGGCTCTACCACCTCGCGCGCGTGCGGCCCGCTCACGGCGGGCTCGCCACGCTCCTGCTCGGCGTGCTGTGCCTCGCCGCCGCGGCGCTCGTCCTGCTGGAGGCGTGGCGCGGGCTCGCCAACTATCCCTATCCACAACACGCGGTGCGGCTGCGACTGCAGGCGGCGGCCATGCTGGCGGTGGCGGCGCTGCTGCCAGCGACCGTGCACGCGGCCTTCGGCGAGCCACGCCGCTGGCTGCGGTGGGTGGGACTCGGACTGGGGCTGCTCTCGCTCGCCTTCGTTCCGGGCTTCGATGGCAAGAACAGCATCGCGCTCGGGGCGTCGCTCGTCGTCTCCACGGCGCTCGCCGTGCGCGCGTGGCGTCGAGGGGAACCGGGGGGGGCCCTGGGCGCACTGGCGGGGCTCGGCTTCGCCGGGACGCTCTTCGCCGAGCGCGGCTTCTTCCTCGCCCTCGGAGGGCTCTTGCTCTGTCTCACGGCGATCCACGCCCGGCGGCAGCGCCGTCAGCAGGAGCGGTTTGAGAGTGCGACGCGCGCCGCGGAGCGCCTGCAACTGGAGCTGCTCAAGCGCAGCCTGCAGCCGCACTTCCTGATGAACACACTGGGCGCGCTGAGTGAGTGGGTGGAGACGGAGCCCGCGCAGGCCGTGCGCTTCATCGAGGCCCTGGGCGCGGCGTACCGGCACCTGCTCGCCGTCTCCGGTGAGCGCACCATTCCGCTCGCTCGCGAGTTGGAGCTGTGCCGCGCCCACCTGGAGGTCATGGGCTGCCGACAGGGCACGGCCTTCCACCTGGAGACCGAGGGCGTGGACCTGGAGGCCCCCGTCCCCCCTGCCCTGCTGCACACGCTGCTGGAGAACGCCTTCAGCCACAACCGCTACGTCTCGCCCCACACCTTCCGGCTCGAAGGCAGCCTGATCGCCGAGGGCGCGCGGCCACGTCGGCGCTATGTCTTCCTCGCGCCGGTGGGCACGGGCCCGCGCCAGGGTGGCGGTGAAGGCACCGGCGCGCGCTACCTGCGTGCGCGCCTGGAGGAGGCCTTCCCCGGTGCGTGGCGGCTCGAGGATGGACCGACGGCCGCGGGGTGGATGACGCGGGTGGAGGTGCCGGCGTGAGGCTGCTCATCGTGGAAGACGAGCCGCTGGCGGCGCGCCGTCTCGCCCGGCTGTGCGAGCAACAACTGGGACCGGACACCCCGCGCCCGCGCGTCTGCGCGAGTCTGGACGAGGCTCGCGAGCTGCTGGCGGAGCACACCGTGGACGTGCTGCTGCTGGACCTGAACCTCTCGGGCGAGGACGGCTTCGCGCTGCTCGCTGAGGCGGCCGCGGGCGCATTCCAGACGGTGGTGGTCTCCGCGAACACCGACCAGGCGCTGCGCGCCTTCGAGCTGGGGGTGCTGGACTTCGTCCCCAAGCCCTACACGCCGGAGCGGCTCGCCCTCGCGCTCACCCGCGTGGGAAGCCGCTCGGCCATTGCCTTGCGCTCCCTCGCGGTGAGGAAGGGCGGAGGCGTGGTCCTCGTGCCCCTGGACTCCGTCGCGTACATCCAGGGCGCTGGCGACTACGCCGAGCTGGTCCTGCGCGGAGGTGGCACCGAGCTGAGCGAGAAGAGCCTGGAGCGGCTCGAGCAGTTGCTGCCCACCGACTTCCTCCGCATCCATCGCTCGTATCTCGTCCGCGTGACGGATATCCGCGAGCTCGTCGCCTCGGAGGGCTCGCGCACCGGGGTGGAGCTGAGGGACGGCACCCGGCTGCCGGTGGGCCGCAGCCGGCTGGGAGCGCTGCGCAAGCGACTGGAGGCGTAGGCCACGGTCATTCCGTGTCGGGCGCGCTGTTGAAAGGCGTGGCGCTCAGTACGGACTGGAGGTGGGGCGGATGATGATTTCACTCACATCCACGTCCGCGGGTTGGCTGATGGCGTACGCGATGGACCGCGCGATGGCCTCCGCCGGAATCGCCCCCTTCCTGAAGTCACGCATCACCTCGCGCGCCTCCGAGTCGCTGATGCTCTCCGCCAGCTCCGACACGGTGACCCCCGGTGAAATCACCGTGACCCGGATGTCCGCGCCCACCTCCTGGCGCAGTCCTTCGGAGAGGGCCAGCACCGCGAACTTCGTGGCGCAGTAGACGGCCGCCGTCGGGCTCACCGCGTGCCCGCCAATGGACGACAGGTTGATGAACTGCCCCGAATTCTGGCGCTTCATCACCGGCAGCCCCGCCGCGATGCCATGCAGCACGCCCCGGATGTTCACGTCGATCATCCGGTTCCACTCGTCCACCTTCAGCTGGTCCAGCCGTGACAGCGGCATCACGCCCGCGTTGTTGATGAGCACGTCCAGCCGCCCGTACTGCTTCAGCGTGAAGTCCACGAAGGCCTCCATGTCCTCGCGCTTCGTCACGTCCAGCGCGCGGAAGCACGCCTCCGCGCCCTTCGCCTTCAGCTCCCCGGCCAGCGCCTCCAGCCGGTCGGTCCGGCGCGCGCCCAGCACCACCTTCGCGCCCTGCTGGGCGAGCAGGCGGGCCGTCGCCTCGCCAATGCCGCTGCTCGCTCCGGTGATGGCCACCACCTTGCCCTGGATATTCGTCGTCATGGGTCGGTCCTCTCTCTGGAAGGGCCTGGTGCGAAGACCGCGCCGGGCATGGACCCACCCTCTCAAGCCGCGCCACGGAGGCGGTATCCGGATGCTCGCGGACCCTTGCCCATTCCTCCACGAGCACCCCAGGCCCGCTGGGATTAAGACAGGGAGCGCATGCCGACCGCCCACCCAGACTCCGGCCCGGGGCCTCACCTGTCGTCGCTGGTGGCGCTGATGGAGCGCCACGTCCCCACGGACGGGCTCCACACCACCGCCATTCCCCGCGTCGTGCTCATCCGCGCGTCGACGCCGACCCTGCCGCTGCACACGTTGCACGAACCCGCGCTGTGCATCGTGGCGCAGGGCCGCAAGCAGGTGCTCCTGGGTGAAGAGCTGTATGTCTATGGACCGGACCAGTGCCTGGTCGCGTCCGTGGACCTGCCCGTCACGGGACAGGTGGTGGAGGCCACCCCCTCCGCGCCCTACCTCTGCTTCCGGCTGGACCTGGAGCCCGGGCAGTTGGGCAGCCTGATGATGGAGGCGGAGCTGGACGCGCCCGGCGCCGAGGACGGGGTCCGCGGGCTGGCCCTGGGTCCGGTGGGCGCGCCCCTGCTGGACGCGACGGTGCGGCTCCTGCGGCTGCTGGACACGCCGCGCGACATCCCCGTGCTGGCGCCGCTCGTCATCCGCGAGATCCTCTACCGCCTGCTGTCCGGGGAGAACTCCGAACGGCTGAGGCGCATCGCCGTCGCCGACAGCCGCCGGGACTCCGTCACCCGGGCCATCCACTGGCTCAAGGAGCACTACGCCGCGCCCCTGCGCATCGAGCGGCTGGCGCGCGCCGTCCACATGAGCCCGTCCGCGCTCCACCATCACTTCAAGTCCGTCACGGCGATGAGCCCGCTGCAGTACCAGAAGCAGCTGAGGCTCCAGGAGGCCCGCCGGCTGATGCTGGCGCAGGCCATGGACGCGGCGATGGCCGGCCACTCCGTCGGCTATGAGAGCCCCTCCCAGTTCAGCCGCGAGTACCGCCGGATGTTCGGAGCCCCACCCTCGCGCGACATCGCGCGGCTGCGGGGAGAAGCGTTGGGCACCGCGCCCATGCTCCTGCGCTAGGTCCACGGCCCCCCGGGGCCATGGCGCGCGCCTCGCGCCATCTCCAGCTTGTCGCCTCCTTCCGCGCCCTGGAATCCGCCATCGCGCTGGAAGGCATGCCCCACGGGGAGGCCACGATGTCTTCTGCTGAAGACGTGAACTGGGGACTGCGACACACCGCGGAGCTGCTCACCGCCGAGGAGTTGGAGCGACTGGCCCGAGAGGACCCGCCCCGCCACCCCGCCCTGCCCGCTCCCGGCAGCGTCGTGGGGTTCCTGCGGACACACCTGGTCCGCATCGCCGGCGGCCCGGACAGACCTCCCTCCCGCCGCGGCATCCAGGAAACGGTGAGCAGCGCGCTCCAGACACTGAAGGGCCCCTCGCCCCAGCTCTTCCTCGTCCAGCTGCGGGAGCGGCTCGCCTTCGAGCAGACCCGCGCGCGGCTCCACGCGTGCCTCCTCGAGAAGACCCGTGCCGAGGGCGGCTACCCCGGAGGCCCCACCCCGGCGCGGCTCGTGGAGCTTCACCTCCAGGAGATGGAGCACCTGAACCTCGTCCGCGAGTGCATCCACCGGCTCGGTGGGAGCGCCCCCGCGCTGACGACCTCCGAGGATGACACGGGCCCGCGGCTCCAAGGGCTGCTCCAGGTCGCGGAGCAACCGGGCGCCACGCTGCAGGACGCGCTGCGCGCCGTCCTGGTGTCGGAGATCATCAACCACACAGGCTGGGCACTGCTCGTGGAGCTGACGCAGGAGCTGGGACCCGCCGACATGGTGGACGCCTTCCGCGAAGTCCTCCGGGCGGAGACGCTGCACCTGGGAGAGGTGACGGAGTGGGTCGCGAACCTGCCGGACGAGGCCCGCGCCCAGGAGGCGCTGGCGTCCAACGGCTGAGCGCTCAGCGCCGGGCGGGCCGCCTCCGCGCGACCCGCTCGCGGACCGCGTCGATGAAGGGCGCCTTGTCCGCGCTCCCCTTCACGCCCTCGAAGTCCATCTCCAGGTTCTCGGCGATGGCCCGCAGGTACTCCAGACAGGGCTCGTCGTCGGGAGCCTTGCCTTCGACGAACAGTGGGTGGCAGGTGGGGCAGTAGTTGACCACCCAGACGCGCTCGTCCGGCGGAATCTCCAGGGAGACGGCGCTGCCGTCGCCCATGTCCTCGTCGAAGGACTCGATGCGCCAGATGCCGGTGGCGTCGTCATCGTCCATCAGCAGTTGCCGGTAGTTGAGGCTGGGGACGAACTCCCACTCTCCCCAATCATAGCCAAAGGGCCGCGTCTCCGTGCGCCGGGCGCGCCCCCGAGCGTCCTCGAAGGCATCCGCGTCCTCCGGAGCCTCGCCGCTGGCGAAGAAGAACAGGTCCAGGATGGCCTGGTCTTCGCCAATGCCTTCCTGCTCGCACTCCTCGCCGTCCTTCTCACCACACGCGTACGAGCCGGGAGGACCGCAGACACTGCATCGATAGTCGTGGACGCCCATGGCCAGATGCTAGCAGCCCTCGCATCCCTGTCTCGCCGTGTCACTCCCGTGTCACTCCGAGGTCGACACCGGCCACACCTCGAAGGTGCACGTCAGCTCGCCGCCGTCCGCGTAACGGTAGTGGAAGCGGCCCTCCGCGGACGACTCCGTCACCTCTTCCAGGAGCACCGAGCCCTCCACCGGCACCCCGGGCGAGGAGAGATAGCCGGCCGCCCCGCCGATGTTCCCCACCCACCGCAGCACCAGCGACGACTCCTCGGGCACGAGCTGCCCCTGCCGGGAGGAGAGCTTCACGGTCCGGTCCTCCCGTACCCGAGCCCCCTCCACCAGATGGATGTCCACGCCAAAGCCCTCCAGGGCCGGCGTGTCCTCCGGCGTGTAGTGCAGCGCGATGAACGTGTCCGGCGGCCCGCCCTGATCGAACCCAAGGTGCACCACCGAAGAGCGCTCCTCGATGGGCCATTTCACGCGCCGTCCCAGGTGGGTGCCCGTGCATTCCCCCCAGGCCGTGGGGATGTAGTCGCAGGAGGAGACACAGAGAGCGAAGGCCAGCAGCAGCAGGGTGCGCGGCGTCGGGCGGGACATGCTCCCCATCCTAGCCGGAGGCGCGGACCTCGCGAGGGCCGCCCTCCTCCGAGCCCTGGGGGAGAGGTGACGACGGACGAGCCGCGGTGCTATGTACCCGGGCGCTGTCTGTCGTTGCGGGTCCCGCCTGCCCCGTCAGACGTTGTCTCCCCTCCGTCGCGGCCTTCTTCATCCATTCATTCATTTCCCGCCCGGGGGGAGGCGTGGGGCACGGGCCCCGCGTGGGCTGCCTCCGGGTTCGTACCTGGAGTCGTATGTCTTTCCTGTTGGGTTCCATCCGCTGGCCACGTCTGGCCCTCGGTGCCGTGACCGCGCTGTCCCTCACCCTGGGTGGGTGCACCACCCTGCCGGCGCGCGGGCAGGTCGTCATGCGCGACGTGTCCTTCCCCCTGCGCGACTTCCGGATGCCCTCCGGACTGCGGGTGGTGGTGGAGCGCGACGCGCGCTCCCCGGTGGTGGCGGTCGTCGCGGTGGTGGGCGCGGGCGGCTCCAGCGACCCCAGCGGCAAGGAGGGGCTGGCGCACCTGGTGGAGCACCTGGCCTTCCGCGCGCGTCCCGCCAACGGCGCGTCGGTGATGACGCGGCTGGAGGCCTCCGGCGCGGGGCACTTCAACGCCTCCACCAGCCTGGACTTCACGGCCTACGAGACGCTGGCCCCCCGCGAGGCGCTGGCCACGCTGGTGAAGCTGGAGGGTGAGCGGCTGTCCTCGCCCATCGCCAACATCTCCCCGGAGGTGTTCGCGGTGGAGCGCGAGGTGGTGCGCAACGAGCTGCGCCAGCGCAACGAGACGGGCTACGTGGGACAGGTGTTCAGCTGGGTGCACGCGGCGTCCTTCCCCGCCGGGGACCCGTACTCCCGGCCCGTGGTGGGCTCGCACGAGTCGCTGACCGCGCTCACGCTGGGGGATGCGCAGCGCTTCGCGCGCGCGCACTACCGCCCGGAGAACGTCACCCTGGTCATCTCCGGGGACGTGGACCTGGAGGCGGTGGCGAACGTGCTCCAGCAGAACCTGCCGCCCGCGTGGGCGGGCACCGGCGCCCCGCTCGCCCCGGACCGGCGCATGGCCGCGCAGCCCTCGGAGCCCCCCGCCGCCCCGGCGACGAAGACGCTGCCGGTGTTCACCGCGGCGGTGCCGTCGCCGGAGCTGTACCTGTCGTGGGTGCTGCCGCGCGCCTTCGACGAAGCGAGCGCCGTGCACGACTTCGTGGAGGCGAGCCTGGATGACAACCTCTGGGCGTCGATGCGCAACGACGGTGACATCGCGGGCATCTCCACGGGTCTGGTGCCCGGCACGCGCGCGTCGCTGCTCATCGTGCGGGTGCAGCTGTCGCGCGGGGACCACCCGGAGCGCACGGCGGAGAAGGTGTTGGACCAGGTGCACAAGGCCTGGAGCCAGGACATCGAAGCCGGCGGCGTGCTGGGCCAGGAGTTCAGCTTCCAGGCCCTGCGCAGGCAGGTGGTGACGGGCATGGTGCTGGAGTCCGAGCGGCTCCTGGCGCGCACGAAGAGCCGCGCGCTGCTCACCCACTTCACCACGGACGTGCGCTCGTACACGCGCTCGCAGATGGCGCTGGTGGGCCTGGGCGGCAGCAAGGTGACGGACTTCGCCTACCAGTGGCTCCAGCGCAACCGGGCGCACGCCATCCTCGTGCGGCCCGGGGAGAGCGGCATCCCGGGGATGAGCGTCAACGTGGCGACGGTCGCCCTGGGGGGGCCTGG
Source organism: Corallococcus silvisoli (assembly GCF_009909145.1). Taxonomy (NCBI): domain Bacteria; kingdom Pseudomonadati; phylum Myxococcota; class Myxococcia; order Myxococcales; family Myxococcaceae; genus Corallococcus; species Corallococcus silvisoli. The sequence goes on from NZ_JAAAPJ010000013.1 coordinate 66,965, forward strand.
GGTGGAGGGCGGTCAGCGCATCACCCCGTCGATGCTCACGGCCACCACCGGCCCGCTGCAGGTGCTGAAGCTGGACAACGGCTTGGAGGTGCTGCTCGCGCCCCGCCCGGGACTCCCGGTGGTGCGGATGGCCGCGGCGATGGCCGGTGGGACGGCGCATGGGGCGAAGCCGGGCGTGGGAGAGCTGGCGAGGAAGGGGGCCTTCCGTGAGTCGTTCTTCGAGGGCAACCCGAGCGACTGGGGTCTGCACAGGCGCTCCAGCACCTCGCTGGACCACGTGCGCGTGGACCTGGCGGGCACGGCGGGCAACGTGGGCAACATGCTGGCGATGCTCTCCGAGGACCTGGCCACCACCCGCACGTCGGAGGCCCAGGTGCGCTTCCTGCGCGAGCAGGTCCTGCCCTGGTACGCGGCGGTGGACACGCGCCCGGAGGTGGTGGCGCAGCGCGAGCTGATGCACGCGCTCTATGGCACCCACCCCTACGCCAGCGATGCCACGAGCGCCCAGCTGGCGCAGGTGTCGTGGTCCGAGGCGCAGGCGTGGCTGGAGGACGTCTACCGCCCCGGCAACACGGTGGTGGTGGTGGCGGGTGAGTTCGACGTGAAGGAGGTCGAGGCCCTGGCGCGCAAGTACCTGGGCGGCTGGAGCCGGGGCAAGCCGCAGCCCGTGGCGGTGCCTCCCGCGCCGGCCCTGCCCCCCGCGTCGCCGCGCGTGAGCACGCTCTTCACCGCGCGCCCGGGGGCCACCCAGGGCCAGGTGCGGATGGCCTGCCGGCTGCCCACGGCCACGCCGGAGCTGGAGGCGCGCTACGCGCTGATGGCGGAGCTGCTGGAGGTGAAGGCCTACCAGCAGACGCGCTCCGGGACGGGGGCCTCCTACGGCTTCGGGGCCACGCCCTGGATTGGCCGGGGTGGAGCGGCGCATCTGGAGATGGATGGCAACCTGGACGCGCAGCGGCTCCAGGAGGGCGTGGGGGCGCTGCGCGCGACGCTGGCGGCGCTCGCGAAGCAGGTCCCCGCGGAGAACCTGGAGCAGGCCCGGGGGCGCATCCTCGCGCAGCAGGCCGTGTCGTTCATTGGCACGGATGCGTGGGTGGGGGCGCTGCTGCAGGCGCGCGTTCGGGGCTTCCCGGTGGAAGCGGTGGCCCAGCGCCCCGCGCACCTCCAGGCGGTGACGGCGGAGGCGCTGCAGCAGGAGTTCGCGGGGTGCCTCCAGCGCCTCGTGGTGAGCGTCACCGGCGACGAGGCCCCCAGCCGCGCCGCGCTCCAGGCGGTGTCGGTGCCGTAGCCGAAAGCCGCTCCCGGCCGGGCCGAGGTGGATGTCCCTGCCGGCCGGGGGCGAGCGACGTACACTGGCGCGCATGACGACCTCCGCTTCCGACGCCTCGCGGCTCCTGGACCTGCTGTGGGAGCGCTACGCCTCCGAAGTCCCCTTCGCGCGCACCTTCGTGACCTTGTCGGGGGGACACTTCCGCAATGACCACGTCGCGTTCCGCACGCTGGCGCGGCCCGGGGGAGGCATCGCGCTGTTCTCGCGCGTGTTCGAGCGGTTCGGATGGCGTCCGGCCGGTTCCTACACGTTCCCGGACGCGCACCTGTCCGCCATCTACCTGGCCCACCCGGACGGGCTGCCGCGCGTCTTCCTCTCCGAATTGAAGTCGGAGGAGCTGTCGCCGCGCGCCCGCGAGCTGCTCGCCGCGCTTCCGGCGGATCCGCCGCCGCCAGATGACGTGGAGGCGCTCGCGGCCTGGTTCGCGGCGCCCATGCCTCCGGACGAGTCCACGCTGCTGGAGCTGGAGCGTGAGACGCAGTACGGCGCGTGGCTGCTGGCGTTCGGCCGCAAGGTGAATCACTTCACCGGCGCGGTGGACGACGTGGAGGCGTGGCAGCGGCGGATGCGTGAAGCGGGCGTGCCCATGAAGACAGACATTGAAGGCGCGCCCGGCACGTCCCTTCGACAGACGGCCACGCACGCGGCCCCCCTTCCCCTGGTGCTCCGGGGGGGTGGCACGCGCACGTGGCCGTATGCGTACTTCGAGATCGCCCAGCGCTCGGGAGGATTCGACGGGTTCCTGGGGCCGCAGGCCCGTGCGCTGTTCGACATGACGAAGCGGAGCTGAGGCTCGCGGCCCGGGGGAGGGGTTCTCGGGGGAGGGGTCATGCCCCCGGACCGCGACGCCTCGTGAAGCTGAAGCTAGTGACGGCCGCCGCCACGCTCGCAGCGGTTGGGCAGGCTCACCGCCGCGCCGTCGAGCGTGCCATCGCCGCACTCCGGACCGAAGGTGAGCACGTGGCTCTCCCCGTCCGCGGTGGCGCGCGTGAGCGAGCCCCCCGTGGGCCAGGGGCACACGTCGCGCGGAGGCCGGACGATGCCCGCCAGCGTGACGGTGCCCTGCGAACCGTCGAGCGCCGTCTCCGTATAGGAGCCGTCGATGGTGCGCACTGGCGGCGTGTCCGTGGAGAACGCGACGGACAGCGAGCCCTCCAACCGCACTGACTTCACCACCGCGCCGGAGGCATCCGTGCGCGTGCGCGTCACGTCCGCCTGCGTGCTCTTGTTGCGGGGCGGGGCCCCGTCCACCAGCTCGGAGGTGGACGACGTGGTGCCCTTCACGGTGGAGACTTCGCCGTCGGAGTTGGTGCTGGAGACCTCGAAGATGACGGTCTGGTTCTGCGTCACCGCGCCCGTGCAGTCCTCGGACGCTTCGTATGCATTCACGATGTCCACGGTGCCGCTGGAGGGACCGCCCGGGCCCTTTCCACCCGGCCCCCCGGCGGCTCCGCCGTCGAAGGACTGGCCCCGCACCTGCGAACCCGCTCCGTCCTGCGGAGGCGCGCCGCCGCCCGGGGGAGGCTGGCCGCCGCCACCGGGGCCTCCAGGACCACCGGGGCCGCCCCGTCCGCCGCCAGGGCGCGTGGGGGCCGCGCAGTCGGTCCACTCCAGGTGCACGGTGGCAGGCAGGCTCTTGCCACACACCTCCACGGTGGTGATGTCGGGGCTCGCGTCACAGTGAAAGCCTTCCACGGCCTGGGGGCGCATCTTGTCCAGGCCGTGCAGGAGGCTGGACACTTCCACCGCGTCGCTCGAATCCGAGGTGGCTTCCACGGCCTGGGACACATCCGACGTGGCGTCCGTGCTCGCGGTCTGCGAGCTGCCGCAGCCGACCGTCATGGTGCCCACCACCAGCGCGACTGCCCCCAGCCATTGACTGCCCCAGTTCCAGTGCCTCATGTGTGCGTGCTCCCTTTTCATCCGGTGCCCGGCCGCTGTCCGTCTGCCTCCGTGAGACGAAATGAATTTCCGCCGTGTTCCCGGCGGCGAATTTCCCGGCGCTTTTTGAGCGCGCACCTGGGACGGCTAGAGTGCCGCCGACCGTGACCGACGAGCTGCGCGCACTCATCCTCGAAGCCCAGGACGGCAGCGTGCGTGCCTTCGAGCTGCTCGTGGCGTCGCACCTGCCCCGGGTGCGCCGCTTCGCGCGGGCCTTCGCCGCGTCGGACGCGGACGTGGATGACCTGGCGCAGGAGGCGCTGGTGAAGGTCTACAAGAGCCTGCGCTCGTTCCGCTTCCAGTCCGCGTTCCAGACGTGGCTCTATACGGTGGTGCGCAACGCGTTCTACGACGCCACGCGCAGCCGCGCCGGTCGTGAGCGCTCCCGGGAAGAGCCGCTGGAGCAGGAGCACGCGAAGGCACCGTCGGGCGCCGAGTCCGCGGATGAAGGCCTGATGCGCGCCCAGGAGCGGGACCGCCTGTGGCGGGCCCTGCGGGCGCTGCCGGCGGAGTTCCGCACGGCGGTGGTGCTCTTCGACGTGGAAGGCCACAGCTATGAAGAGGTGGCGGACATCGAAGGCGTGCCCGTGGGCACGGTGAAGTCGCGCCTGTCGCGCGGCCGGGCGCATTTGAAGGCCCTGCTGGCGGGGGGCCAGGGCCCTGAATCGTCGGACGATGAAGCGCCGGCGGGAACATCTGGCCAGGACATTTCGTCGCATGTCGCAAGGAGCAGGAAATGAGTGAGCCCGAGGAGAGCGAGGACCGCGCCCTGCGCGAGCGTCTGGCGGCGCTGCGCGACGACGCGCCCGGGCCCGACTTCCAGGCCCTGCTCCACCGGCGGTTGGTGGAGGCCGGTCCGCCCACACCGGCGCCAGGGTGGGATGCGGTGCGGGCCTTCTGGCGGCGCCGGGCCCCCGTGCTCTGGCCGGCGGTGGGGATCGCGGCGGGCGTGGCCACCTTCCTGGTGCTGGGCGCGGTGCGAGGCCCGGCCGTCACCGGGCCGGACGTCCCGGCGGTGGCCGAGTTGGAGCGGCCCGGGACGCAGGTGCCGGTGAGCAAGGTCGCGGTCATCAAGCTGGACTTCACGGCGGACGTGGCCGTGGAGCAGGCGGACTTCCAGGTGAGCCTGCCGGAGGGGCTGTCCTTCTGGGCGGATGGGGAGGAGCTGCCGCTGCGCTCCTTCCAGTGGACACAGGCGCTGAACGCGGGCAGCAACGTGATTCCCGTCGCGGTGCGCGGACAGCGGCCGGGGCGGTATCTGGTGACGGCCCTGGCGCGCGCGGGCGACCAGCGCATCGAGCACGACGTGGTGCTGGAGGTCACGGGCGGATGAGGACCTGGCTCTCGACACCGGCGCTCGCCGCCTTCCTGTGGCTGGGAGGTGGCATCGCGCACGCGCAACAAGCGCCAGCACCCGCGCCGACAGAGGCAGTGAGGCCGCCTGATGCCACGCGGCCTTCTGAAGCCACGCGGCCTTCTGAAGCCGCGAGGCCGCCCGATGCCACGCGTCCTTCTGGTGCCGCGAGGCAATCTGAAGCCACGCGGCCTTCTGACGCCACGCGGCCCGCTGATGCCGCGAGGCCGCCTGAAGCCGCGGTGCCTCCGCCCCCGGCGGGCTCGCAGCCTGCGCACGTGCGCAGTTCGCACACGGTGGACGTCATCGCACCGGGCGAACAGGTGGACACCATCCTGGGGCGCATGAAGGCGGAGCGCCCCGCACCTCCGCCGCGAGGCGACACGGTCCGTCCACCCCCGGGTCCGGATTCACGAGGCCCCTCGGGCGACCGCGGACAGGAGGGCCGGCCCAATGCGCCACGCCCCCCGGGCGATGACGGCCACGTGCGCTCGCCGTCACCGAGGACCGACGGCGCACGGCCGCCGCCCAACCCGCAACCGCCTCCCAATCAGCAACCGCGTCGCTGAGTCACCCAGAGGGTGCGGACCGGAAGTCCGCGAGACTTCTTGAACAGCGCGGATGGCCGACGGGAATTGGAATGGGCCGGTACAACAACTTCGATGCGCCAATCAGATGCAGCGGCTGCGAGCGCCTGGAGACCGTGTGCTTTCAGGCACGCATCGGCATCTTGGACTTGAGTGACTTCGTCCCAGGTGACGTCGTCTGGGGACGCGCCCACAACATGAGACGCCCTGTGATTGGGCCTGATTCGCAAGCCGTGGGACGCGACGTCTGGGCATACGGGCTGGGGAGCTGTCCAAGCTGCAAGGCGGAGTTGTGGGCGGTGGTCGAGGTGCGAGACGGGCGCTTCGCCGGAGTCGAGCTGCCCCCGAAGCCGGAGAATCCCCATGACTGGGGGCAACTGATACCCAGCTAGGCACTGCCCGCACCGGGTTACCAGGGATGGCGTCGAGCCACGGGGTCCAGCAGGCTCCACTGCGCGCCGCGAGCCATGCGCCAGGGGCCGCAGCGCCTCGCGCGGATCTCGCTCCCGCTCCCGGAATGCGCTACGTCGCGGTGTGTGTGGGCGGGCCTCCTGTTCCTGATGGCGCTCGCGGCTGGAGAGCCGTTGGAGGATGCACGCCAGTCCTTCGCCGCGGGCCGCTACGCGGAGGCGGAACAACAGGCACTCCAGGCCGCGGAAGCATCGCCCTCCGGCGCTGCGCTGTACCTCATCGGGCTGTCCCGCTTCCGCACGGGCCGGCCCGAGGAGGCACTGGAGGCCTTGGACGCCGCCGGGCGCGCGCCAGATGCCCCCGAACCCGATGCCTGGAACTTCAACCGGGGGGCCTGTCTCTACGCCCTCGGCCGCTTCGAGGAAGCGGAGCAGGCCTTCGCCAGCGTTCACCCGGAGGCCCCGCTCGCCCGCGTCGCGTGGATCAACGCGGGCTTCGCGGCCTTCGACGCGGGCGCCCCTGAACGCGCCGCGCGGTGGGCGGAGCGCGCCACGCCCGGGGCCTCCGCGCAGGAGGCCGTGCAGTTGGAGGAACTGCGCGCACTCCTCGTCCCCGTGGGAGCGCTCGGGGATGAGGAGTACCGGCAGGGGCTCGCGGCGTTCGACGCCGGCCGCTTCGACGAGGCCCGTGCGCACTTCCTGCGCGCCGCCGCATTGATGCCCGACGCCGGAAGGGCCCGGCTCATGGCGGGCGCATCGGCATACCGGCTGGGGGCTCTCACGGAGGCCCGCGAGGACCTCGCGTCGTCGCTCGCGCTGACGTTGAGTCCGCTGGACCGGAGCACCGCGCACCAGTACCTCGACCTGCTCTCTCACGGCCTGCGCTCCAGCGGCCCGGGCCTCTGGGTCTCCGCGAGCCTGGGGCCCGGCTTCGACAGCAATGTGCTCCAGGTGGGCGTCGCGGCGCGCGACGTGTCCGGCGCGAGCGCGGACGTCGTGACCGCGAGCGCCTTCGCGGAGGCCAGCGTGGGCATCACCGCGCGCTTCCGGGTGGCGGACAGCGTCCTCGCGGCCCTGTCCTACGGCGGCAGCCAGCGGGCCTACTCCGAATCCTCCGTGCGGGACTACTCGCTCCAGCTCCACCGGGCGACGGCGGCGGTGGAGTGGGAGGCCGCGCGCGACGTGCGCGTGGGGCTGCTCGCGGGCGGAGACTTGTTCTTCACGGGCCTGGCGGACTTCCGCGGCCTCCAGGCCTCGGTGGGCGCCAACGCATGGCTGGCGTGGGATGAGAGCGACCGCACCAGCACGCGGTTGGACCTGGGCCTCGTCGGCAAGGACGGACTCGGCGAGGAGTTCGCCTACCTCTCCGGCCCGCGCCTGGACGCGACGCTGTCCCAGGAGTGGCGCCTGGGCGTCGCCAACCTCACCGCGTGGTACCGCTACCGGCAGGACCGCATTGGCACGCTGGAGCAGAGCGTCACCAGCGCGGATGAGACCGTCGCATCACAGACGTATGTCATTCCCTTCGCCTTCGCGAGCCACGGCGCAGGCGCCTCCGGCCGGTGGCAACCTCTGCCCTGGCTCACCGCAAGCCTGGAGGCGGAGGTGGAATGGCGCCGCTACCTGGAGGACAGCTCGCTGCGCGTGCGGACGACCGCTGGCGACACCGAGACGTGGAACGCGCGCCGCCGCCACGACACGCGCTTCGTGCTGGCCCCGACGCTGGGCTTCCGGCTGTCGCGACACCTCCGGCTCACCGCGCGCTACGAGCTGCTGGTGAACCGCTCCAACGTCGACATGCGGCTGACGGACGACGACCCCGCCGCGTGCGAGGGCGCGGAGCACCTCTGCCACGCGTATGACTCCACGAATGGCAACTACGAGAAGCACGGGGTGATGCTCCAGCTCGAAGCCGCGTGGTGAGCCGTCAGCCGTCCACGCCTTCCAGGTGAGCAGCACGCCGTTACGGCTCCACGGCGAAAGGTTCGCGGACCTCCGGGTGTCGGCTTCTCGAAGGAGGCCTCTCCCCGGCGGGTGGGGCCGCCAGGCGCGGCCCTGGCCCCGCGGGTTGCGCGCCCGGTGGCGCCTCGCCACCTTGCTGCACGACCTATCCACGACAGAGGAGGCATGCATGCCCATGTCCAGACTTTCGCTGACCCTGGCCGCGTCCGTCGCGCTGTGCTTCACCGCGGGCTGCTCCAAGAAGGGGATGTACAAATCCGACTCAGGCCAATCGGCCCCCCCATCCGGCCAGTCCACCGCGATGACGTCTCAGGGGAATCCTCGCTGCCCCATGTCAGTGCCGGGGACCCAGGTCAGCACGCAGACGACGTCGGACGGCGTGGCGCTGATCTTCAGCACGACGGATCCCTCCCAGGTGTCGGACCTCCAGTCACGCACCCGGCGGATGCTGGACGCGCAGTCCAAGAGCACGAACGCGGAGACGCCCATGGACCTGGCGAAGGAAGAGGACCTGGGAGACAGCGCGGTGGAGGAACAGGCCGGCCGCGATGAAAGCGGCACGGGCGGCGCTGGCTACAAGGCCAAGGCCGGTGCCCCCACCGTTCCGTCCAAGGCAGAGGCGCAGGACACGCCGGAAGGCATCACCATCATCTACTCCGCCCAGGATCAGATGCAGAAGCGCCAGCTCGTCGACGAGGTCAACGCGACCGCCCACCAGATGAAGAACGGCCACTGCCCGGGCATGTAGCCCCGCGCCCACCGCCGGGACGGCATGAAGGACTCCGTCCCGGTGGGAGTCCTAACGGGTGAACACGACGGTGAGGTTGTTGCTCGGCATCTCCACCACGCGCTCCCGCTGGAGGCCATTGCGCGCGCCCTCGGCGGCCACCGCGCCCAGCTCGCGCACACCCCAGGAGGGGTCGCGGGCCCGGAGCGACTCGTCGAAGGCGATGTTGCTCGGCGCCGTCTGCTGGCCCTCCACGAAATAGGGCCCGTACAGCACCAGCCGTCCGCCCGGGCGCAGCACCCGCGCCGCGCCGCGCATCAGCCCCTGGCAGGCCGTCCACGGCGCGATGTGGATCATGTTCACGCAGAGCATGGCGTCCGCGTGCGCCACGGGCCACGTGTCCGCGCTGGCGTCCAGCACCCGGGCCGGCAGGACATTGGCCAGCCCCTCCCCGGCACACCACGCATCGATGCTCTCCAGGGCCTCCGGCTCCGCGTCGGTCGGCTGCCAGGTGAGCCCAGGGAAGGCGCGCGCGAAGAAGGCCGCGTGCTGGCCGGTGCCGCTCGCCACCTCCAGCAACGTGCCGGACGCGGGCAGCACTTCCCGGAGGACAGCGAGGAGCGGTTCACGGTTGCGCTCGGTGGCGGGGGCATGGCGCTTCATGCCCCACCGTCTTCCACACCCTCGCCAGCAAGGGAAGGCCGTCCCTCTCCCATGACCACCGCTGAACGCCCCGGCGTCCGCCGCTCCGCTCCCTGGGTTGCGCAGGCGAGGTGAACCGGAACTCGAACGACCGCGACGATGCTCCCAAGGTGTTCCGTGCGCGGACACCGTGATGCGTCTTGGGCTTCAGCGCATTGACCTGCACAGCGGTGCGGGTGCAACCTCTCCACAAGACACAGCGACGCTCTGCCCCCGCGGAGAGCAACCCACGTGATCACGGTGGATGATGCGATTCAACGCGACGCTCCTCTTTGGGTTGCTCCTGGCGTGCGCTGGAGGCGATTGGTACACGAGGCAAGGCGAGAACAGCTTGTTTGGGCGCAGAGGCAACTCGGTCTGGGCGCGTGGGCCATGGCCCGCGATCCAACCCTCGCGCAACCTGGACGACGTCATCGACCAACTGTGCCCCGCACTCATGCTGCTTCCCAGGGCCAACGCTGGCGACTACGGGCAGGAATACTGCGGAGCGCTCTACTCGCTTGGAGATGGCACCTACTACGCGACCTACGGCTCCCCCCTGGGACCCACCGTCCTGGTCGGCCCGAGGAAACGAAAACAATGTCAACCGCCTCGCCATGTGGTGGATGAGCGCGGCCGTCCATCCCCGATCGCCGACTACCACAGCCACCCCTGGACGCCGTCTGAAATGTCCCCCGAGGACACGCAAGCGGACCTCCAACTCTTCATGATCCGCATCCAGCTCGACACGGGCTGCAACATCATGAAGCTGGTGCCGAACATCGACAGTCCCATCCCAGGCGAGGTCTATGTCCGGCGCGACAAGAAGTGGTTCCTCGTTGGCAGCATCCGGAACGAAGACAAGAAGTCCGGGCGAGTCACCGCCGTCAACGACGACTCCTAGCCCCTGGAGCGGAGCTATGTATCGACTGCCCCTGATTCTCTGCCTCCTGCTTCAGGGCTGTGCGCTGTTCCAACGCACCGCACGCCCCGCCCATGCGTCGCCAGAGGAGGCGAGCCAGGTCCAGTTTCCACGGGAACTGCCAGCAGCAGGCCTTCAAGAACTGTCGGGGCCGATGGCCGCGGCCATCGCACTGGCCATGGATGACTTCCGCCCCCTGGGGACCCATCCGCATCGCGACGCGACGCCACTTGAACAATGCCTCTACCGACGCGAGGCCTTCAACGTCGCGGCGGCTCCGGGGCCGAACGGGTGGGTCTTCGTCCGATTCTCGTTCAGCCCCGCCAACTGCGCCGAGCATGAGCGGGAGATCGTCCTCGATATGGGGGCGACCTATGCCGTGGATGTCGCTGGGGCGCGCATCCTCGCCATTCAACCGTGACACCCGCCCCCGGGCCTGTCCCACAAACCCATGGCCCCAGGCAGCGGCCCCGCGCAGACTGCCTTCCGACATGCGCGCTCCGCTCCTCGCCACCGTCCTTTTCGCCGTCCTCGCCTCCATGTCCGCGCGGGCCCAGGCGCCCGTCCGTTCGTATGTGCTGCGCCCTGCGCGGGTCTTCGACGGGACCTCGGCCAAGACGCATACCGGCTGGGCGGTGGTCGTCACCGGCGAGCGCATCGTCGCGGCGGGGCCCGCCCAGGGCTTGAAGACGCCAGAGGGCGCGGAGGTCATCGACCTGCCGGGTACGACGCTGCTTCCCGGCCTCATCGAGGGCCACTCGCACCTCTTCCTGCACCCGTACAACGAGGCCCCCTGGAACGACCAGGTGCTCAAGGAGTCCCTGGCCCTGCGCGTCGCGCGCGCCACCCAACACGCGAAGGCGGCGCTGCTCGCGGGCTTCACCACCACGCGCGACCTGGGCACCGAGGGCGCGGGGGACGCGGACGTGGGCCTCAAGCAGGCCATCGACCAGGGCATCATCCCCGGCCCCCGCATGGTCGTCACCACCCGCGCCCTGGTCGCCACCGGCAGCTACGGCCCCAAGGGCTTCGCCTCGGAGTGGACCGTGCCCCAGGGCGCCGAGGAGGCCGACGGCGTGGACGGCCTCACGCGCGCGGTGCGCGGACAGATGGGGCGCGGCGCGGACTGGATCAAGGTCTACGGTGACTACCGCTGGGGCCCGCACGGCGAGGCGCTCCCCACCTTCTCCCAGGAGGAGATGCGCCTCATCGTGGAGACCGCGCGCAGCGGCGGACGCCCGGTGGCCGTGCACGCCAGCACGCCGGAAGGCATGAAGCGGGCCGTGCTGGCCGGCGCGGAGACCCTCGAACATGGAGACGCCGGCACACCCGAGGTCTGGAAGCTGATGGCCCAGCGGGGCGTGTTCCTGTGCCCCACGCTCGCCGCGGGCGACGCCATGCTCCAGTACCGGGGCTGGAAGCGCGGCGTGGACCCGGAGCCCGAGTCCCTCCAGAAGAAGCGCGCCGGACTCAAGGCCGCGCTGGCGGCTGGCGTGCCCCTGTGCGTGGGCGGGGACTCGGGCGTCTTCCCGCACGGAGAGAACGCACGCGAACTGGAGCTGCTGGTGGCCAGCGGCGTGACGCCCACGCAGGCGCTCCAGGCCGCCACCTCCGGCAACGCCCGCATGCTTCACTGGGAGGACCGCATCGGGCAGGTGAAGGCCGGGATGCTCGCGGACCTCGTCGCCGTGGAAGGCGACCCCACGCAAGACATCTCCGCCATCCGGCAGGTGCGGTGGGTGATGAAGGGCGGCACCCTGTACCCGCGCTGAAAGGAGCCCTGGCCCCTCGGGCTTCAGAGCGGCGTGCTCACGATGCGCACGGAGCGCTCCTCCCGGAAGTGCCGGCGGACAAAGTCCTTGAGCACCCCAGGCGTGAGCCGGGGCGGCGGCTGGAGGAAGCCCAGGTCGGTGCCTCCGTCCTGCCGCGGCTCCGAGGCCTCGGCCGCCAATGCATCCGCCAGCTCCGGCCCCGCGCTCGCCAGCGACGCCAGCCCGCGCCCTCCCCGCGAGGCCAGCAGCTTCTGCTCGGCGTCACCCGGGGGCTGCTTCGCCAGCCCATCGAACGTCTCCTGCATCAGCGAAGGCAGGCGGGAACCGTCGAGGGACCGCGTGTACGCGAACGCCAGGAGCAGGTCGTTGCCGCGCAGGCTCAGGCAACGCACCACCACGTCGGAGACGATGGGCTCCTTCACGTGCACCGCGAGCATCAACCGCAACTGGAGCAACGCCGCCACCGCCCGGCACGTCCCCCGGGCTTCGCGAGGGAGCGCGTAGCCCAGCGTCACGAACGTGGCGGCCGCCCGCGTCTCCTGCTCCACCGGGAAGAGCGCCGCCTCCAGCGCGGGCGCCACCCGCTCCTCGGGCAACGCCGGAGCCAGGCGGTAGCCCTCGTCGACCAGCCGGCGCGCGTCCTCCACCCCGACCGCCCCCGTGAAGACGAGCGAGATGTTGGAGGTGAGGTACTCCGACGCGTAGAACTTCAGCACGTCCTCGCGCGTGATGCGGCCGCGTGAGTTCTCCGAGCCGATGAGCGCATACGCGGCGGACACGCTGGAGAAGAGCGCCCCTTCAATCTGACTGCCCAGCGCGGAGCCGCGGAAGTGATACGTGCTCTCCGTCCGGATGATGCCCAGCTCGCGCTCCAGCCGCTTGCCGCCCGGGAGCATGGGACTGGTCACCATGCGCAGGAAGTCCCGGGCCAGCGGCGCGAAGGCCCCCGCCGGCGCGTCCAGCATGTACACGGTGGCCTGCGAGACGGTGTGCGCATTCAGCGTGCCCCCCGCGGCCGCCACGCGCGCTCTCAGCTCTGGACCGGGCAGGTCCTGGCTCCCGTGGAACACCAGGTGCTCGACCAGATGCGCCAGGCCCTCCTTGCCCGGCGGATCATGCGAGGCCCCGGAGCGGACCACCACGCGCAGCGACGCGGTGTCCGCGCCCGGCCGTGAGGCCATCAGCAGCTCCGTCCCGTCCGCCAGCACCTCGGCCGTGACGTCCGGCGGCAGGGCGGCGGCCGAGGAGGCCACGGCTCGCGGGAACGGCGCGGCGAGTCCCAACGAAGGAGCCCCCAGCAGCAGGAGCCCCAGCAGCGCGGACCTCCAGAAGGATGGGCGACGCATGGCTATCTCCGCCTCATCCGTGCGCCCGCCGTGGAGCGCAGGGGAAGGACGCTGGGGGTGAACAGCAGGTGGATGCGCCGGTCCTCACCCAACCAGCCCCCCACGGTCTGGGTCAGGCTCTCCGGGGTGAGCGCGGCCAGCGCGGCCTCCACTTCCGGCGAGTACCAGGCCGGCGCGTGCACGCTCGCCGCGAGCGCCTGCGCCACCTCCGCCGGGCTCCGGTCGTCCGCCCGCAGCCGGGCAAGCACCTCCGCCCGGGCGAGCGCGAGCTCCTCCGCGCCCACCCGCCCCTCGCGCACCGCCCGCACCTCCTCCAGCATGAAGGGGCCCAGGTCGAGCGCGGACGGGTCCCTCGCGGGCAGCGTCAGCACCAGTTGATCCAACCAGGGCGTCAGCAGCACCGACGCGTCCTGGGCATAGCCCACGCCCAGGCGGCGGAAGCGCTGCTCCATGCGCTGTCCGAGCAGGACGCCCACCACCCGCGCGGAAGCGGCCTGCCGGGCGTCGTTCAGCTCGATGGGGTAGGCCAGCAGGTTGATGTCGCTCATCGCCGGGAGCTTGAGGGTCACCGGGAGCTGGGGCTGCAAGCGCGTCACCGCCGACGGGCTCCCCCCCTTGAAGCGGGCCACGGTGCGCCGCAGCGCCTCCGGGTCGAAGTCCCCCGCGGCGATGACCACCGCGTTGCGCGGACTCAGCGGGCCCGCCATGTACGCCTGCACGTCGTGGTCCGAGAAGGACTGCACCGCCTGCGCGTTCGAAGGCACGGGCGCCTTGAAGCGCGGCTCCGGGGAGAGCACCTGCGCCAGCACCGACTCCAGGAAGTCATCCGCGACGGTCAGCGAGGGGTCCTGCCCGGTGCGCTCCAGGGCATCCTCCAGCCGGGCCGCGTCCAACTGGGGTGCCAGCACCAGCGTCAACACGCGCTCGGCGAGCCGACCGAAGTCCTCGCGGGGAGCGCTCAGCGTGAAGCCGCTCTGCCGGAGGCCGGTCGACAACGTCAGCGTCGCGTTCGCGCCGAACAGCTCGCGCACCAGCGCGTCGTAGCGTCCCCGGCGGTTGGCCTCCAGCATCACGTGCTGGCACGCCAGGGTCAGCCCCGGCATGCCGCCCTCATCGAAGCGGCCCACGGAGAAGAGCACCTGGAGCGTGGCGCGCCCCGTCCCCGCGCGCGGCGCGAGCACCAGGCGCGCGTGCTCGGGCGACTCCCGCGAGCGCCGCACCTCGAACGGCGCCGCCGAGGCCACGGTCGCGCTCCACAGGGCCAACAACATCCCTCCCCATCCCCACGCCTTCACGGTGCCTCCTTGCTCGCCTGCGCGTCGGCCCCCGGCGCCGGCGGTGACGCCGTGCGCTCCAGGCTCACGCGAGGTCCCGCCACCGTCTCCTCCACCCTCAGGCCGTGCAGCCCCGCCCGCTTGACGGTGAGCGCGTAGCGCGCGGCGCCCTCCTGCGTGTCGCGGCGGGGCCAGACGAGCCGCAGCCGCTGCGCCCACCACTCCTGCGGATGGCCTCCGTACAGCGCCTCCTCCACCGGCGTCGCGGAGACGCCCTTCGCCGCCAGGGCCCGCTTCACCATCGCCATGTCCGCCGCGGACTCCCAGCGAGCCTCCCGCTCCTCCGCGGACGTCGCTCCGTCCTCCAGTCTGGTATCTCCCTGGCCGACGGGACGCGAGCCCTCCCCCATCAACGTAGGGCGTCCCGCCATCCACCAGGACAGGTCCAGCCGCTTGCCCTGGGCGTCATGGGTGCTCCACTGCCCATCCCGCAGGCCGTGCGCGTAGGCGCCCTCCACATGCGCAGTGCCGTTCGCGAAGAAGTGCTTGTAGGGGCCGTGAAGCTGTCCGGCCGCGTACGTCCGCTGTTCCAGCACCCGCCCGTCCGGGGAGACGTCCTCCGCCACGCCTTCCAGGCGCCCCTTGAGGAAGTGGGCGCGAAACACCACCGCGCCCGTCTCATCGAGGGTGCGCCACTCGCCCTCCGGCACGCCGGCCGCGTATGCGCCCTCCGCGTGCAGCCGTCCCTCCCGGTCCCAGCGCGACCAGGCGCCGTCGCGCCGCCCCTGCGTGAACGCCTCCGCTTGGAGCAGCCGCCCCCGGTCGGTCCGCAGCCAGGAGGTTCCCTCCCGGGTCCCCGCGCCCACCACGCACTGGGACAGGACGTGGCCGCCCGGCATGGGCTCGCGCCGCACGGCCGCCCCCGGAGGACAGGTCTCCAGACCACTCCGCGCCAGCACCAACCCTCCCGCGGCGAGCCCCAACGCCGCGATCCACCCCGGCGCGCCCCAGGAGACGGGGAGGGCCGGCGGACGGGGCGCTCCGACCCGCGACGGAGTCCTCGGCCGGCCATGCCGCCCCCGGCTCAGCACATGGAGGACGCCCTCGCGCATCCACAGCGTCCCGCAGGCCGAGCACGGCACCACCGCGACGCCCTGGAACACCACGGTCGCGCACGCGCCTCCACACGAGGCGCACTTCGCGGGCCGGCCCCCGGGCTCCTCCAACGTCCTGCGCAGCGAGTCCGCGCCCAGCCCGCGCTCGGTGAGGACCTGGGCCTGATCCCTGGCGGAGAGCAGATCACCGCCGCACAGGTCGCAGTGGGCCCCCATCCGGCCCTCCGTCCAGAAGAGGGGCGTCACGACCAGGCACTCCGGGCAGTCGTAGCCCGCTTCCTGCCGCGCCACCTCCACGGCCGGAGCGCTGATGGGCTCCGCCTCCGCCGCGGCCCCCACGCCTTCCCCGCCGGCATCGTGAAGCGTCCACAGCGCGGCCCGCAGGAAGCCCCCCTGCACGCACAGGAGCACCGCGTCCGCGCAGAGCACGGCCAGGCCCCACCGTGGCGCGAGCGTCTGGAACTCCGCGACCAGCAGGAGCGCCACCACGCCCTGGAGCAGCACGACGCCCACCGCCCCCATCTTCAGCGCGCGCGCCCGGGCGCCCGGCACCGAGGCCAGGACCCCCGCGAGCCGGGGCAACCCCACCGGCAGCAGGCCCGCGACGAGCCCTGCCCCCAGCGCCTCACGCCGCGGGGCCGGAACGGCGCCGCGCCCCCGGAGCGCGTGCACCAGCACCGCCAGGAACAGGCCCCATGACACCCACGGCACCAGCGAGAGCACCAGCCCCCCGGCCCGCGGCGGCGCGCCCCACGACCCAGGCCCCAACACCCAGGCCTCCAGGAGCCGTGGCATCCACGCCGGAGAGGCAAGCTGCCCGAGCCGCGCGACCCCGAACACACCCGCCAGCAGCCTCAGGACTCCCGGCCACCAGCGCCCCCACGGCCCTGTCCCTCCGTCCACCGGCGGCCCCGTCCAGGCATCACACGCGGCGCACGAGCCCCCTGGCGGGCACGCCGCACCGCAGCGCCCGCAGGCGCCCCCCTCATTGGCTTGTAAAGACATTTCCCCTCTGGATGAGACGGCGCGCACTCTAGTCACACCGCCTTGTCGCAGGAAAAGTCACCTCCATTTCGCAAGCATCTCCGGGGAGGGATTGACCCGCCCGAAGCGCCTTGCCTATAGGTCCGCGCCCAGAGGGGGGACGGGTCCTGGGAACCCGAGCCCTGAAGATTCACTGGACTGTCTTTATTTCAGGGAAAACCCATGTCATTGCTCAGCAGAGGGTGGCCGTGGCTCGTTGGGGGCGCATGTCTTTTGAGCGCGCCCGGGGTCCTCGCCCAGGGGTGGAATGCGCCCCGCCCGTCGCATTGGAAGGCATTGCCCAACACCAGCGTGAAGGTGGGGGACTCCACGAATGAGGCCTCCGCGAGCACCCTCCCGGACAAGAAGGCCTTCTGCCAGGAGGTGAAGGCGGTGGTCCGCACCGCGGGCAAGGGCTTCAGCCCGTTGCGGGGGACCGCCCGGAAAGACAACACAGAGGATGTCTCCATCTGGGAAGCCACGAAGAGCGTCCAGGACTTCCGCTGCGCCGTCTACCACACGCGGGTGCTGGGGGATTACGTGTACTGCGTGCAGGCGCACCCGGACTGCAAGGCCGCGCAGGATGGCTTCTACCTCTTCTCCAGCTACTTGATGTCCACGTGCTACCCGGGGTGGAGCTGGCAGGACTCGCGGCTGAGCACGTGGGACAGCTATGCCCAGCGCCGGATGGTGATGGCCACCAATGACGAGGGATTGCGCATCTCCCTGGAGACGGGCCGCGCGAAGGACTCCTACTCCCGCTGCGAGCTGACGCTCACCTTCGAGTTGCTCTGAAGCCAGGCGTCCGCGAGCCCCGCGAGCAGGAGCACGGGCGCCGCCAGCACCGCGCCGAACCAGGCCAGCGCATAGCCCAGCCCGAAGCCCATGCTCCAGGGGCCGCCCACGACGGTCCCGGACAGCACGCCCACGTACTGGCGCCCTCCGCCCAGGTGCAGCGACAGGAAGACCGCGGCGATGCCCAGCGCGGTGAGGACGAACGGATGACGCATCATCGGCGTGACTCCAGGTGCGGCGCCCCCACGAGGCGCCAGAGGGGCCCTTCGACGAGCGAGTACAGCAGCACCGCGTCCGCGAGCGGATTGCCCGCGGCGAAGCGCAGCCCGGTGTCGTCGCGCACCGGGAAGGCCGCGAAGTGGAGGCTGGTGAGCAGCCCGTCCAGCGCCTGCTGATCCTCGAACGCCGCCGCGCCCACGAGCGCGAGCCCGCTGGACCCCGCGTTCGCGTTCACCCACGGAATCGTGGGCCCGGAGTCGATGTCCTGCACCGCCTCCGCGGACGCGGGCCACTCCGCCGCCCACGCGAACCCCAGCGCCTGTCCCAGGAGCGCGGCGCGCGCACGCTGGTACTGCTCGCGCGCGAAGTCCGCGTCCACCACCTGGAGCATGTGCGCGGCGAGCCAGAGCGTGGAGCCCTCCGGCCCATCCTTCACCTTCCCGTCGAAGGTGAAGCTCGACACGAGCAACCCGCTCCCCGCGTCCGTCAGGTGCTCCCGCGCGGACACCACCCACCGGCGCAGCAGCGCGCCATGGTCCCGCCCGTCCACCCGGTCCGACAGACGCACCGCCGCGAGCGCCACCGTGTTGCAGAACGTCCAGCCCTCGTCGGGATAGCTCTCCCCGGCGAGCACCGGGGCCCGCTCCAGTTGTCCGGTGATGAGGTCCACGCGCTCACGCAGCAAGGGGGCGTAGTCCGCTCGCGGCTCCACCGCCTGACGCGCGGCCAGCATCAACGCCAGCTCCCCATCCACGAAGAGGCTGCGCCCCGCGGCGTCCCGGAAAGGCGCTGCCTTCACGTAGGGCAGGAAGAAGGCCTCGGTCGCCTGGCGCTCGTCCCGCAGCGTCCGGGCGATGAGCACGTCCACGACGGACAGGTGCTCCTCCTTCCGCGCGGGCTCCGACAGCGCGAGGTTCACGAACGAGAGCACGGAGAAGGTGCGCACCATCAGGTCCCACTCCGGGTTGGTGCGGTGGAGCACGTCCCGCTCGGCGCTCGCCTCCTGGAGGGAGAACGCCCGCTGACGTGAAGCCAGCGCCCCGGCGAGGGCCGCCACATCCCGGGGACGGAACAGCCCGTGGAGCGTTGGGAGCCAGACCGCCACGGCCAGCGCCAGCAGCATGAGTTTGCGTCGCATGCCCGGGAGTATCGGCCTCCCGTCGCGCGGGCCCCGGGCCATGAGACTGGACGGTCGCCGCCACGGGATGAACGGTCGCGGCTCCCTGCGACGCGACGCGGGCAGCGAGCGGCGGCACGGACTGCGACAACCGATGTCCCGGACACGGGGGTCCAGGTGTCTCAAGCGCCATGCGGACATCTGTTTGGAAAAGCCTGGGAGTGGGGGCGTGTTTGCTGGGAGGGGGAATCGCCCGGCCCCCTTCCGCGGAGGCATGCGCTGGCCCCACCTGCGTCACGAGCACCATCCGCGCTCCGCTGCCCGCGGGAGCCGCGGTCCCCGCGAACGTGCCAGCCCTGGTGGTGCTACCACCGGTCCTGCAAGCCATGGACCCCATGGGCCTGCGCCTGAGGACGGCGGACGGCGCCAGCGTGGAGGCGAGCCTCCTCGCGGGGCCTCACAGGAGTGGGGTCCTCATCCCCGCCGCCCCGCTCGTTCCCGGGACCGGATACCTGCTGGAGAGCAACACCCCCTGCCGGGACATGCAGCCCTCTCCGGCCATCTCGGTGGCCTTCACCGCCGGACCGGCGGTCGCGCTCCCCACGGCCTCGGGCAGCCTGAGCGCGGGCGCGGAACAGCAGACGTCCTTCGAGGTCTGGGGCGGCGCGCTGTGCTCCGTGGGCGTGGAGGGCAGCGTGCTGCCCCTGCGCTTCACGCCAGCCCCGGAGCTCGTGCCCTTCCTGCCGTGGGTGCACTGGACGCTGGAGGTGGATGGCCAGACGTGGGCCACGGCTCCACATGGCGCGGTGGACGCGGCCGGTGGCGTCATGTCCCCGAACCGGTTCGGGTACCCGCATGACCTGCTGAGTGTCTACGCGGTCTGCCACCTCCAGCCTTCCAATGATCGACCCCAGGACAAAGGCATCCCACCCGGACAGCATGTGGCCACGCTGCGTCCGGTGCTCGAACAGTCCGCCACGCCGCTCCCAGCCCTGGAGACTCCCTTCACGCTGACGTGTCCGAAAGAAACCCCCGACCCCGTCCCCGGCGACAGGGGCTGCTCACAGGTGGGCGGGGGCCTCACCGCGCTCGGGGTCCTCGCCACGCTCGGGCTCTGGCGGCGCTCGCGCCAAAGCCGTCCCTGAGGGATGTCCCAACCCACCGGCCTCCGGTGTCCAATGGAGCATGCACGGACACGCTTGGACCTGGAGCGCGGTGGGGATGTTCCTCCTGGGGATGGGCACGCTCATCCCCACTTCGGCGCACGCCTGTGTCGCCCCCAACTGCATGGTGGGCGTCCGCTTCCCCCTCCCCGAGGACGGCGGCGCGGTGCCCGCGAACGTCCCCGGACTGGTGACGGCGCCACCGCTGCTGGAGAACGTGGATCCCGCCACCGTCCGGCTGCTCCTCCCGGATGGAACACCCGTGCCCGCGACCGTCACGACAGGGGCCTACCAGGCGCAGGTCCTGATCCCAGACGCGCCGCTGGAGCCGGGCACCACGTACCGCCTCGAGGCGAAGGGCGTCTGTCAGTTCCAGCAGACCGAGCTCGAGTCCACGACCTTCACCGCCGGTCCCGCCCTCCCCCTGCCCACCACCCTCGGCACCCTGACGGTGGACGAGCCGAGCCAGGGGATCTTCACCATGTATGGGGACTCGAACTGCGGCAACACGCGGGTGAGTGGCGACTCCACCCTGCTGCGCTTCCAACCATCGCGGGAGCTGGCGCCGTTCCTTCCGTGGATGCATTGGACGGTGGAGGTGGACGGCCAGCCCTGGGCATCCGTGAAGCACAGCGGCGTGACGTCCCTGGGTGAGAACAACGTCGAGTCCTATCTCTACCAATACAACCGGCGGCTGTTCTTCCTCTACACGGTCTGCGGCTACACGAGCTGCGCGGATTCCTACCACCAGCCGCCGACCAATGGCCTCGCGCCCGGACGACACCGGGCCACGCTCCAGGGAACCCTGGAGCACGCGGACCTCACGCTGCCGCCGCTGAGCGTGGACTTCGAGCTGACCTGTCCGCAGAAGATCGCCGGCGCCGGAGTCAGCCTGGGGGGATGCTCGGATGGGGGATACGAGTGGGGTGGGTTGGACGGGGGCGTCGATGGGGGGAGCACCGCGCCCAACGACCCGCCTCCCGAGCCGGAGACTTCCAAGAAGGGCTGCTCCCAGACCGGAGGCGGCCTGACGCTCTTCGGCCTCCTCGCGACGCTCCGGCTCTTGCGCCGCTCGCGCCAAGACCGTCCCTGAGGGATGTCCCAACCCACCGGGCTCCCGTGTCCTAGAGAGCATGCACGGACACGCTTGGACATGGAGCGCGGTGGGGATGTTCCTCTTCGGGATGGGCGCGCTCATCCCTCCTTCGGCGCAGGCTTGTGTCGCCCCCAACTGCAGGGTGGACGTCCGCTTCCCCCTCCCCGAGAAAGGCAAGACGGTGCCCGCGAACATCCCGGGCCTGGTGACCGTGCCTCCGCTGCTGGAGAGCGTGGATCCCACCACCGTCCGGCTGCGCCTCCTGGATGGGCCGGCCGTGCCCTCGACCGTCACGACGGGGGCCCACCAGACGCAGGTCCTGGTCCCGAACGCACCACTGGTTCCGGGCACCTGGTACCGCATCGAGGCGAAGGGCGTCTGCCAGTTCCAGGAGACCCGGACCCAGTCCGCGACCTTCTTCACCGGACCCGCCCTCCCCCTGCCCACGACCGCCGGCACCCTGACGGCCGACCCGCCGACGAATGGGGCCTTCCCCCTGTATGAGGATTCAAGCTGCGGCAGCAGGTGGGTGAGGGGCGATTCCACCACGCTGCGCTTCACACCATCGCCGGAGCTGGTGCCGTTCATGCCGTGGGTGCATTGGACGGTGGAGGTGGACGGCCAGCCGTGGTCCTACGCGAAGCACGGCGGGCTGACCTCCACGGGTGAGGACGACTCCGAGTCGTATCCCTACGAATACAACCGGCGGCTGCTCTTGCTCTACACGGTCTGCGGCTATGCGGGCTGTGGGGCTTCCCACGAACAGCCACCCAACAGTGGCCTCGCGCCCGGATGGCACCGGGCTACGCTCACGGCGACGCTGGAGCAGGCGAGCCTCGCGCTTCCGCCGGTGAGCGTGGACTTCGAGCTGCCCCCCTGTGAGGCGCGGTTCGCGAACATGGGAGCTGGCGTGAGGGGCTGCGCGGATGGTGGGCCCGTGGACCCGCTCCCGCTCCCGCCCCCGCTCCCCGAGTCTGGGGACTCCAAGAAGGGCTGCTCCCAGACCGGGGGGGGCCTGACGGTGCTCGGCCTCCTCGCCACGGTCCGGCTCTGGCGCGGCCGGAGCTCGCGCCGCGCGAACGCCTGAGCGGGAGGAGGAAGCGCTCCAGGGGCAGGGCTCGAACCTGCGTCCAGCCGGACTAGAGCCGACCGCTCTACCACTGAGCTACCCTGGAGCCCCGCCAGCATGGAAGGGCCGGGCCCCGGGCGTCAATCGCGGGCCTTGTCGTCCGCGTGGACGACCCGCACCGAACCCGCCGCGTCGCGCTCGACGCGCACGGCCGGCGCATCTTCAGGCAGGGGCTCCACGTCCTTGCCGGAGAACCACCCCGCCTTGCGCAGCATCGAGGCCAGCTCCGGGTGCGAGACGACGACGCCGTGCACCAGCTCCGGCGTCGGCTTGAAGGGCACGGCGCGGCGGCCGTGCCTCGGAAACGTCCAGTGCTTCGCCTCGGGGTCCACGCCATGCGCGCGGCACACCGCCACCACCTGGGCGCGGGTGCAGGACACCTTGCCGGAGAACACCTCCCACGGCGCCGGGAGCGCGGCCCACACGAGGGTGTCGGGCTCCAGTCCTCCGCCATCCGCGCGGTGCCATGCCGCCACGTCCGCGGCCATGAGGCGCATCACCTTGCCGAAGCACAGCTGCTCGGCGACGTCCGCCATGCCCAGCGCATGCACCAGCGCCAGCCACCCCTGCCGCGACGCGTTCCAGGCGCCCGCGAGCGCGTTCCAGGTGCTGGAGTCATCTCCGCGCGACACCACCATCGTGGCGCGGTTGAACTGGCTGCGCGCCCAGGTCCGCTCCAGCAGCCGCGCCAGCTCCCCGAGCACCGCCGTCCACGTCCCGAAGAGCGCCAGCCGGTCCGCGCCATCCAAATGCCGCACGATGTCCAGGTCCGGCATGACGTGGGCGATGGCGAGCCAGCCCTCGCGGCAGGGCGCGCGGAGGAAGCGCGTGAGCAGCATGCGGGCCACGTCGTCGAACGGCGCGTCCTGCGATTGCGAGGTGAAGACGCTGCGGCGGTTGCAGCGGGCGGTGAAGTAGGCCACGAAGCACGCGGCCTCCCGCGAGGCGGCGAAGTCCGTCCAGCGGATGCGCGTGGCCAGGCTCGACTTCGCGATGCGCATCGCCTCGTACTTGCGCTGCTCCATCGCCAGCCGCTCCACCTTGCGCTCGAAGCGGCAGACGAAGCGGAACAGCTTGTTGTAGCGCCGCCGCGACACCTCCATGCCAGAGGCCTTGCGCTCCTTGCGCGACAGCCGGTCCTCCGAGAAGTCGCTCCGGCCGGGCGTCTTGTGGATCTCCTCCGCCAGCTGGCGCACCAACACGCGCACCTTCTCCACGTCCGCGCACTCCGCCGGACTCAGCGCCCGGGCGGTCTGGAAGAGCTCCACCGCCTTGCGCACCTGCCGCTCCGGGGCGACGGGGCGGTCGAAGTCCTCGGCCATGGAGGTGAGCTCCTGGAGTCCCCGCCGCAGCGCGCCGCGTGCCGCGCGCTCCAGCACCGCGTGCTCCGCGAGGGAGAGGTCCTTCGCCAGTTGCAACACCAGGTCCGCCACGTCCTCCGGTCGGGGGCGCGCCTGGAGCGAGTCGAACAGGGCCTGGAGCACGGGCGTCGAATCCATGAGACCCACGATGATGCCAGCGGACGCCCTCCCTCGCGAAGGCTATGCCCGCCGCCAGAGGACGTCCCCGTCCGGACTCGCGACGGCATGACCGGCGCTCCCCACGGGCTCCTCCTTCCCGTCGCACAGGAAGTCGATGCTCGCGGCGTCCCGCGCGGGGACCTTCGCGAGGAAGCGCTCCCCCGACGCACCGCGTCCGACGATGACCCCGAACGTCGGCGTGCCCTCCCGCGCGTGGAACACCGTGTAGGTCTCCACGGTGCCAGGCCCGGTGTAGTCCTCCACGAAGGGGGGAATGGGCCCGCGCGCGGCGTCCGCCTCCGCCTGACAGTCGGATGAACAGGGGCGCGCCCCGGCGGGAAGCGGCTCCCGCGTGAGCACCAGGGCGTGGTTGTACGTCGCGAAGCCGCCGTTGCCGAAGAGCAGGCCATGGCGGCCCTGTTCGCGCAGCCGTTGCACCATGAGGACCACCGCGTGGCTCATGGGGTTGGCGATGGGGGCGCCTCCGAACGTCAAGCCGCCGAACACGGTGGCGGGCCTCTCCAACGGCCAGCCCAGCACGCGGCGCGCCATCTTCGGCACGCAGGGGAAGCAGCTGTAGAGCTCCACGTGGTCCAGCGCCTCGGGGGTCAGCCCGTTCAGCGTCAGCGCGCGGCGCAGGGTGACAGCCATGCTCGGTGAGCGCGCGTAGCCATCTCGCGCGAGGAAGTCCTCGGGCTCATGCGCGGCGGCCCCCCGCCCCACGTACACGAGGCGGCCTTCCGGCACGCCCCGCGCGAGCGCGTTCTCCAGGCTGGTGACGAGGAACCCCGCGCCCTGATTGACCGAGCTGTTCGCCACCATCCGCTTGAGGTACGGAAACGCGATGGGGCGGTTGGCCGCCGAGGGCGTGAGGATGTCCTCGACCGACGCGGGCTCGCGGAGCCACGCGCCTGGGTTGCCAGCCGCGACCTGGGAGAACCGCGCCCAGAGCTCCCCGCTCTCCCGCTGCGCCTCCGCCAGCGACAGCCCGTCCGCGGCGCGGCCGGCGTTCTCATAGAGGGGATAGACGTCGATCGGCGTCAGGAGTCCATAGCGCCGCCGGTAGGCCTCGCGAGCGTGGACGCCAATGGTGCTCGCGGCGTTGTGCGCGGAGGGCGCGTCGCCCGCGGACAGGGCCGCGCGCCGGGCCGCCGTGCGCAGCGCCTCGCCGCCCACGACCGCCGCGACCTGGATGTCTCCGGCGGCGATCCGGTTGGCGGCCTCGTCGAGCAGCCGCACCGGGCTGTCGCCGCTGGCCTCCGCCGTCTGCTCACGCAGGCGCGGACGGGCCCCCAGCCGCTCCGCCAGCGAGAGCGACAGCTCCCCCACCTGCCGGAACGAGAGCTGATCAACGACGGCCAGCGAGTCGACCCGCGTCAGCCAGCCGCCGCCCGCGTCCGCGTCCGCTGCCCGGAGCGCGGCCTCCATCAGGCCTTGCGAGTCCAGCCCCCGCAGCGGGTCCTCGGAACGGTCGTTGACCTGCCCCACGCCCACGATGACGGGAATCCTGCTCGCGTCCTTCATGCCTCGGCTCCTTGTCCGCCCTGCCCTGCTCCCACGGCGGGGCCGCCCGGTCAATGCCGGCGCGGCATGTCAGCGAGGCGGGACGCGGGAGTCCTCTCCACCCAGGGCGCGAATGACAGACGCCCTGGGTGGGGCCAGGGTCAGATCCTGGACCAGGTGGAGGAGGTCCCGCTGAAGTACTCCGTCATCGAGGAGCCGTCCGAGGTGACGACGATGCTGACCGGCACCCAGACGACGGAGCCGCCAGAGCAGATGCCACACTCGCCCGAGAAGGTATTGGCGCCCGTCTTGACGAGCCCTCGGAAGCTCTGTGACCCCACGGACCAGCAAGGGAAGCCCGAGGCGACGACCGACATATAGCCGTTGCCGCTCGCATCGATGGTCTGCACCCAGCCCCCATTCCACCAACTCCCAATGACCGAGTCTCCCGGCGTCAACACCGCCTGCTGCGTGCTCGCGATGTCTGGATTTTCAGACTCGACCCCAGGCCCGCCGCAGGCCAGGGCAAGGAAAGAGACCAGGGCAACGACAACGCTCGACGGCTTCATTCTTGAACTCCCCCAATGGGCGACAGTCATTCAACCCATACCCAAACACATACGCCAACCACCAAAACATCCCAAGTACAACCTTCCTCCGCACCCCAGAGCCCTCAAACTCCCCTTCAAGACGCAACTATTGACCCGCCGGACACAGAGGCTTGCCTTGACCGACCTGCCCCCCGCTCGGGCCCCACCGGCCCGTATTACCCGGGTACAATTGACACCTAATTTGATCCGGGTAATATTCCACACACACTTCTCTCCGGATGCCACCATGCCTTCCCCTTCCGCCACCTGGACCGCCTTCGCCGGACAGCGCCTGATTGCCTCCGGGTCGCCCGCGGAGGTCGTCACCGCCGCCCGGCGTGCGCTCGATGCGGGCACCACTGAAGCCCTGCTGCTGTTCGACGACGCGACCGGGCGGACGGTGGACTTCCACCTGCGTGGCTCGCTGGAGGACGTGCTCGCGCGTCTGCGACCCACCCCGGACCCGGCGGCGGATGCCACCGAACCCCGGGGGCCCGGCCGCCCGAAGCTGGGCGTGGTGGCGCGTGAGGTGACGCTGCTGCCCCGGCACTGGGAGTGGCTGTCCCAGCAGCCCGGCGGCGCCTCCGTGGCGCTGCGCAAGCTGGTGGAGGCCGCCCGCGCCAACAGCGGTGACGCCGACCGCGTCCGGCAGGCCCAGGCCGCCACCGACCGCTTCATGACCACGATGGCTGGCAACGCCCCGGGCTACGAAGAGGCCGCCCGCGCGCTCTACGCGAGCGACCGCACCCGCTTCAACAAGTGGACCCGAGCGTGGCCGGATGACATCCGCGACTGCGCCCGCCGGCTCGCGGCCCCTGTCTTCGCGAAGGAGGCCCCTTGAGTACGCCCATCAACCGCCAGTGGGTGCTGAAGGCCCGTCCCCTCGACGAGGTGTCCGACGCCTGCTTCGAATGGCGCCACGCGCCCGTGCCCACTCCGGGTCCCGGAGAGGCGCTCGTGCGCGTCGTCTGGCTCTCCATCGAGCCCACGCAGCGCACCTGGCTCAATCCGCGCGCGACGTACATCCCACCCGTCGCGCTCGGCGAGGTGATGCGCGGGGTGGGCGTCGGGCAGGTCATCGCCTCTCGTTCGGAGCGGCTGTGCGTGGGCGACTGGGTGACGGGCATGACGGGCTGGCAGGACTACGCCCTGGCGAAGGACGCGGGCCTCTTCGGCTTCAACCCCGTGCCGGACGGCATCGACCCGAAGGCGATGCTGAACCTCTACGGCGCCAGTGGGCTGACGGCGTACTTCGGCATGACGGACGTGGGCCGCGCCGCGCCGGGCGAGACCGTCCTCGTGTCCGGCGCCGCGGGCAGCGTGGGCTCCCTCGCCGGGCAGGTCGCACGGCTCCGCGGCTGCCGCGTCATCGGCATCGCGGGCGGGGCGCACAAGGCCGACTGGGTCACTCGGACCGCCGGGTTCGACGCCTGCATCGACTACAAGTCCGAGGACGTCCGGGCGCGCCTCCAGACGCTGGCCCCCAGGGGCGTGGACGTCTTCTTCGACAACGTGGGCGGGCCGGTGCTGGAGGCGGCGCTGGACCACCTCGCCCGGGGCGCGAGGGTGGTGCTCTGCGGCGCGGTCTCCTCCGGCTACAAGGACCACGACTACGGCGCCACGCCGCGCAACTACATGCAGCTGGGCTTCAAGCGGGCGCGGATGGAGGGCTTCATCTTCCTCGACTACGTGTCTCGCTTTCCGGAGGCCTTCCGCGAGCTGTCCGCCTGGGCCGCCGGGGGAAGGCTCGTCCACGCGGAGTCCATCGCGGAGGGGTTGGAACACGCGCCGTCCGCCCTGCGCGGCCTGTTCGAGGGCAGGAACCTGGGCAAGCAGCTGGTCCGCGTCACCGGCGCCCCCTGAGCTCCTCCACGACCGGCGCCCCTCGAATCACGCCGCTGTGGCTTCGTCTTCCGCAATGGGGGTGTCCACGCCCTCCAGGCCCTCGCGGCGCTGGTCCATTCGCGCCTGCAGGGCCTTGACGATCTGCACGCAGGCGAGCGCGGTGCCCGCGGAACAGAGCGACATGAAGATGGCGAACACCAGGCTGGCGGATGAAGGCACACCCTCGACGGTGCCCATCTTGCGGACCACCCGCTGGTCCACCTGCTCCAGGACCCGGGCCAGGAGGTTCGCCCCCCACCACAGGGAGAGCGGGAGCGACGCGGCGAAGTGGGCGCCCCCCGCCTTCTCCGCGATGTCCTTCATGAGCTGGTAGGGCTTCACCCAGTTGAGCAGGGGAATCAGCCACATCCAGACCGCCATGGCGGGGGTCGTCTCCAGGTCCGCCCCCTGGGCCTTGAGCTGACGGACGACCCGGTGGACCCACATCAAGAAACCGACCTGGGCGGCGAGGGCGAAGAGCAGCGACAGGTACGTCACGCCATCCACGAGGGGCCCCGGGACCCGACCTGACTCCTCCAACGCGATGAAGACCCAGAAGAAGAGGGGGACCTTCAGCAAGGAGACCCCGGCGGCGACCTCCAGCAGGCGGAGGGTCCACCGCGCGCGGGCGCGGGAGTCCGGCACCGCCAGCACCGACAGCCGCACGCAGTCACGGCATTGGCCTCCGTCGTGCTCGCACCAAGAACAGACATACCTTCCGCAGCGCTCACAGGTGCGCACCGCCTCCCGGGCGGGATGGCGTGGGCATCTAGGCTGGGACTCAACTTCCCCCTCGACAGCACTGAGCATGATGAAAGTGATTACGACGCTTCTTCAACCCTGAGTCAACCCAGGCCCGAGCCGCTGCGCTTCTTCCGGGTAGGCAGTGGCTGGATGTACCTCTTCCGCCTGGAACCCGGCACCGCCACACCGGCGAGGTAACTGGCCCGGGCACGTATGTGTATGAGCCGCCCGGCAGCGAGGACAGCTGGCAGGCCGTGGGCGACGAGCCCGTGGTCCTGCTCGTCACCGTGAAGGGCGCCATCGAATCCCTGGACGACCGCGGGCAGGTGCTCCGCGGCGTGACGACCGCGAACCGGCTGGAGACGGACCGCCGCTGGTGCCAGGAGCACGGCTCGGAGCTCCTCGCCACCCTCGAATAGCCCGACGGAAACGAGGTTGTCGTGGCCCTGGGCCCCTGGCACAAGGTACGGATCCGCCCATCGCTCCCAACGAAGGAAGGCTCACCCATGCCCCCCAGGCCCACCCCACCCGCCCAGATCCAGGAGGCCCCCGCGCCCCTGCGTGAGTTCATCGAGGTGCTGCTCACGCTCGACGTGGAGGAACCGTGGGCCGAGCCCACGGAGGTGAAGCAGTCCGGCGCCGCGCCGTGGAGACCGGCCCAGCCCTACACCCTCGTGAAGGGGCCCCTGGAGGTCGAAGGCAACGTCCTCGTGGAGGCGGCCGGACACGACCAGGGCGTCCTCGTCGTCTTCGGCGATGTCACGTGCCGCAACCTCTACGTGGGCGTCGGCTTCTCGTTCGTGTGCACCGGGACGCTGCGCGTGAAGGAGGCGATTGTCGCGACCGCCGCGGACAGCGTCACGTACGTGGCGGGAGCGGTGGAGGCGCGACTGCTCGACTCCGGCTCGGGCGCGTGGCTCACGCTCTTTGGCGATCCGTCCCTGCTGCGCGTGGAGCACCTCACGTACTACGTGATGCACGGGAAAAAGCCCATCAAGTCCCCTCCTCCTCCGGACCTGCGCACGCTCGTCGTCCCGGAGGTGCTGGACCTGGAGGAGTGGGAGTCGCTCTCGCCGGAGGAGCAGGCGGATGAGCAGCCCGAGGACCTCATCAAGCTCGACAACCGCGCCTCCAGGAAGCGCCTCGGGAGCGGCGCCAGCCTCTTCCAAGACCCCTGAAACGGCGGAGCCGTCGACGCGGGACCGGCGGCAGGCGGGCCTGCCGCCCGCCTGCATCATGGGACGACGAGGCCGGGGAGCCGCGATGGATGAACCGGCCCTCCACATCGCGCTGGGTGACTGCTTCGACGGCCATCTTGATTGAAGTCGGAGCCATGGGGCGGCAGGAGCGGGACGCCCGCGTTGGCTGCTCGAATCGCCTCCTTGCCGCCTGTCTCGCGCTTCAGCCGGAGGACCCGTTTCACCGTGGCCCGGCCTCCGCGAAACGGCTCCGCCAATTCCTCGCACGTCTTGCCGCGCACCTCGAGAATGCGTCGACGTAAGCCATCGGAGATCGGTCGGGTCATCCCCCGAGCGGACAGCGAACGGACCTCCAGCAGGAGGAACGGCGGGGGGCTTGCTAGCGAGATGCCCCACTGGGATAACCGACCCGTCCGACTTTGAACGGGAAAAAAATGGAAGCCTCTCCCCGGAAACCCCTCGCCAGTACCTACATCGGCGCTCTTTTTCATCTCTGGGTCTTCCTGGGCTCGTTTCTCCTCTTCCAAGTCGAACTCATCCTCGCAAGGCGGCTGCTTCCCTCGTACGGCAGCAGCGCGGCCATCTGGACGACCTGTCTTGTTTTCTATCAAGCCATCCTGGTGCTCGGATACTTCTACTCGAGCCGAGTGACGTTGGCGGTTCAGCAGGGAAGCTATCGCTGGGCACATCTGTTCTTCGTGCTGATCGCGGTGGTTGTCTTCCCATTCCGACTGCATCACTTCGACCTGCCTCCTGTCGCAGCCATTCTCCTGACGCTGACGCTCTCCCTGGGATGGCCGTTCCTCGCCCTGTCGACAACCAGCGTCGTCGCACAAGGGTGGTTCACAAGAACGGAGCACCCTTCGAGGGCCGACCCGTTCTTTCTCTATGGGACCTCCAACGCAGGGGCACTCCTGGCGTTGCTTTCCTTCCCATTCCTGGTGGAACCCGCACTCGACCTCGAAGAGCAACTCCTGGCCTGGTATGTCGGGTACGGGTGTTTCGTTCTCCTGTCGTGCCTCTGTCTCTTGTGTGTTCGAAAGGGAGCGCCCACCGACAGGACGAAGGAAGCCATCCCCATCGCGGAGCCCGCCCCCCAGGTGCCGCGTGCATCACGAGTCACCTGGATGCTGCTCTCCGCGAGCGCCAACGCCCTGCTGCTTGCGGTCACGAACGTCCTCACCCTGGACGCATCCATCCCGCTGCTGTGGATCCTCCCCCTCTCACTCTACCTGCTGACCCTCATCATCTGCTTTTCCAAGCGCCCTCCCACCCCAACGGGGCTGAACCGTCTGGCGATAGGGAGCCTCGCCATCGCCTTCATCGCGGCCCTCTTCGCGTTGGCACGAGCACAGACATCCCTCCCCTCACTGGTCCTTCACAGCACCGTGCTGTGGGTGGGCTGTCTGCTGATGCATGGAAATCTCGTGTGGTGCCGCCCAAGCGACCCACGCCTCCTGGGCTCATTCTACCTCCACGTTTCGCTCGGCGGACTGGCCGGGACGCTCTTGCTTGCGCTGGTGGTCCCGCTGACGCTGGGCTCCCTGGCGCTTCCCTATCTGGATCACAGCCTGGCCGGCCTTCTTCTCCTGGGAGGGCTGGCTGCGCGCGATGTGATGCGTCAGGCCCAAGGGGTGCCACGCCCGAAGCTCGCACCCTATGTTTCGGGAGGGGCAGCGCTCTTCATCATCGCCATCCTCGTGCTCTCCGGATGGCTGCTCTCCCGCGGGCGAGTCGAGGGTTCCCGAACCTTCTATGGTCACTACACCGTCAAGGACACAGGAACCCTGAGGCTGTTTCAACACGGCAGCACCGTTCATGGCGTGGAGGACCTTCGCCCAGGTGAACGCGGAGAGCCGCTCTCGTACTACCACCGGGGCTCCGCCGTGGGTCGCGTGCTCGCCGCCGGGGGCGTTGGACGCAGTCAGGTCGCCGTGGTGGGGCTTGGCATTGGGAGCCTCGCGGCCTACGGCCGGCGCGGCGAATCCTGGGACTTCTACGAACTCGACCCCGAAGTCGAACGACTCGCCCGCCAGCACTTCAGCTTGCTCAACACCAGTCAGGCACACATCCGCGTGCTCACAGGCGATGCGCGCTTGCGAATCCAGGAAGCCGAAGCGCATCGCTACGACATCATCGTCCTGGATGCCTTCTCCAGCGACTTCGTTCCAACGCATCTGCTGACCCGTGAAGCCCTGGACCTCTATCTCCAGAAGCTGAAGCCGGGTGGACTCCTGCTCTTCCACGTCTCGAGCCGGCTGTTCAACCTCATCCCTGTCCTCACCCGCCTGAGCGCCGAGCTGAGAATCCAGGGGCTCGTCAGTCAAAACGAGACCCTTACCGCCGACGAGCTCGCGACCGGTCGTTCTCCCAGTGTCTGGTTCGCGATGAGCCCTGACAGCACGACCATCGGCATCCTCGAACAAGAGCTTCAATTCCAGGCGGTCAAGGCGTCTCCCGCCATGATGGGTCGGCGGGCCTGGACCGACAACTACGTCAACCTCCTGCACGCACTCGCCCGATAACGTCGAAGGGCAGCCAGACCGACCTCGACAGGTCTCATGGCGGCGGGACCAGGGCCTCAGGGCACGCGGATGCCGTGGCGCAGGAGCGGCGCCCGCACCTGCGTCTCCGCCGTCTCGCGGCTCACCGCGATGTAGTCCTGGGACTCCATCCAGCCCAGGTCCGTCACGTGCTCCAGCAGGAACCCCTCGCGGGTGACGCCGTCCTTCGTGGTGCTGCGAAGCCGCTCCCAGAGCGGCGCCTGGGCGTCCAGCGCCTCGCGCGCCACGCGCCCCAGCCGCTCCTTCTCCGCGGCCCCCAGCTCCGGGGCAATCCACTCCAGGTACAGGAACCCGAGCCGGCCATGCAGGGCCTCTTCCTGGACGAGCGTCGTGAGTACGGCGCGCGTCAGCGGATGCGACGTCGCGCGCAGGCAGCCCGACAAGAGCGCGAAGGAGAGCGTCTCCCCCACGCAGCACACCCGCACGAGGAGCTCGCTGGCGCGCTGGAGGAAGGTGAGCGAAGGGTCGAACGCCACGGCGAAGCTCGCCGGGTCATAGGCAAGTCGGGCGCCGCCCCCCAGGGCCATGGCCATCCGCGCGCACAGCTCCACGTGGTGGACCTCCTCCGCGGGGAAGCGCGCCGCCAGGCTCCAGAGGTCCAGCGGGACACGCGCCTCGCCCATCACCTGCACCAGCTGCCCCATCACCGTGGCGCTCCCGAACTCGTTGAGCGCGCGCAGCGTCCACGAGTGCCGGGCCCGCTCCACCAGCAGCGGCGGATAGCGGGACGGCTCCAGCGACGCCCAGGGATAGCGCTCGGCGACGTTCCCCGAGGCCCGCTCGTGCAGCGTCAGCGCGGGGCCGTCCGTCAGGTCGATTTCAAAGAGTTCGGGAGCCATGGCTCGCGGCCTCTAGGGAACCAGGATGGAGCCGGCGTCCGTCCCGCCGTCGACACCCGCATCGGGCTGGCCGGTCCCCTCGCAGCCGTCCTGAAAGCCGTCGTCGTAGTTGCAGGGGGCCGGATTCGTGGTCATCAGGGAACCGCACCCGGCGGCCGCGAGGGTCATGCCCACGGCGGAGGCCGTGAGCAGCGCCCGGCCGGCGCGGCGGCGCCCCGCCATGGCGGGTTCGGACGGGATGGGAGGAGACGCAGGGTCCGGCTTCCGGGGGAAATCGCTCATGGTGCTCTCGCGGTTCGCCGGCCCGACTGCCCGCCGCGAACCCTATCCCGGATGGCCTGGAGCCACCAGCTGAGCCGCTCCCGCCGTGCGGCCTCCCCGCACCCAAAATGTCAGACACGGATGTTAGGTTTCTCCTCATCCGACGGCCTCGCGATGACAGACATTCGCGGCCGCGGGTGCAACACCTTCTCAACAACCAAGGAGCAAACCTTGAAGCGTCTGGCATGGAAGGCCTTCGCCGCTGCATGGCTGACATGGGCCCTGGCGGGATGTGGCGAGGAGCTGGAGTCGTCCGCGGACCTGGCTGTCGAAGCGCCGGTGGAAGGGGCCGCCGAAGCGGCCCCCGTGACGGAGAAGGGCCCGCCTCCAGAGGAGCGGCTCCAGGCCCTGGCCGCCGGCTGCACGGGGCTGATCCCGCTCACCAGCAACGTGGCGGTGACCAACATCAGCGCGAACACCGGCGAGTGGTCCTGCACGTACACCCTGAGCGTCAACTCCGCGGCCAGCACGCTCAGCTTCGTCACCACCTCCGGCTCGGGGGACGCGGACCTCTATGTGCGGTACGGCGCGGAGCCGACGACGGGGACGTATGACTGCAAGTCCGACAAGAGCAGCAACGCGGAGAGCTGCGCCATCACCAACGCGCAGGTGGGCACGTACTACGTGAAGCTCTACGGCTACGCGGCCTTCACCGGCCTGAGCCTGACGGCGACCTATACGCCGAGCGGCAGCTCCGGCTGCACCAGCACGACGACGCTGACCAACGGCGTCCCGGCCTCCGGCCTGGGCACGGCGGCGGCGAGCTGGTCCTGCATCTACCTGCTCTATGTCCCCACGGGGGCGACCCGCGTGGACTTCGTCACCAGCGGGGGCACGGGCGACGGCGACCTGTACGTGCGCCGGGGCTCCTCCCCCAACGAGACGACGTATGACTGCAAGTCCTCCGGCTCCACCAACTCGGAGACGTGCACGCTCAACGTGACGGAGTCCGGCGTCTACTACGCGCGGATGTATGGCTATGGCGCGTTCTCCGGCGCGAGCCTCACGGGCACGTACACCCTGTCCGGCGGCTACCCGGGCTGCACCACGACCAGCCCGCTCACCAACAACTCCCCCACGTCCGGCGTGAGCGCGCCGCCTGGCACCTTCTCCTGTGACTACACGCTCAACGTGCCGGCGGGGGCCACCCGCCTCACCGTCGACACCTACGGCGGCTCCGGAGGCACCGCGCACCTCTACGTGAAGCGCGGCAGCGCGCCCACGATGACGTCCTATGACTGCGCCGGCACGCTGGGTGGCACCCACAACAGCCAGTCGTGCACCCTCAACGCGCCCGCGGCGGGCACCTGGCACGTGAAGCTCTACAACGCGGCCCCCTCCCTGACGCTCTCCGGAGCGTTCCTGCGCGCGACCTATGTGAGCAGTGGGGGTGGCACCGGCGTGCTGGTGAACAACCAGACGGTGTCCGGCCTGTCGGGCCTGAAGGACTCCTACCGCTACTGGACCCTCACCGTCCCGGCCGGGCAGACCGCCCTGGACGTGACGACCCTGGGCGGCACCGGCGACGCGGACCTCTACATCCGCCGGGACGCCGCGCCGGAGGACTTTGTCTACGACTGCCGCTCCATGGCCGCTGGGAACACGGAGTCGTGCCACCTGGGGTACCCGGCGGCCGGCGTCTACCACGTGATGCTCAAGGGCTACACGGACTACAGCGGCGTGCAGTTGAAGGCCTCGTACGCGCCGTGATGTGTGAAGCAGTGCCCGGCCCCGGGGTGATTTCTTCCCTCGGGGCCGGGGTTGGGGGAACACTCCGGCCCCATGAGTGCTCGGCGGTTCGACGTGGTGGTCCTCGGCTCGGGTCCGGGGGGTGAAGGGGCTTCGATGAAGGCGGTGAAGTCCGGCCGCCGGGTGTGCTCCGTGGAACAGAGCCCCCTCGTGGGCGGCGCCTGCACGCACACCGCCACCATCCCCTCCAAGGCGCTGCGCCACGCCATCCAGCGGCTGATGGACGTGCAGCAGGACCACCCGGAGCTGAGGGCGGACCTGGCCCGCCACACCACGCTCAAGGACATGATGCGGGCCGCGACCACGGTGGTGTCTAAGCAGGTGCAGCTGCGCAGCACCTTCTACGAGCGCAACCGCGTGGAGCTGGTGGTGGGCCGGGCGCGCTTCCGGGACGCGCACACCGTGGAGGTCACGG
Source organism: Corallococcus silvisoli (assembly GCF_009909145.1). NCBI lineage: Bacteria > Pseudomonadati > Myxococcota > Myxococcia > Myxococcales > Myxococcaceae > Corallococcus > Corallococcus silvisoli. The sequence continues at coordinate 102,256 of NZ_JAAAPJ010000013.1, forward strand.
AGCCGCGCGGCTCCGTGGAGCTGCTCTCCGCGGACGCGTTCGTGGTGGCCACCGGCTCACGGCCCTACCACCCGGCGAGCGTGGACTTCCGCCACCCGCGCATCTTCGACTCGGACACCATCCTGCGGCTGCGCGAGTCCCCGCTGTCGATGATCATCTACGGCGCGGGCGTCATCGGCTGTGAGTACGCCTCCATGTTCCGGATGCTCGGCGTGAAGGTGGACCTGGTGAACACGCGGGACCGGCTGCTGTCCTTCCTGGACGACGAAATCTCCGACGCGCTCTCCTACCACCTGCGCGAGCAGGGCGTGCTCATCCGCCACCAGGAGGAGATGACCCAGGTGGAGGCGCACGACGACAGCGTGGTGCTCCACCTGAAGAGCGGCAAGCGGCTGAAGGCGGACGTCTTCCTCTGGGCCAACGGCCGCTCCGGCAACAGCCAGGACCTGGGCCTGGAGGCGCTGGGCATCGCGGTGGACTCGCGCGGGTGCATCCAGGTCAACGACGGCTACCAGACGTCCGTCCCGCACATCTACGCGGTGGGGGACGTGGTGGGCGCGCCCTCCCTGGCCAGCGCCTCCTATGACCAGGGCCGCTTCGCCGCCACGCACATCGTGGAGGGGCGGCTGGAGCACAAGCTGGTCAAGGACATCCCCACGGGCATCTACACCAGCCCGGAGATCAGCAGCCTGGGCCGCACCGAGCGCGAGCTCACCCTGGCGGGCGTCCCCTATGAAGTCGGCCACGCCTTCTTCAAGAGCCTGGCGCGCGCGCAGATCACCGGCCGCACCGTGGGCATGCTGAAGCTGCTCTTCCACCGGGAGACGCGGGAGATCCTCGGCATCCACTGCTTCGGGGACAACGCCTCGGAGATCATCCACATCGGGCAGGCCATCATGGCGCAGGACTGGCCGGGCAACAGCATCGACTACTTCATCAACACCACGTTCAACTACCCCACCATGGCGGAGGCGTACCGCGTGGCGGCGCTCAACGGCCTCAACCGGCTGTTCTGACGGGGCGTGGAGACACGAAGGGCACCGCGGGCCTGCTGGCCCACGGTGCCCCGGGTGTCACTTCAGGCGGCGGCTAGTAGCGGTAGGTGTCCTGCTTGTACGGGCCGCTCTTCTGCACGCCGATGTAGCTGGCCTGCTCCGGGGTGAGCTCCGTGAGCTGCGCGTTGAGCTTCTTCAGCTGGAGCCGGGCGACCTTCTCGTCCAGGTGCTTGGGCAGCACGTACACCTTGCCCACCTGGTACTTGTCGCTGTGCGAGTACAGCTCGATCTGCGCGATGGTCTGGTTCGCGAACGAGCTGGACATCACGTAGCTGGGGTGGCCGGTGCCGCAGCCCAGGTTCACCAGGCGGCCCTTCGCCAGCAGGATGATGCGCTTGTTGTCCGGGAAGATGACGTGGTCGACCTGGGGCTTGATCTCCTCCCACTGGTACTTCTCCAGGGAGGCGACCTCGATCTCATTGTCGAAGTGGCCGATGTTGCAGACGATGGCCTGGTCCTTCATCTTGGCCATGTGCTCGTGGGTGATGACGCTCTTGTTACCCGTGGCGGTGACGAAGATGTCCGCCTTGTCCGCCGCGTAGTCCATGGTCACGACGCGGTAGCCCTCCATCGCGGCCTGGAGCGCGCAGATGGGGTCGATCTCCGTCACCCACACCTGGGCGGACAGCGCGCGCAGGGCCTGCGCGGAGCCCTTGCCCACGTCGCCATAGCCCGCGACGACGGCGATCTTCCCGGCCACCATCACGTCCGTGGCGCGCTTGATGCCGTCCACCAGGGACTCGCGGCAGCCGTACAGGTTGTCGAACTTGCTCTTCGTCACGCTGTCGTTGACGTTGATGGCGCGGAACAGGAGCGTGCCCTTGACGGACATCTCCTGGAGGCGGTGCACGCCCGTGGTGGTCTCCTCGGTGACGCCGAGGATCTTCGCGCTCTTGCGCGAGTACCAGGTCGCGTCCTCGGCGAGCTTCGCCTTGATGGAGGCGTACAGCTCACGCTCCTCCTCGCTCTGGGGGTTGGCGATGACGGACAGGTCCTTCTCCGCGCGCTTGCCCAGGTGCATGAGCAGCGTGGCGTCACCACCGTCGTCGAGGATCATGTTCGGACCCTCGTGGTCGCTGCCGGCGGGGCCGAACTCGAAGATGCGGTGGGTGAAGTCCCAGTACTCCTTCAGGGACTCGCCCTTGTGCGCGAACACCGGCGTGCCGGCCTCCACCAGCGCGGCGGCCGCGTGGTCCTGGGTGGAGAAGATGTTGCAGGACGCCCAGCGCACCTGGGCGCCCAGCGCCTGGAGCGTCTCCACCAGCACCGCGGTCTGGATGGTCATGTGCAACGAACCCGTGACGCGAGCGCCCTTGAGCGGCTGCTGCTTCGCGTACTCGTCGCGGATGGCCATGAGCGCCGGCATCTCGCTCTCCGCGATGCGGATCTCCTTGCGGCCCCAGCTGGCGAGCTTGAGGTCGGCGATGGCGTAGTCGTGATTCTGCTTCTGGGTAACCGCGGTCATGGTGTGGCTCCGGATCCAGGGGGCGCGCCGTGCTGGCGAGGAAGAGGACAGGCCCTTCACAGGCAGGCTCACCCTCGCAGGCAACGCGTACAGGTGAGCGCCGTTGGGTCATTCGGCTTCGAGCCTGGGGCCGGGAGGGCCTCGCAACGCTCCTCGAAGTCGCGGGGGAAACTACGGGAAGGCGTCCCGGATTTCAAAGGGAGAGTGGCCCCCCGGGGGGTGGCCAGAGGTCGCACGCGCAGGTGGCCTGGAGGACACCCAGGCGGGCGTGCCCCACGGGGTGGGAGGACCGGCCCCCTCGGCCGCCTGGGCACGCCCCCGGGCCATCGTGACCATCTGGTCTTCCTTCTTTCCCGGGAGTCACGATGTCCCTCCTGTACCGGTCGCTGTGGGCCCTGGCCGCGCTCGCCCTTTTTCCCTCGTCCTGCGTGAAGCGGGCCCCCGCGCCCGTGGAATCCCTCTCAACTACAAACATCCAGGCCGGACGAAACCCTGTCAGCCCTGACGAATAAACAATCTCCCGCGCGTAAGAGAGACAGTCCGCCCACGCGCGGGGCGGCATTTCCAATGGAGCTGGCATGATGAAGAAGCATGCAACGCTGATGATGTGGGGCCTGGCGGCGCTGGCGGCGGGCTGTGGGGAGGCCCCCCGGGAGGAGGCGCCCCAGGCCGCGGCCTCCGAGCTCCAGGCCGCACCGGCCCAGGGCCTGCCGTCCGTGGAGCAGCTGGCGGCCACGCGGACCGACTCGGCGGTGACGGCGGTGCCGGTGAAGTACGTGGTCGACCCCGGCGCCGCGCCCCAGCTGCGCGCCGCCCCTGGCACGGAGGCCGCGCGGCAGGCGGAGTCCTCCGGCCTCACCACTCCTGGCGGCGCTCGCCGCGAGGCCCGGTAGTCCCACCCGTCATCGCGTCACGACCCGAGGAGGCTCACATGTCGATTCAAAAGTTCGCGGCGGCACTGGCGTTGGCATTGGGACTGGGGACGGCGGGACCGGCCCATGCCTGGATGCAATACTGCAATGGAACCAGCGTCACGATCTACACCACGTATGAGTGGTACTCGCCCTCCTGCGCCTCGGAGGACGGCAGCCTCTGGCAGAAGAAGGGCTGGTGGAGCCTGAACCCAGGCGAATGCAAGATTGTCTATGGCTCCTCCCTGCCGAACCGCTACTCGTATTACTACGCGGAGGGCGGCGGGAAGGTCTGGGCCGGCGCGTACTCCACGTGCACGCCGTCCACCGCCTTCGAGTGGTGCGACAACACCTGCAGCACCGCCTCGCGCTCCCTGGGCTACCGGCAGCTCGATACGGGCTCCTCGTCCAACTACACGCTGACGTTCAACCCCTGACGTCGGGCGCGTGAGGGCGGCCGGGCACTCCGGCCGGTGGACGGCAGGCTCCCTATCGGGGCCTTTCGTCTCCAGGCATGGCCAGCTTCCCCCAGGGAGACACGCCATGCGGGAGACGCCACGCTCCAGGAAGCAGGCCGGCCTCCGGGCCCCCGGGGACCGCTCCGTCTCCTGGCACGCCCTGCCCCCCGAGGCGGTGCTGGCACAGCTGACCAGCACCGCCTCGGGACTGACGGAGGCGGCGGCCCGGGAGCGGCTCGCGCGTCACGGGCCCAACGTGCTGGAGCGCGAGCGCCCCGAGAGCGCGTGGAGGCTCCTGTGGCGGCAGGTGAACAGCCCCCTCATCTGGGTGCTCATCGCCTCCGCGGGGCTGGCCATCCTCCTGGGCAAGGTGACGGACGGGCTGGTGGTGGCCGCCGTGGTGGTGCTCAACACCGTCATCGGCTTCGTGCAGGAGTACCGGGCGGGCCGGGCCATCGCGGCGCTGAACCACATGGTGCCGGAGAGCACCCTGGTGCTGCGCGACGGCCACCCGGTGACCCGGCCCGCGGCGGAGCTGGTCCCCGGGGACGTCGTGCAGCTCGCGTCCGGGGACCGCGTCCCCGCGGACCTGCGCCTGCTGCACTCCCGCAACCTCCAGGTGGAGGAGGCCGCGCTCACCGGCGAGTCCGTCCCCTCCAGCAAGCACGTCGCGGCCGTCGCCGGGGACGCGGAGCTGGGGGACCGGGCGAGCCTGGCCTTCGGGGGCACGCTGGTGACCTCCGGCACGACGACCGCGGTGGTGGTGGCCACGGGGCGCGACACCGAGCTGGGCCGCATCTCCCACCTGATGGAGCAGGCCGCCGACCTGAGCACGCCGCTGACGCGGGAGCTCTCACGGCTGGGCCGCGTCATCACGGCGGGCATCGTCCTCATGTCCGGGGTGCTGCTGGGGGTGGGGATGCTGCGCGGGTATCCGTTCAGCGACGCCGTGCTGGTGGCCATCACCCTGGCGGTGGCCGCGATTCCGGAGGGCCTGCCCGCCATCGTCACCATCGCCCTGGCCATTGGCGTGCAGCGCATGGCGGCCCGGCGCGCCGTCATCCGGAAGCTGCCCGCGGTGGAGACGCTGGGCAGCACCACCGTCATCTGCACGGACAAGACGGGCACCCTCACGCGCAATGAGATGACCGTGCAGGCGCTGTGGACCTGGAAGGGGCACTACGCGCTCACCGGCGTGGGCCACACTCCCCGAGGGCAGGTCCTGCGCCACGGGCGCCCGCTGTCGCCGGTGCCGGAGGACGTGTACGCCCTGCTGCTCGCGGGCGTGCTCTGCAACGAAGCCGACCTCCAGCCCCGGGAGGGGCGCTGGGGGATGACCGGCGACCCCACGGAGGGCGCGCTGCTGTTCGCCGCGAAGAAGGGAGGGCTGGGCGTGACGGACCTGCGCGAGCGCCATCCCCGCCTGGACGCCATCCCCTTCGAGTCCGAACACCAGTTCATGGCCACGCTGAACGCGGGCGGCCCGGAGCACCGCGAGCTGTTCCTCAAGGGCGCCCCGGAGGCCGTGCTCCGCCGCTGCGGTCCCCAGACGGACCGGGACGCCGTGCTGGAGCAGGTCGACCGCATGGCCCGGCAGGGGCTGCGCGTGCTCGCGTTCGCGCGCAAGGACGCGCCCCACAGCGAGGCCCTGGCGCCGCACGACGCGGAGGAGGGCTTCACGCTGCTGGGGCTCCAGGGGATGATCGACCCGCCCCGCGAGGAGGCCGTGGCGTCCGTGGAGGCCTGCCACGCCGCCGGCATCCACGTGAAGATGATGACCGGCGACCACCTGGGCACGGCGGAGGCCATCGGGCTCCAGCTGGGCATCCACTCGCCGGAGCACCCGGGGCTCACGGGCGCGCGCCTGGCCGCCCTGAGCGACGCGGAGCTGGGCCGGGCGGTGCGGGACACGAACGTGTTCGCGCGCCTGGCCCCCGAACACAAGCTGCGGCTGGTGCGCGCGCTCCAGGCCCAGGGAGACGTGGTGGCGATGACGGGCGACGGCGTCAACGACGCGCCCGCGCTCAAGCAGGCCAACATCGGCGTGGCCATGGGCATCACCGGCACGGCGGTGTCCCGCGAGGCGGCGGACCTGGTGCTGACGGACGACAACTTCGCGACCATCGTCGCCGCCGTGGAGGAGGGCCGCCGCGTCTACGACAACCTGGTCAAGTCGCTGGCCTTCGTGCTGCCCACCAACCTGGGGCTCGCCCTCATCCTCATGCTGGGCGTGACCTTCTTCCCCCTCCAGGGAGCGGGCGGCGTGCACGAGCCGCTGCTGGCGATGCGCCCCACGCAGCTGCTGTGGATCAACCTGGTGGCCACCGTCACCCTGGCGCTGCCGCTGGCCTTCGAGGCCCGCGAGCGCCACGTCATGCGCCGCCCGCCGCGCGCGCCCGACACGCCGGTGCTCAGCCACTTCGTGGTGATGCGCACCGGCCTCGTCGCGCTGTTGATGGCGGCGGGCGCCATCGGCCTGTTCCTCTGGGAGCTCCAGCGCCAGGGGGGACGCGCCGCCGCCGCCAACGCGCTCGCGCTGGCCGAGGCCCGCACGATGGCGGTCAACACCGTCGTCAGCTTCCAGATCTTCTACCTGTGGCTGTGCCGCACGCTGACCGGCTCCACCCGGGAGGTGGGCTTCTCCAGCAACCGCGCCGTCTTCGTGGGCATCGCGCTGCTGGTGCTGTTGCAGGCGGCCTTCATGTACGTGCCCTTCCTCCAGCGCATCTTCGGCTCCGCGCCGTTGTCGTGGGGGGCCATCGGCCGGTCGGTGCTGGTGGGCGCCGCGGTCCTGCCCATCGTGGGGCTGGAGAAGTGGCTGCGCTCGCGGCGCCGCCCGGCACCCACCCCGCGTTCGAGCCGGAGCACCGCGTGAGCAGGGCGCCGCTCGCGTGCCTTTGGCCCCTGCTCCCGCCCAGCGCGTGTCAGGCGAGGTCGGTGGCGGGGGTGACCGGCCCCGCTGGGAGCGTGAAGCCGAACGTGCTCCCTCCGCCGGCGCGGCTCTCCGCGTGGACCTGTCCGCCGTGGGCCTCCACCAGCCCCTTCACGATGGCGAGCCCCAGACCCGCGCCCTCCCTCCGCTTCACTCCGGCCTGCCAGAAGCGCTCGAAGAGGTGCGGCAGGTCCGCCGCCGCGATGCCGGGGCCCGTGTCGCTCACCAGGAAGCGGACCTGTCCCGCCTCCGGCTGGACGCGCAGGGTGATGCGCCCACCCTCGGGCGTGAACTTGAGCGCGTTGCCCATCAGGTTGGAGAGGATCTGCAGCACCCGCTCACGGTCCGCGAGCACGGGGGGCAGGCCCCGCGGAACACGGGCCACCAGCTGAAGGGACTTCGCCTCCATCAGCGCGCGGTGCTGCTCCACCGCTTCCTGGATGAGCGGCGCCACCTCCAGCGGCTCGCGGTCCACCGTCAGGTTGCCCCCCTCCATCCGCGCCACGTCCAGCAGGTCCTGGATGAGCCGGTTCGCGCGATGGACCGACTTCTCGATGGACTCCAGGGACTTGTGACCGCCAGGGGCGGGCAGGGCCCTGGCGAGCATCCCGGTGCTCAGCGAGATGACGTTGAGGGGCGCGCGCAGGTCGTGGGCCACGATGCGCAGGACCTCGTCGCGCACGCGGGTGGCCTGTTCGGACCGCTGATGCAGGTAGGCATTCTCCAGCGCGAGCGAGCCCCTGCGCGCCAGCTCCTCCGCCAGGGCGAGGTCGCGCGCCCCGTAGCGGCGCCCGGACTCGGAGGTGGCGAGGATGAGGGCCCCCAGGTTCTGCCCCCGGAACCGCAGGGCCACGATGAGCGCGGACGCCGGCGCGAGCCCGCGCAGGAACTCCAGGTGCGCGGCATCCTCCGCGGTCCGCTGGAGCACCTCCCACGAGACCTCCGGCAACAGCACCGGCTGTCCGCTGCGCAGCACGGAGGCGATGAGCCCCCCCTGGCGGAAGGGCGCATGCGGGTACTGCTTCAGCATCTCCCGCAGCCGGGCCGCCGTCTCCGGCATGGCGGCGGCGGTCTCCACCCCTTGCACGTCTCCGTCCTCCCCCAGGAAGTCCACCAGGCACCAGTCCGCCAGCGTCGGCACGGCGAGCGCCGCCACCGTGGCCAGCGTCTTCCGAGGCTCCAGCGACGCCGCCGCGAGCCGGGGGCCCACCTCCGCCAGGAAGCGCCACGCCTGCGCCAGCTCGTTGCGCTCCGTGATGTCCTGGATCTGCGAGATGAAGTGCAGCGCCGCCCCCTGGGCATCGCGAACCACCGAGCCCTTCACCAGGATGGTGATCCTCCGGCCGTCCTTGTGGATGTAGTGCTTCTCCCGCTGGAAGGAGTTGATGTCACCGCTCCGCAGCCGCTCGGCGTTCTCCTGGTCCGCCGGCAGGTCCTCGGGGACGGTGATGTCGCTGACCGACCGGCTGAGCAGCTCATCGCGTGAATAGCCGACGATGCCGCGGAGCGCGGCGTTCGTGTCGAGGAAGCGCCCGTCCACCGAGAGCAGCGCCATGCCGATGGGCGCGTGCTCGAACGCGGTCCGGAAGCGCTCCTCGCTCAGGCGCAGGACGTCCTCCGCCTGCAGCCGCCGCGCATGCAGCCGGGAGAGGGCGTCCGCGTTCCAGACGGACACGGCGATGAAGGCCACCATGACCAGGAGCACGAAGAGCGTGACGCCGAACGCGGTCCCGTACAGCCCCAACCACTCGCCCAGCAGACGGACCCCGCCCACCGCCAGGACCACGAAGAGGGCCGCGGGCAGCAGCCGCCGCGCGGAGTGGCCGCCCAGGTCGTCCCGCAGCAGCACGCCCAGCATGCCGTGCTCCGGATGGACGGAGAGGACACCCAGCGACAGCAGCAACAGGGCCAGCGCGGTGTGGATGCCCATGGGCACGGAGGGTGGCATCCGCGGGTTCAGGGCGGCCACGTCGAGCGCGTGCTCCTGGTACAGGAACCCGATGAAGACCCGCGACGCGATCAGCGCGACGCCGAAGGCCAGCCACCGCGCGGGGTACCAGCCCCGGCGCTCGCGGACGTGCAGCAGCCAGAGCGACACCCCCAGGAGCAGCAGGCTCAGCGCGCCCCCCGGGGAGGGGCGTACCCAGGACGACAGGTCGCTCCGCGCGAGGAGCGCCCTCAGCCAGGGCCCGGTGAAGCCGGGCCCCTCCTCGGCGGCGAGGTAGCGGCCCAGGCCTTCCGCCCCCAGCAGCACGGCCGCCGTCGCCAGGCCCCGCCCCACGCCCAGCCTCCAGCCGCGCGCGGCCGGGACGTGCAGCAGCCAGAGGGCGACGCCCGCCGCCATCAGGCCCAGCGCGATGTCGGGCGGCATGACCCGCGCGTCCACCGGGATGAGCCTCTGGATGAGGCTGGGGATCCCCAGCGCCCAGCCCCCCAACACGACCGCCGCCAGCAACGGAGCGAACACGCTCGCCACGGGCACGAGCACCGCGAACGCGCGCGCGAGCCGCCGCGGCGGGTGGCCCGGCGACGGCATGACGCGGGGGAGGCCTGGCGTCGGGGGGCTCATGGCGGGCGCGGCCCCGTCGCGGGCCGCGCCCGGCCGCGGGGACGACGCGGCGGACGGCGGCCCGCCTCTCGGGCGTCCGCCCCCCGCGACACATCCAGGAGAACGGGCAGGCGGCTGGCGGAAACGGGGACTCGCATGACACAGGCACCAGCAGAAACCTGGAGTCCGGTCCAGCGACTGGCAACGCAGCCCGTCCCCCAGGGGCGAAGGCGCACGGGGCGCACGGCTGGGAGGCGGGTGCTGGCGCGCTGAAGGCAGACGGCCCGACGCGCGCCGCGCCTCCTCCATCGCCCCGGGCATGGCGTGCGGACGCGGTGACTACCTTCACGGCGTGACCGCGATTCGAGGCGCCCCCATGGCCATCGCCTGCACCACCAATTTCTCGGATGCCGCCCGGCGCACCAGCGACACCGTGGCGCTGCTCTCCCGACGGATGAACGCTCCGCTCTGCCTGATCCACGTGGTGTCCAAGACGCTGATGCGGACCTTCGGCCAGTCCGTCCGCGAGGCCGCCCTGTCCGCGCTCCAGGGAGAGGCGCGGAGGCTGGAGACCCTGGGCGCCGTGGGCGTCGAGACCGTGCTGCTGACGGGGGAGCCCGAGCAGGCCGTGAGCGAGCTGGCGGCGGAGCGGGGCTTCCAGCTGGTGGTGGCCTCGGCCCCGGACGAGCCGACGCCCTTCCGAGGCCTGGGGGGCACGGTGGACCGGATGGCGCAGGAGCTGGACGTCCCCTTCCTGGTGGTCCGCGGAAACGCGGCGCTGGAGGCCTGGGCGCGCGGGGAGCGGGCCCTGCGGGTGATGTTGGGCCTGGACCGCTCGCGGCCCTTCGAGGTCGCGCGCGAGTGGGTGAAGGGCCTGGCGAGGTTCGGCCCGCTGGAGGTGGTGGGCGGGCACGTCTTCTGGGCCGGCACGGAGGCGGAGCGGCTGGGGCTGGAGCACCCGCACAACTACAAGGACATCTCCCCGGAGCTGCACGACGCGCTGGAGCAGGAGGCCGCCACGCTGTTGGAGCCGCTGCGCGCGGCGTCCACGTCCGTGCGCGTGCGGATGGAGCCGGGCCTGGGACGCGTCGCGGACCACCTGGTCGCGCTGGCCGCCGAGGAGCAGGTGGACCTGCTGGTGGTGGGCACGCACCAACGCAAGGCGCTGGCACGCCTGTGGAGCGTGTCCCAGGCCGCGCGGCGTCTGGCCTCCATGTCGGTGGTGAGCGTGCCGGTGCTCACGGCCGAGCAGGGGCTGGAGGCGGAGCTGCCCCGGGTGCGCTCGGTGCTCGCGAGCACGGACTTCATGGCGGCGGGGGACCGCGCCATCGCCTACGCCTTCGCCATCGCGCCTCCGGGGGGCACGGTGCACCTGCTGCACGTGGAGCCCGCGGACGCGACGCAAGAGGAACTCGAGGCCGCCCGGCGCCAGCTGGAGCTCCGGGTGCCCCGCGAGGCACAGGACGGGGCCCACCAGGTGGAGCTGTCGGTGCTGACCGGGGACGACGTGGCGGGCGTCATCACCCAGGCCGCGGAGCGGCACTGCGTGGACCTGCTGTGCCTGGGGACCCACGGCCGCACCGGCGTGAGCCGGGCGGTGCTGGGCTCGGTGGCGCAGCAGGTGATGGCGCGCAGCGACCGGCCCGCGGTGACGGTGCGCATGCCGCGCGCCTGAGCAAGAGGAGTGGAGCCATGCGAGCGACCGTGTTTCGAGGCATCGACAAGGTGGGCCTGGAGGACGTCGAACGTCCGAAGGCGGGCGTGGGGGAGGCCGTCGTCCGGGTGACGCTCACCACCATCTGCGGCACCGACGTGCACATCGTCCGGGGCGAGTACCCGGTGAAGCCGGGCCTCACCGTGGGCCATGAGATGGTGGGCGTCATCGACGCGCTGGGCGATGGCGTGACGGGCTATCAGGTGGGGCAGCGCGTGCTGGTGGGCGCCATCACCCCCTGCGGCCAGTGCCGGGGCTGCCTCTCCGGGCACGCGTCCCAATGCGGCCACGGCGAGGGCATGGAGGCGGCGGGGGGCTGGCGGCTGGGCAACACGATGAACGGCGTGCAGGCCGAGTACGTCCGCGTGCCCTTCGCGCAGGCCAACCTGGCGCCGATTCCAGATGAGCTGAAGGACGAACAGGTGTTGCTGCTGGCGGACATCGCCTCCACGGGCTTCAGCGGCGCGGAGTCCGGCGGCGTGAAGATTGGCGACGCGGTGGTGGTGTTCGCGCAGGGGCCCATTGGCCTGTGCGCCTCCGTGGGGGCCCGGCTGATGGGGGCCTCGCTGGTGATTGGCGTGGACGGAGACGAGTCGCGGCTGGCCATGGCGCGGAAGCTGGGCGTGGACGTGGCGCTCGACTTCCGCAACCAGGACGTGGTGGCGGAGGTGAAGCGGCTCACCGGGGGCGGCGTGGACGTGGCCATCGAGGCGTTGGGCACGCAGCAGACCTTCGAGAGCGCGCTGCGCTCGCTCAACCCCGGCGGCACGCTCTCCAGCCTGGGGGTGTACTCCGGCAAGCTGCAGCTGCCCTACGATGCCTTCGCGGCCGGGCTGGGCGACCACCGCATCGTCACCACGCTCTGTCCGGGCGGCAAGGAGCGCATGCGCCGCCTGATGGAGGTGGTGCGCACGAAGCGCGTGGACCTCACGCCGCTCTTCACGCACCGCTTCGCGCTCAAGGACATCCGCGAAGCCTATGCGCTGTTCAGCCAGCGCAAGGACGGCGTGCTCAAGGTCGCCATCCGGCCCTGAGCGGCTCCGGGGGCGGCTCCGGCGCCGGCGCCGGCGCGGACGCGTAGCGCGCGAGGCACCCGGGCAGCTTCGCGGCCAGCTCGTCCGGGCCGCCGAGCGTCAGCCCCAGGTCCTTGAGCAGGCCGTCCTCCACGCCGTAGATCCACCCATGCACGGTGAGCGGCTGTCCGCGCTCCCAGGCGTCCTGCACGATGGTGGTGTGGCTGACGTTCTGCACCTGCTCCAGCACGTTGAGTTCGCCCAGCCGGTCGTGCCGTTCGCGGGGGGACAGCCCTTCGCCCAGGAGCCGCTCATGCTTCTGGTGCACGTCCTGGATGTGCCGCAGCCAGTTGTCCGCCAGCCCCACCCGCTTGCGCTCCAGCGCGGCGCGCACGCCCGAGCAGCCGTAGTGGCCGCAGACGATGACGTGCCGGACGCGCAACAGGTCGATGGCGAATTGCAGCACCGACAGCGCGTTCAGGTCGGTGTGCACCACCACGTTGGCGATGTTGCGGTGGACGAACAGGTCGCCCGCCATCAGGTTGACGATTTGATTGGCCGGCACGCGGCTGTCGGAGCAGCCGATCCACAGGTACTCCGGAGACTGATGGCTGGCCATCTTCCGGAAGAAGTCGGCGTCCTTCTCCACCATCGAAGCGGCCCACTGGCGGTTGTTCTCGAACAGCGCGTCCAGCGTCGGGTCAGCGGCGTTCGGGTCGGTCATCCGCGGGACTCTAGCGGGTGCGCACGGGCACCCGCGGGGGCTTTCCGAGCCGCGCCAGAATATGCGCGTGGGTCGGCGTAATCCCCCCGACGGCGGCATTTCCCCGCTGACGCTCCCGAGGATGACTCCCCATGGAACGACCCCCGCTTCGCTTCCCGCGCTTCCTCCCCTTCGTGGCGGCCTCCGTGCTGGCCGCCTGTGGAGGGGGAGCGGACGACCCGGGCGACGGCCCCGGCCCGGACGGAGACCCGGGCGGCCCCTGTGTGCGGACCCTCTCCGAGAAGCTGACCGCCGCGACGACCTGGGCGCCGGGTGAGCAGCAGTGCACCTACGCGGTGACAGGCGTGGTGGAGGTCAGCGGCGCGCTCACCATCGCCCCTGGCACGGTGGTCCGCTTCGGCCCCAACGCGGGTCTGTTGATGACGGCGACAGGCTCCCTCAACGCGGTGGGCACGGAGGCCGCGCCCATCACCTTCACGGGGACGACGGCCACGCCGGGCTTCTGGAAGGGGCTCGCGTTCAAGTCCAACAACCCCGCGAACGTGCTGGAGCACGTGGTCATCTCCTACGCGGGCAGCGAGGACTCCTTCTGCTGTGACTTCTTCTACGGCCCGGGTGGGAGCATCGAGGCGCGGGCGGCCGTGCTGCTGGGCTCGCAGCTCCAGGACTCCATCACCCAGGTGCGCATCACGGATACGACGGTGGAGAAGAGCGGGACGCTGGGCCTCTTCGCCTTCAACAAGGCGCGGCTGCCCGGCTTCTCGCGCAACCTCTTCCGAGGCAACCTGGGCGCGCCCGTCACCGTGAGCCTGTCCATCGCGAGCGCGCTGGACGCCACCAGCATCTACTCCGGGAACAGCGCCACCAACCCCTCGGCCAATGGCGACAACACCGTCCACCTGCTGGCGGCGCCGGAGGCCGACACCGCCACGGCGCAGACGCTGCACAAGCTGGACGTGCCCTATGGCATCTCCACCGGCGTCCCGAACACGACCGTGGAGTACGCGGGCGCGCTCACGCTGGAGCCAGGCGTGCGGCTCCAGTTCGAAGCGGAGTCCGGCCTGCGCATCACGGCGACGGGCTCCCTGGTGGCGCGGGGCACGGCGGCGGCCCCCATCGTGTTCACGGGCAGGACGGAGACGCCGGGGTCCTGGAAGGGCATCTCCATCCGGTCCACGAACGCGAACAACGTCATCGCCTCCGCGCGGGTGAGCCATGGCGGCTCGGATCCATTCTGCTGCGACTCCTTCACGAGCGCGGGCGACATCCGGGCCAACATCTCCCTGGGCGGAGGCAATTCGGGGCGGGGCCGGTTGCAGCTGACGGACTCGCTCGTGTCGCAGGGGGCCGGCTGGGGCGTCTTCGTCTTCAAGGACTCCACCCTCACCCAGAGCGCCAACACCTTTGACGGCAACACCGGCACCGTGGGCTACCAGAATCCCCCCTTCGCGCCCTGAAGCCGCGCCTCCAACACGGCCTTGGGAGCCGCGCGCCGTTCCGGCAGGGACGGCGCGCGGCGGTGGGCGCTACCGGGGCGCGAGCGCGCCCACCAACCACTTCAATGCTTGCATGAACTTCCCCCTCTGGAAGGCGTTGACGATAGGGTTTTGAACAATGCACGGCCAAGGCGCCCGGACCCACCCGAGCAATCACAGTCGGACGCGCCCGGCGTGTGCATCCTCCCAGTCATGAACGACTCCTCTGACTTCAAGACCGCGGACCTCTGCGATGCCCACGCGGACACCTCGCGGTTCCAGATCGCGGACCCTGGCTTCCTGGACTACGGCGGGCGCAGGAGCTTCAGCGGCCCCATCAGCACGGTGCGGGCGCCCGAGGACAACTCGCGGGTGCGCCAGGCGCTGGAGGAGCCCGGCCTGGGCCGCGTGCTGGTGGTGGATGGCGGGGGCAGCCGCCGGTGCGCGCTGGTGGGCGACGTGCTGGCGGCGCTCGGGCAGAAGAACGGCTGGGCGGGCGTGGTGGTGAACGGCTGCATCCGCGACGCGGAGGAGGTGGGCCGCACCGACATCGGCGTGAAGGCCCTGGGCACCCACCCGCTCAGGAGCGGCAAGCGCAACGAGGGTCAGCGCGACGTGGAGGTGCGCTTCGCAGGAGTCACCTTCACCCCGGGCCACCACCTCTACGCGGACGCGGACGGCATCGTCACTTCCGAGCAGCCGCTGCGCTGACCTTCGCCCGCCCTGCCCCACCGGGCCACGCGGAGCGCAGCGTCCCCGCGATGGCGCGCAGCGCTTCGGCCCGGGGGTGTCCGGGACGCCACGCGAGGGCGAGCGTGCGGCCCGGCCCCGGCGGCGCGAAGGGCCGCACCACCAGCTGCCCCTGCCGGTTCTCCATGGGCACCGCCAGCTTGGGCAGCAGCGTGATGCCGCCCGCCGCCATCACCATCTGCGCGAGCGTCGTCAGGCTGGTGGCCCGGAAGTCCACCTCACGCGCGCCCACGCGCGTGCACAGGGCCAGCGTCTGGCTCCGGAAGCAGTGCCCGTCCTCCAGGAGCAGCACGTCCTCCTCGTCCAGGTCGCGCAGCTGCACCTGCTTCTTCTTCTCCAGCGGGTGCCCTGGAGGCGCCGCGACGACGAAGGGGTCCTCCGCGATGACCTCGTGCTCCACCGCGCGCCCCAACTCCGTGTCCACCGCGAGCAGCGCCGCGTCCAGCCGGCCCTCATCCATGTCGCGCATGAGCAGCGCCGTCTTCTCCTCGCGCAGCCGCAGCCGCAGCTTCGGGTAGCGCTTCACCAGCGCGGGCACCACCTCCGGCAGCACATAGGGCGCCACCGTCGGGATGGCGCCCAGGTGCAGCGGGCCCGCGAAGGGGTCCCCCATCCGCGCCGCCGCCGTGAGGAGGTCCTCCGCCTCCGTGAGCACCCGGCGCGCCCTCGCCACCAGCTCCCGACCCTCTGGCGTGAGCAGCACGCGGCGCGCGTCCCGCTCGAACAGCTTCACCCCGAGCACCGCCTCCAACTGCTGAATCTGCGCGCTCAGCGCCGGCTGGGAGACGTGGCACCGCTCGGCCGCCCGCCGGAAGCCCAGCGTCTCCGCCACCGCCACCACGTACTCCAACTGCCGCAGGCTGAGGTCGTTGAGCGAGGCCATGGCCCCTCCGTGAACCGATAACCCCTGCCTATCACTTCCATCCAAACGATGTCTTGGCCCGATTGCCGCCCGCTCTCTACCTTTCCCCCCGTCGAAGTGCCCCGAAAGCCCTCACGCAAAGGAAAGCGGCCATGTCCCAGCGCCCCACCCTCACCACCGAAGCCGGCGCCCCGGTCGCCGACAACCAGCACTCGCAGACCGCCGGCCCCAGCGGCCCGGTGCTGCTCCAGGACCACCACCTGCTGGAGAAGCTGGCCCGCTTCAACCGCGAGCGCATCCCGGAGCGCGTGGTGCACGCGGTGGGCTCCGGCGCCTACGGCACCTTCGAGGTCACGTCGAAGGACGTGACGCGCTACACGCGCATGAAGGTCTTCAGCGAGGTGGGCAAGCAGACGGAGGTCTTCCTGCGCTTCTCCACCGTGGCGGGCTCCAAGGGTGCGCCGGACACCGCCCGCGACCCGCGCGGCTTCGCGGTGCGCTTCTACACGGAGGACGGCAACTGGGACCTCGTGGGCAACAACACGCCGGTGTTCTTCCTGCGCGACGGCATCAAGTTCCCGGACTTCATCCACTCGCAGAAGTACGACCCGTACACGAACTGCCAGGAGCCGGACAACGTCTGGGACTTCTTCTCCTACTCGCCGGAGGCCACGCACCAGTTCACCTGGCTGTTCGGCGACCGGGGCATCCCCGCGACGCTGCGGCACATGGACGGCTTCGGTTCACACACCTTCCAGTGGGTGAACGCGCGGGGCGAGCGCTCCTGGGTGAAGTTCCACTTCAAGACCGACCAGGGCATCCGCACCCTCACCTCGCCGGAGGCCGAAGCCCTGGGCGGGAAGGATCCGCAGCACCACCAGCGCGACCTGTACCAGGCCATCGAGCGCGGCGAGTTCCCCTCGTGGACGCTCAAGGTGCAGGTGATGCCGGAGGCGGACGCGGCGAACTACCGCTTCAACCCGTTCGACCTCACCAAGGTGTGGCCGCACCAGGACTACCCGCTGATGGAGGTGGGCAGGCTCACCCTGAACCGCAACCCGGAGAACTTCTTCGCGGAGGTGGAGCAGGCGGCGTTGGACCCCGCGCACTTCGTGCCCGGCATCGGCCCGTCGCCGGACCGGATGCTCCAGGCGCGGCTGTTCGCGTACGGCGATGCGCACCGCTACCGGGTGGGCATCAACAGCACGCAGCTGCCCGTGAACGCGCCGCGCGGCGTGAAGGGCGGCGCGCGCAACTACGGCCGTGACGGCGCCATGCGCTTCGACGGCAACGGCGGGCGCGGCCCCAACTACGAGCCGAACAGCTTCCACGGCCCCGCGCAGACGGACGCGTCCCCCGGCCTGGGCTACGCGGTGGACGGCATGACGGGCACCTTCGTGCACGGCAAGCACGCCGAGGACACCGACTTCGTGCAGGCGGGCGCCCTCTACCGGCTGATGGACGAGGCCGCGAAGGCGCGGCTGGTGGAGAACCTCTCCGGCAGCCTCGCCCAGGTGAGCCGCGAGGACATCATCACCCGCGCCATCGCCCACCTCCGCGCCGCCGACGAGGACTACGGCGCGCGCATCGCCACCGCCGTCCAGCAGCTGCGCCGCTCTCGCTAGAGGGAAAGGAACACCACCCATGCTCCCCCACACCGTCACGAAGACCCTCGATGCCCCTCGTCCCTCGGACGGGGATTCCGACGACGCCGCGGTGGTCGACCTCGCGAGGACCGCGTTCGCGCTGGCCCGCGCGGGCGCGGCCCGGGACCTGGCGGTGATGCTCGACGCCGGGCTGCCCGCGGGCCTGCGCAACGAGCGCGGCGACTCGCTCCTGATGCTGGCCAGCTACCACGGCCACGTGGAGGCGACGCACCTCCTGCTGAAGCGCGGGGCCAACCCGGAGCAGACCAACGACGCCGGGCAGACGCCGCTGGCCGGCGCGGCCTTCAAGGGCAGCGCGGCCATCGCCACGGTGCTGCTGGACGCGGGCGCGAAGGTGGACGGCGCGGGCGGAGACGGCCGCACGCCCCTGATGTTCGCGGCCATGTTCGACAAGCTGGACGTGGTGGAGCTGCTGCTCCAGCGCGGCGCCAACCCGGACCTCCGGGACGCGGACCAGCGCACCGCGCTCGCCTACGCCCGGGCGTTCGGGGCGTGGCGAGCGGCGGGCCGGCTAGAGCCGCGGCCTCCAGCCCAGGACTGACGGCCGGGGCGCGGGGCCTCAGGCGTTCGTGTGGCCCCAGGCGTTCTCGGACGGCTTGCCGCGCCCGTCCCCACGCAGGGGCGAGTCCTCCACCAGCGACGTGACGCTCTCCACGATGTGCTCGGCGTCGATGCCGGCGGCGCTCAGCAGCTCCGCGGGCTTGCCGGAGCCGGGCAGCTTCGTCACCGCCAGGCGCACCACCGTGGGCAGCAGCGCGCGCTCGCCCGTGAAGGCCTCCAGCACCGCGTCCGCGAGCCCGCCCTCGGCCCAGTGGTCCTCGACCACGACCAGCCTCCCCTGCGTCTCGCGCGCGGCCTCGCGCAGCGTCTTCGCGTCCACCGGCTTCACCGAATACAGGTCGATGACGCGCACCGGGATGCCCTCCTGCTTCAGCAGCTCATACGCCTTGAGCGCTTCGTGCAGCGTGATGCCGGCGGCCACCACCGTCGCCACGTCCTTGTCGGAGCGCCGCAGCACCTTGCTGCCGCCAAGGGGGAACGCCTCCGTCGCGGGGTAGAGCACCGGCGTCTTCTCACGCGTGCTGCGCAGGTAGGTGATGCCCGGGCGCTCCAGCACCTGCGCCAGCAGCTTCGCGGTCTGGTTCGGGTCGCTCGGGTAGAGCACCGTGCTGCCGCCCACCGCGCGCATCATCGCCAGGTCCTCCAGCGCCATCTGCGACGGCCCGTCCTCGCCAATGGAGACGCCCGCGTGGCTGCCGCACAGGTGCACCGTCGCGTTGGAGATGGCCGCCATGCGCACCTGGTCATACGCGCGCGACAGGAAGGCCGCGAAGGTGCTGACGAAGACCTTCTTGCCCAGCACCGCCATGCCCACCGCGCTGGACACCATGTTCTGCTCCGCGATGAACATCTCGAAGTAGCGCTTCGGGTGCGCCTTGTGGAACTCGTCCGAGTACGTGGAGTTGGACACCTCCGCGTCCAGCGCCACCACGTCCGGCCGGGCGTTGCCCAGCGCCAGGAGCGCGTCGCCATACGCCTTGCGCGTGGCCTCCTTCTGGCCGACCTCGTACGTGGGCAGCTTCAGCGGCGCGGCCACGTCCAGGCCGGAGGGCTTCACCGCCTCCGGCTTCTTCACCTGGATGCGGACGTTCCGCTCGCCGCCCAGCTCGCGGATGGCGTCCTTCGCCTTGTCCTCCGGCAGCGGCTTGCCGTGCCAGCCTTCCTTGTTGGCGATGAGCGAGTAGCCGTGGCCCTTCTCCGTCTTGCAGATGAGGCAGGTGGGCTGCCCCTTCTTGCCCTGGGCTTCGGCGAAGGCGCGGTCGATGGCGCCCAGGTCGTGCCCATCCAGCGCGATGGCATGCCACCCGAACGCGCGGGCGCGGGCCACATAGGCCTCCACGTTCCAGCCCAGCTCCGTCGCGCGGCTCTGGCCCAGCCGGTTCACGTCGATGATCGCGCAGAGGTTGTCGAGCTGGTAGTGGCTGGCCTTGTCGAACGCCTCCCACACGGAGCCCTCCGCCGTCTCGCTGTCCCCCATCAGCACGTAGGTGCGGAAGGGCAGCCCGTCCATGCGCGCGGTGAGCGCCATGCCCACGCCGACGGCGAGCCCCTGGCCGAGCGACCCCGTGGCCACGTCCACGTACGGCAGCACGTGGGGGTTCGGGTGCCCCTCCAGCCGGCTGCCGAACTTGCGCAGGGTGAGCAGCTCCCGGTCGTCGATGGCGCCCGCCGCCTTGAAGGCGGAGTAGAGGACCGGGCAGGCATGGCCCTTGGAGAGCACGAAGCGGTCGTTGTTGGGCGCGCGCGGCTGCTGGAAGTCGAAGCGCAGGTACTTCTGGAACAGCACGGCCATGATGTCCGCCGCGGACATGGATGAGCTGGGGTGGCCCGAGCCCGCCGCCGTGGTGCAGCGGATGCTGTCGATGCGCAGCTGCGCCGCGAGGTCCGCCAAGGTGTCCGCCATCGTTTCGCTCCCGGAGTTCAGGGGGACAGGGGTGCCCCCCGGTACTGTGTTGACTGACGCGGCCCGCGAGAAGCGGTCGCCCCCGCTGGCCTCGCGTCCAGGCAGAATCCGCGAGTGCCTGCCTGCCCGGCCGGGCTCGGGGGGCGGCACGTGGTCATCTTGAAGGAACGCCATCCGGGCGCCCTGCGCCCCCGACGGGAGAACCCATGAATCCGCTTCGACAGCTCGCCGAGTTTGGCCAATCCGTCTGGGTGGACAACCTCCAGCGCAGCTACATCACGAAGGGCACGCTGAAGAAGTTCATCGACGAGGACGGCCTCAAGGGGCTCACCTCCAACCCGACCATCTTCCAGAAGGCGGTGTCGGGCAGCGACGACTATCAGGACCTCTTCGACGCGGCGAAGGGCCAGGGTCTGTCCGGCAACGACCTCTACGAGCAGCTGGCGGTGCGCGACGTGCAGGGCGCGGCGGACATCCTGCGCACCGTCTACGACGCGACGAAGGGCCAGGACGGCTTCGCGTCGCTGGAGGTGTCCCCCCGGCTGGCGCTCGACACGAAGGCCACCCTGGAGGAGGCGCGGCGGCTGTGGAAGACGCTCGCGCGACCCAACGTGATGGTCAAGGTCCCGGGCACGGAGGCCGGCGTTCCGGCCTTCGAGCAGCTCACCTCCGAGGGCATCAACATCAACGTGACGCTGCTCTTCAGCCAGGAGCGCTACCGGCAGATCGCCGAGGCCTACGTGAGCGGCCTGGAGAAGCTGGCCGCGTCCGGAGGGGACGTGAGCCGCGTCGCCAGCGTGGCGTCGTTCTTCGTCAGCCGCATCGACACCCTGGCGGACAAGGAGATCGAAAAGAAGCTGAAGGCCGGCGCCACGCCCGAACAGCAGAAGGCGCTGGAGGGGCTGAGCGGCAAGGTGGCCATCGCCAACGCGAAGCTCGCCTACCGCATCTACAAGGAGATCTTCGGCGGCGCGCGCTGGAAGGCGCTCGCGGCGAAGGGCGCCAGGGTGCAGCGCGTGCTCTGGGCGAGCACCAGCACCAAGAGCCCGAAGCTGAGGGACGTGCTCTACGTGGAGGAGCTCATCGGCCGCGACACGGTGAACACCATGCCGCCCGCGACCATCGACGCGTTCCGCGACCACGGCAAGGTGCGCGCGAGCCTGGAGGAGGACCTCCCGGCCGCGGAGGCCACCCTGCGCCAGCTGGAGGCGGGCGGCATCTCCATGCGGAAGCTCACCGACACGCTGACCACGGATGGCATCCGCCTGTTCGAGGAGTCCTTCGACCAGCTCCTCTCCGCGGTGGGGGAGAAGCTGAAGAAGACCTGAGCCTCCGAAGGAGGGAGGGCCTGAAGACACTCCCCCCTCCTTCCAGTGCTTGTTGGAAGGCACTGCCCTGCCCCCCACCCTTCCGGACACTTGGGCCGGAAGGAGCCGTTCATGGGAGTGAAGAACTGGGGCGCCGTGGCGTGGCTGGCATTGGTGGGCTGCGGTGGCATGCCGGAGGAGGAGCAAGCGCGCCAGGTGGAGGCCCAGGCGTGCCCGTCCGGGGTGGCGTCGCGGGTGAAGGTGGTCATTCCTCCGCTCGCCAGCACCGCCACGCGGCTGCAGGGGCTGACCGACGTCCAGGGGACCCTCTACTTCGCCACCAACGGCCCCTCCTCCGAGGGCTCCATCCTGTGGCGCAGCAACGGCACGGCGGCGGGCACCGTCCCCGTCCGGGGCTTCCCCGTGGGGTACTCCGGCGTGGAGTCACCGGTGGCGGTGGGCAACCGGCTCTTCTTCCAGATGTCCGTGGCCATCACGGGGACGGAGCTGTGGGTCAGCGACGGGACGTCCCTGGGCACGAAGCTCGTCCGGGACATCACGTCAGGGCCGGAGGGCTCCACGTTGCTGAGCGCGACCGCGGTCAATGGCCGGCTGGTCTTCTTCCGGGCGCGCTCCGGCACCGAGGACGCCGAGCTGTGGCGCTCGGACGGGACGGCCGTGGGGACGCAGCGGATCAGCGTCCTCGGCGGCGTCAACGGACTCTATTCCCAGGCGACCCTGCAGGTCGGAGGCGCGCTGCTCTTCTTCCGGAACGAAGACTCGGGCACCCGGCTGTGGCGCACCGACGGCACGCTGGCGGGGACCCAGGCCGTCGCGGGCCTGAGCTCGCGGCGGCTGAACATCGTGCAGGTGGCGCAGGCGGGCAGCCTGGGCCTGTTCATCGTGGAGGACGGGCCCAACTCCCAGGTCTGGAAGACAGATGGCACGGGCGGGGGGACGGTGAAGCTGGAGACGTTCGGCCGGGCCGTCCACATCCTGGGCGTGCTGGGGTCAAAGGCCTACCTCTCGTCCGTGGACCTGGACACGCAGCAGCTGCGCATCCAGAGCCTCCTGCTGGCGGGCGGCGGCAAGGCATCCGTGGCCACCCTGCCCCGATACAACGCGAACGCCTATCCTTTCGTGCAGCGGAGCACCCTGTCCGCGGGGAGCCTGTACTTCTCCGTCGCCCAGTTCGTTGACGGCCCCGCCCCGGAGGCCGTGGAGCTGTGGGCCACGGACGGCACGTCCGCGGGCACGCGCAAGCTCTTCCAGACGCTGTCCCGGAACGACGAATACGCCTCGCCCGTGTTCGCCACGGGAGAGGGCGTGGTCCTCTTCAGCGGCTCGGCCACGGGCAGCGGCCTGCAACCCTGGTTCACGCGGGGCACCGTGGCGACGACCGGGCGGTTCGCGGCCACCGGGCCGGGAACGCCAGCCATCGCGCCAGACGGCTTCACCCGCCTGGGCAGCCGCGTCTACTTCCGCGCCCTGGACGACACCGACCGGGAACAGCTCTGGTCCGTGCCGGCGTCGTTCAGCTGCCCGGCCGGGTTCAACGACACGCGGGAGTAGCCCCGCCCGCCGCTGTCCACCGGGACGAAGCCCGTGGACAGCGACGGCCGCGTCCCTACCGGTAGGTGTCCAGGTAGGCGCGGTGGCTGTTGGAGAACTCGAAGTTCGTGAACTGATCCCAGTTGATGGACCAGGTCATCAGCCCCTTGAAGCCCGGGTAGCCGCCGGCCTTGCGCAGCACGTAGGCGCCGCCGAAGGACTGGCCCTTCATCAGATAGTCCAGCGCCTTCTGCACGTTGGCGGGCGTCGTGTAGCCGCCGCCCGCGGCCTGCGGCGAGGACGGCAGGCCGATGACGACCTGCTCCGGCTGGAGCGCCGGGAAGACCGCGCTCGCGTTGCCGCCCACGGGGAAGCCCTGGAGCAGCATCTCCGCCATGGCCACGTGGAAGTCCGGCGTGGCCTGCGCGTAGGCGCGGCCGTCCAGCGCCGTCACGGTGCCGGTGTTGTAGTGCTGCACGTGCAGGTACGTCAGCCGGTCGCGCAGCGCGTGGATGACGGGGAGGTAGGCGCCCCACGGGCCGCCGTAGGCCGCGTAGCCGCCCTGCACGTAGGCGGTCTCCGGGGCCATGGTGAGCAGGAAGCCCGCGCCGTTGTCGTTGAGCAACTGCCGGGTGCCCGCGATGAGGTTCTGGATGCGCGGCGTGGTGGGGTTGCGGAAGTCGGTGTCCCCGCCGTTGAGCGCCAGCGAGCTGCCCTCCAGGTCCAGGTCCAGGCCGTCAAAGCCATACGTGTTGACGAGCCCCTGCATGCTGGTGACGAAGGCCTGCCTCGCCGCCGCGTCGTCCAGGTGGATGGTGCCATTCGCGCCGCCCAGGGAGATGAGCACCTTGCGGCCCTGCGCCTTGAGCGTGGCGATGTCTGCCTTGAACTCCGCCACGGTGGCGTTGTACGGCGTGAAGCCCATGGTGCCCGACGGCGCGCCCGCCACCGGCTCCGCGAAGGCGACCTGGATGACATTGAACTTGGAGGAGATGTCGCGCAGCCGGATGTTGGTGGAGCCGTTGTCGAAGTTGTGCCAGTAGCCGACCAGCACCTTGCTGCCCGAGGGGGTGGAGTTGCCCGTCGTCACGGCGAGGCTGTTGCTGGCGGCGGAGCGGTTGCCCGCGGCGTCACGCGCCTTCGCGGTGAAGGTGTACGTCGTGTTCGCGGAGAGCCCCGTCACGGTGGCGCTGGTCGTGGTGGAGGTGACCGCCGCCGTGGTGGCGCCATTGACGAAGATTTCGTAGCCGGTGACGCCCACGTTGTCCGTGGACGCGTTGAAGGCCAGGGAGACGCTGGAGGCCGTCACGCCGGTGGAGCGCAGGGAGCCAGGCGCGGTGGGGGCCTGGGTGTCGGGCGCCGGGCGCGGGGGCGTGGTGGTGCTGAACGCCGCGCTCGCCGCGGAGCGGTTGCCCGCGGCATCGCGCGCCTTCACGGTGAAGGTGTACGTCGTGTCGGCGGACAAGCCAGACACGGTGGCGCTGAGCGTGGTGGAGGTGACGGCCGCCGTGGTGGCGCCATTGACGAAGACCTCGTAGCCGGTGACGCCCACGTTGTCGGTGGACGCGCTCCACGTCAGCGACACGCTGTCATACGTCTTGGAGGGGGACGCGAGGCCGGTGGGCGCGGTGGGGGCCTGGGTGTCCGCGGGCGGGTTGCCGGTGCGCTCCAGCCACAGCGCGAGCACGTTGGGAGGCTCCCAGCCCACCAGCGAGGTGTGGGACTGCCGGCAGTCGTAGCCCTTGCCGCCATACGACGCGATGTCGCCCACGACATACGCGACGCCCGGGGCCCAGGCGCCCCGGTCCGCCGCGACGGCCAGGGCGGGGAGCAACAACAGGAGCGCGGCGGTGGCCATCCGCGCGGAGCGGGCCGCGCGTGAAGAGAGACGAGGGGGATGCATGGGGTGAAGCCTCCCGGGAAGGGGTGCGAGGCGGGCCGACACAGCGAGCGCCCACCGCGCACCGGGTGCGGGAGACAGGGAGGACCGGAACCCGGAAAACGGGTCAAACGTCCTGGACGAATCCCTGTTCCCCACCTGCGAGGTGGGCGGCGTCCGGCCTCCCAGGAGCCCCACCGGTCCACTCGATTGCCCAAGGAGATGGAGGGGAAGTGCTAGAGGGGCGGCATGATCGTCCGTCCGCGGCTGCACTGGCTCCGCATGCTGTTCGTCTGGCGCGGCTCGGTGGTGTCCCGCATCCTGATGCGGCTGCTGTTCTTCCTCGGGCTGGCTTGTGGCGTGGTGGCGCTGCGGCCCCTGCCCTTCCACCTGGAAGCCGGCCCCCTGGGAATGCTGGGCGTGGCGCTGGCCATCTTCCTGGGGTTCCGCAACAGCACGGCGTACGACCGCTTCTGGGAGGGCCGCAAGCTGTGGGGGTCGCTGCTCATCGTCACGCGCTCCTTTGCCCGACAGGCGTTCACCCTGCCGGTGCCCGCGCTCACCCCGGAGGAGCGTCGCGGCGTCTGCGACCGGCTCCGCGCGCTCGCGGTGACGCTGAACCACCAGCTCCGGGAGACCCGGGTCGACGTGGCCACGCTGCCCCCGGGCGTGCGCGAGCAGGTGGTCCGCGCGGAGCACCGGCCAGCCCGGGTGTTGCTGGAGCTGGGCGCATGGCTGTCCGAGCAGCGCCGCCAGGGCCGATTGAGCGACATCCTGGTGGCCTCGCTCGATGAAAACCTGCACCGGATGTCGGAGGTGCTGGGCGGCTGCGAGCGCATCGCCACGACGCCGATTCCCTACGCGTACAGCGTCATGCTGCACCGGACGGTCTACATCTACAGCCTGATGCTGCCCTTCGCGTTGGCCGGCAGCCTGGGCTGGGCCACGCCGCTCGTCTCCACCTTCACTTCCTATACGTTCATCGCGCTCGACATGGTGACGTCGGAGCTGGAGGACCCGTTCGGGACCGAGCCCAACGACTTGCCGCTCGACGCGCTGACGCGCACCATCGAGCGCGCGGTGCTGGAGCTGGCGGGCGAGCCGCTTCCCCCGCCGCTGAAGCCCGACGACCGGTTCGTGCTGTCGTGACACCCGCCGGCCCGCTCCCGGTGGGTCGGTGGCCGGGACGCGGACCCAGGTCCGCCCTCCGGTCCGGCGGCCAGCGGGAGACAGGAAGCGAGTGCAAGGCGCACGTGCGCCTTGCGGCGCGGCGATGGGTGCACTAGCCATCCAGGAACAGAGGCCGACGGCGCCGACCGTTCGGGCCTTTCGAGGATGACTTCATGGCCCAGCGCCGTCCGACCCGACCCTCCGCCTCCCCTGCTCCGTCCAAGTCCCGCGGCGCCGCCAGCAAGGCCGCCACGAAGCCAGGGAAACAGCCCGCCCGAGGCAAGGCCCCCGCCACGGTGAAGAAGCCCGTGGCCGCCAGGCCGAAGTCGCCGGCAAGGGCGCTGAAGACCGCGCCCTCGAAGAAGGTGGCGGTGTCGAAGGGCAAGCCCGCGAAGACCCCTGTCGCGAAGAAGGTCGCGGCGAAGGCGGCTCCCTCGAAGGCAAAGCCCGCCGCGCGAGTTTCGAAGGCGCCCCCGCAGCCCTCGAAGGCATCCGCCGCGAAGGCTTCCACGCGGGCCCCGAAGTCCGCGCAGGGCCCGGAGGCTCCTGAGTCGAAGACGGGTCCCGGTGACAGCGCTTTGAAGCACGGGACGAAGACGCCGAAGGGCGCCTCCAAGCGGAAGAGCGCATCCGAAGTGACCACGCCTCATGAGC
Source organism: Corallococcus silvisoli (assembly GCF_009909145.1). Taxonomy (NCBI): domain Bacteria; kingdom Pseudomonadati; phylum Myxococcota; class Myxococcia; order Myxococcales; family Myxococcaceae; genus Corallococcus; species Corallococcus silvisoli. The sequence continues at coordinate 128,855 of NZ_JAAAPJ010000013.1, forward strand.
CCGCGACCGAGCGGCTGTCGTCGAACAGCGCGGAAGCAGCGGCGGCCGTGTCTCACGTGGAAGTGACCTCGCCCACGAGCACCATCGAGGGAACCCCTCCCGCGGCGGAGGCGGCTCCCGCGGAAGCGACCGAGGCCCCTGCGCGCAAGCTGTCAGGTCGCGCCGCGAAGAAGAAGACCGCGCCGGAGGTCTCCGCATCCGAGGCCGCCGAGAGCATGACTGCTCCGTCCGCTCCCGCTGAGTCCGAAGCGCCGTCCCCTGCCGCCGCGAGCAGCGAGACTCCCTCCACCCCCGCGAAGGCGAAGCGTGCCGGCAAGGGCGCGGCGCGAACCCCCTCCGAAGAGCCCCGTGAGGCAGAGGCCCCTGCTTCACCTGGACCGGCGAAGCCCGCGCGCACCGCCGATCCCCAGTACCTCATCCTCACCGGAGGCTCGCCCTTCCTGCGCGCCATCGGCTCCGTGCGCCGCGCGGACGGCGAGCCCCTGCCGGGCTTCGTCAACCTCACCGTGACCAAGATGTCCGCGCTCATGCTGCCCACCGAGCCGGGCGCGTATGAGTTCCGCTTCCAGGCCAGCAACGGGACCGGCGACTTCAAGCTCGCCCAGCGCAGCGAGACCGGGGCCCCTCGCAACGTGCGCGACTTCGAGATGGCCTCGTCGGGTGGCTTCCAGCTCTACCGCTTCACCATCTCCTGAGCCGGTGGGTCCGCGAGGCGCCCCGGAGGCGTACGCGGTCGACGATGGGCGCCCGACAAGCCGATGCCCATCGTGGAGCGGCTTCCTGGGCGCGGCGTCACCTCACGGCTCGTGAAGCCCCTCCCGCGACCGCGCCCACCCCTCTTGAGACAGCAGCTGCTCCACGCGAGTCCGCACCTCCTCGCGGATCTCGCGCACGCGCTCCACCGGCTTGCCCTTGGGGTCCTCCAGGGGCCAGTCGCCCCGCTTCAGCCCAGGCACGAAGGGGCACGCATCACCGCACCCCATGGTGATGAGCCACTGGGCTCCCTGGGCGAGTTCATCCGTGAGGTGCTGCGGCCTCGCCCCAGAGAGGTCGATGCCCACTTCGGCCATGACGGCCTGGACCTCGGGATGGACGCGGGCGCCCGGCTGCGTGCCAGCGGACACGGCTCGCGCCCGCGCTGGGTCGGCCAGGGCGTTGAAGAACGCCGCCGCCATCTGGGAGCGGCCGGCGTTGTGCACACACGCGAAGATGACCTTCTTCATCGGGGCCTCAGCCACAGCGAGAGGTAGACGAGCGAGATGAGGGCGGGCACCTCGATGAGCGGGCCCACCACACCGGCCAGCGCTTCTCCAGAGGACATGCCGAAGACCCCCACCGCGACGGCGATGGCCAGCTCGAAGTTGTTGCCTGCCGCCGTGAAGGAGAGCGACGCGGTCTCCTCGTAGCTGAAGCCCAGCTTGCGCGAGAGGAAGAAGGCACCGGCGAACATGACGACGAAGTAGATCAGCAGCGGGATGCTGATCCGCACCACGTCCAGTGGCAGGCGCGTCAGCTTCTCCCCCTGCATCGCGAACATGAGCACGATGGTGTAGAGCAGGCCCAGCAGCGCCGTGGGGCCCAGTCGGGGCAAGAAGCGCTGCTCGTACCAGGCCTCCCCCTTGAGGCGGGTCAGGCCCACGCGTGTCAGCGCGCCCGCCACCAACGGCACGCCCAGGAAGATGAGCACGCTCTTGGCGATGCTCCACATGGACACGTCGAACGCCGCGACATCCGCTCCAAGCCAGCCCGGAATGAGGGTGAGGAAGAGCCAGCCGAGCACCGAATAGAAGAGGATCTGGAAGACGGAGTTGAGCGCCACGAGCACGGCGGCGACCTCGTTGCTTCCGCATGCCAGCATGTTCCAGATGAGGACCATGGCGATGCAGCGAGCAAGCCCGATGAGCACCAGGCCATTGCGGTAGTGCGGCAGGTCCGGCAGGAAGAGCCACGCCAGCGCGAACATCAGCAGGGGCCCCACCACCCAGTTGAGGAACAGGGACGTGGTGAAGAGCTTCCCTCGCGCGCGCAGCCCCCCCAGCTCGCCGTAACGGACCTTCGCGAGCACCGGATACATCATCCACAGGAGGCCCAGCGCGATGGGCAGCGAAACGGTGTCCAGCTTCACCGTGTCCAGTCGACTGCCCAGGTCAGGAAAGAGGCGCCCCAGGCCAATGCCCAGGCCCATGGCGGCGAAGATCCACACCGGCAGGAAACGGTCGATGAGGGAGAGCTTCTTGACGATGCCTTCGGAGGCGATCAGCGAGGACATGGGTGGGAGCAACCCGGGAAACAGGGAGGCGCTACTTGCAGGCGTCAGGGCCGCAGGACTTCAGGACACGCGCCACTTCGCGCTGGAGCGCCGCGCGCGTAGCAAAGGCCGAGACGAGGGCCTGCACCTGGGAAGCGCACAGTGCGTCCGACTGCGGCGCCAACCGGTAGTAGACCCAACTGCCCTCGCGACGCGCCTCGACGAGCCCGGCGGCCTTGAGGACGGAGAGGTGCCGGGAGGTGTTGGACTGAGGAAGGGAGAGCGCGCTCTCCAGATGGCAGACGCACAACTCCGAGTGCGAGAGCAGGGCGACGATGCGCAGGCGCGTCTCGTCGCCAAGGGCCTTGAGGACGCGGGTCAGCGGACCCACATCAAGAGAAGGGCTGGCTGGCATGACGACATGAACATATTCGCATGTCGAAATGTTGGCAACAGGCGAGGGGCACGCCTGCCGGACAGGCGAGCCCCACCGCGCTCAGGACAGAGGGAAGGTGCTGCTCGCCGCGTCCCAGCCCCACCAGAGTCCGATGACGACCGACAGCGCCCCAGCGGCTCCCAGCAGGGCCACCCGCGTCGGCGTGCGCTGGGCCATGCGGCGCAGGGACAGGCCAGCCAGCCCCGTCAGGGCCGCCATTCCCAGGACGGACCCCAGGCCGAACGTAGCGATGTAGAGGAGCTGCGCGTTCAGGGACGGCAGCTCCGCCATCACGAGCGCTGTCAGCGCGCCACTGCCAGCCAGGCCGTGCACGAGGCCCACGACCAGGGGGCGCAGCGCCACGGGCCACCGCGACACGTGGACGTGGTCAGCGGAACCGGCGTGGGTATGCACCTGGGCACCGTGCTGGTGCAGGGTCCTGGGTCCCTGGGAGCCTTCTCGAAAGGCGACGCTCAGCGCGCGGACTCCCAGCCCGACGACCATCACGGCCACGGCCAGCTCCAACGCACTGCCAACGCGCTCTGGCATCTGAGTGCGCAGCGCGGCGAGCACGCCCCCCACGACGAACAGCGCCAGGCTGTGTCCCAAGCCCCAGGCCGCGCCCAACCAAAGGCTTTCCCGAACAGGTCGGCTGCGCTCCATGGACAAGGTGGAGACCGCCGCCAGATGGTCGGGCTCCAGCGCATGGCGCATCCCCAACACGACTCCCACCAGACCTGCTCCCAGCAGTGCAAGCATCGCTGCCTCCAGCACGACGCGGCCATGGGGCTCCATCAGGGCGGGCCGTGCGCACCTTCTGGAGACGCCCTACGGTCCCTCGTGAACGGACCGCCATCGGAAGCGTCAGGTGGCTGGAGCCTCTTGCGTAGCGGCAAGCCCCCGGCGCGTCAACGCGGCGTTTCGACACGCGTCTACCTTCCCAGCTTGAGGGTGACCGCCGCCGTGTCCTCCACCGCTCCCTTCAGGGTGAAGCGCAGCTCCCAGACGCCGGGCATGAAGAGGTCCAACTCCGTCACGTCAAAAGTCCCAGGCTCGCGAGCGATGACGCGAGGGACTTCCTCGATCCCATGGCCCATGGAAGGCATCCAGGGCTGGACGGCCAGCACGACGTCGGGCACCGGCTTTCCCGACGCGGCGTCGGTGACCTGAACCCGCAACACCTGGACACCTCTTCGGAGGGGCACGGCCGCGGAGCGGACCTCCACGCGCAGGCGCCCCGAAGCACTGACCGCCGACCCCACGGCGGTCTCCGCGCGCACCACTCCCGCATCGCTCCCGGCATCCGGCACGGCCAGGGGTGCCGCGCCCAGCAAATGCATCCACATCACCAGCGCCTTCATGGCTTCCTCTCCTGGAGGCCCTTCGGCCCCGCCTCCCCTGTAGCGGAAGTGTCCGGGCACGGAGCGCGACACATTGTCGCGGGAGCGCTGCGACAAGGTGCCGCATCGCATGGGGCCACCGGATGCGACAGGGTGCGCCGCCATGCCCTCCCCCTCCCCACGCTCCGAGCCGCATGCCGGGCGGTCGTGGCTGCTCGCGCTGTTGGGAGTGATGGGATTGACCCTGTTCGCGCTGGCATGCGCGGCGCTCGTGATGGTGCTGGACTTCGCCTGGTCGGGAACGGGCCACGACGACACCGTGGGCGAGGTGCTCGTACCGCCGCCCGTGTATGGCCCGCTGCCCTCCTTCACGCTTCGCGACGACCGGGGACGCGCCCTGGAGACCGGCCAGCTCCAGGGCCAGCTCACGCTGCTCCAGTTCGCGTCGGAGCCGGATGCGCGCACCCTCCAGTCCCTGCGAAGCATCCAGCAGCAACTGGACGCCGAAGGCGTGTCTGTTCAGGTCGTCATCGCGATGTCTCGCCTCCCGCCCTCGGACGAACCCGGCCCCCTGCCACCGGGCTGGCGACGGGTCTGGGATGGCGCCCGGTTGGAGGCGACAGCGCGCGGGCTGGGCATCCTCGCCCCAACGGATGCTCCGACGACTCCCGCTCCTTCCTCGAGCCCCCTGCTGCTGGTGGATCAACGAGGACAGGTGCGCGGAGCCTACGACCTGCTGCGGGCCCCTCGGACCTCCGAACGGCTCGTGGAGGACGCGCACTGTCTGAACACCTGCGGTCCCTTTTCCGTGCACACCCACACGCTGAAAGAAACGCCACCGCTCGGGCGAGCGCCGCCTTCGGACAGGCCCTGAACCCCGAGCCCTCACCCACAAGGTTCCAATGAAGCCTTCGTCCATTTCCTTCACGGTGGCGCGCAGGCGGCTGCCCTGGTTCGCGCTCGCGGGCGGCCTGCTGGCCTTCGCGCTGCTGTTCGCCGCGTGGCCCCGGCTCCAGCAAGAACGTGCGCGCATCGCCGCCGAGAAGCTCCCGGTGTATGGACCGCTCCCGCGCTTCGCGCTGACCGACCAGACGGGACGGTCCTTCTCCGACGCCCAGATGCGGGGACACCTCTACGTGGCGGACTTCTTCTTCACCCGCTGCCCCACCGTGTGCCCGCTGCTGACGGCGAAGATGCTGCGGGTACAGCGGACGGCGAGGGAGCGGGGCCTGGCCCTGCACTTCGCTTCGTTCAGCGTGGATCCCCGCCACGACACGCCCGAGCGACTGACCGCGTATGCGCGTGACCATCACCTCGACACGTCCAACTGGACGCTGTTGACGGGCCCACTGGATGAGGTGGAGACGACCGTGCTGAAGGGCTTCCGGGTGATGATGGGTCGCGACGCCGACGCGGGGGACGACGACTTCTTCAGCGTCTTCCATGGAGAGCACTTCGTCCTCGTGGACGCCCAGGGACAGCTTCGCGGGTACTACAAGGTCACCGAAGGCGAACAAGGCCTGGAAAACCTGCTCCGGGACGTGGAGCTGCTGGCGCTGGCGGAGGGTCCCATCGGCGCATCCCCCCGCCCGTGAACGTACCCAACCGGGGGCCAACCTCCCGGGTTGGGTCTCCGTCTCCAGGCGGGAAGGACGTCACCGCTCCATGTCCACGAAGGAACCGGGTGCTAGCGTCGCGCCGCATGAAGGACTCGCTCGCCCGGCCCCCTCCGTATGAGGAGGAGCTGCGCATCGCGGTGGCCGAGGGACTCGTCTCGGAGGCGGACGCGCCCGCGTTGGAGGAAGAAGCCCGGCGCGTGGGCAAGGGCCCCCTCGCGCTGCTCCACGCGCACGGACGCATCTCCGACACCACCCTCGCGGCCCTGATGCCACGCGCCGGCGCGGCCCTGGAGGCGTCGACGATGGCGCCGCTCACGCCCGCCGCCTCCCCGTCCCAGGCGGCGCCTCCCTTCCCGCTTCCACGGTGGGACCGCTACCAGGGCCTGCGCTTCCTGGGCCAGGGCGGAATGGGTCAGGTGTTCCTCGCGTATGATCCGCGCCTGCGCCGCGACGTCGCCCTCAAGTTCATGAAGGGCGACGATCCGGACGTCTTGCGGCGGCTGCTCGCCGAGGCCCGCGCCCAGGCCCGCGTGCACCACGAGCGCGTGTGCCCCGTGCATGAGATGGGTGAGGCCCAGGGCCGCGCCTTCATCGCGATGCGATACATCCCCGGGCGGACGCTGGGACAGCTCGCGGAAACACTCACCGTGGCACAGCAAGTCCGGCTGGTCCGCGAGGCCGCCCTGGGCGTCCACGCCGCGCACCTCGCGGGCCTCATCCACCGCGACCTCAAGCCCGGCAACATCCTGGTGGAGCGCACAGCGGACGGGCGCCTCCATCCCTACGTGATGGACTTCGGGCTCGCGCACGACTGGACCGCGCGCGGCGCCACCGCCACCGGCTCCGTGCTGGGCACGCCCCCCTACATGTCCCCGGAGCAGGCCCGGGGCGAGGTGGGCCAGCTGGACCGGCGCACGGATGTCTACAGCCTGGGCGCCACGCTCTACCACCTGCTCACGGGCCAGCCCCCCATCCCCGGCGCCAACGGCCTGGAGGTCCTCAGCCGCATCGCCACCGTGGAGCCCGTGCCTCCGCGCACGCTGCGCCCGGACGTGCCCGCGGACCTGGAAGCCATCGTCCTCAAGTGTCTGGAGAAGGACCGCGCCGCCCGCTACGACTCCGCGCTGGCGCTGGCGGAGGACCTGGACCGCTTCCTCGAGGACCGGCCCGTGCTCGCGCGGCCCGTGAGCCTGGGCTCCCGGCTGCGCAAGAAGGCCCGGCGGAACCGCGCCGCGGTGAGCGTGGCGGCCGTCGCGCTCGTCGCCGTGCTCGGCGCGCTCGTCCAGGTGCAGCTCACCCGCCGGCAGGCCGCGCACCGCGAGCTTCTGTCCCGCCGCTTCACGGAGGCCGTGGAGCGAGTGGAGGCGCAGGTCCGCTACACCAGCATGGCCCGCCTGCACGACGTGCGCGCGGAGCGGGCCGAGCTGCGACACCGCCTGGAAGCGCTCGCCGGGGACGTCGCTCTCGGGGGCGAGGAGGCTCGGGGCCCGGGACTGTACGCGCTGGGCCGGGGCACGCTGGCCCTGGGAGACCCGGCGAAGGCCCGCGAGCAGCTGGAGGCGGCGTGGGAGGCGGGCTTCCACGAGCCGCGCCTCGCTTGGTCCCTGGCGCTCGCGCTGGGGCAGCTCTACCGCGACGCGCTCCTGGACGTGGAGAACATCCAGGACCCCGAACGGCGGAAGTCGCGCCTCGCGGCAACCCAACGGGAGTACCGCGACCCGGCCCTCCTGTGGCTGCGCCGGAGCGAGGGCGCCGAGGTGCCGTCGCCGGACTACGTCGCCGCGCTGCTCGCCTTCCACGAGGACCGCTGGGACGACGCGCTGGCGCGGCTGGATGCCGCGGAGCCCCTGCCGCCCTGGTTCTTCGAAGCGCCCCTGCTGCGCGGCGACATACTCCAGGCGCGCGCCCACCAGCGATGGAACCAGGGCGACCGCGACGGCGCCCGGGCGGACCTGGACGCCGGACGGCGGGTGCTCGCCTCCGCCGCCGCCACGGGGGAGAGCCTTCCCGAGGTCCAGCTCGCGCTCGCCCGGCTCGAGTACCGCGCCCTGGTGATGGCGCTGTACAGCCAGGGAGATGTGGAGCCGGCCGCCACCCACGGGCTGGAGGCGGTCGCGCGCGCGCTCGCGGCCGACGCGGACAGCGCGGAGGCCCACACCTGGGAGGCCCGCTTCCACAACCGGCGGGCCGAGGACTCCCTGCGCCGGGGCGCGGATCCAGAGGACTCACTCCAGCGGGCCATCGCCGCCGCCCGCCAGGTGCTGGCCACGCGGCCGAGCGATTCGCGGGCTCGCAAGGAGCTGGCGCAGAGCCTGCTGCGCGAGGCCCGGGCGAAGCAGGGCCGGGGCATGCCGCCAGACGCACCGCTCCAGGGTGCCCTGGAGGCGCTCGACGGTATTGATCCGCGCAAGCGGGACCATGAAGTCCCCGCCACGCGCGGCCTCATCTTCCGCGTCTGGGCGGACGCCGACACACAGCGGGGCGCGTCACCCTCGGAGCATCAGGCCCTGGCCATCGCGGCCTACCGTCAGGCGCTCCAACTGGACGCCGCGCTGCCGGATGTGTGGATCAACCTGGGCCAGCTCTACCTGACGCGGGCCTCGGATCCCCGCGCGGCGACGCCGGACGCGGACCTGGACGAGGCGCGGCGCGCGCTGGAGCAGGCGCGGCGCCTCAACCCGACGAACTTCGTGGCGTGGTTCCTGGGCGGCACGCTGCACACCGAGCTGGCCTCCCGCTCGCGGACCCGCGGTGGCGACCCGCGCCCGGACCTGGAGACCGCCGCCACGCTCTTCGAGCGCGGCATCACCATCAACGCGCGCGTGGCCCCGCTGCACAACGGGCTGGGCATCGTCCGGGCGGAGCAGGCCCGCGAGGCCTGGGACCGCGGCGAAGACCCCTTCCCCTTCCTGGACGCGGCCCAGGCCGCCTACGCGAAGGCCGTGGAGGCCGCGCCCCGCCAGGGCTGGGGCCAGAACAACACGGGAGATGTGCACTTCGCCCGCGCGGAGTGGCGCGACGCCCTGGGAGAAGCGCCGGACGCGGAGGTGCGCGCCGCGCAGGCGTCCTACGAGGAGGCCGTGGCGCTGCTGCCCGGACAGGCCACGCCGTGGGCCAACCTCGCGCGCCTGCACCTCCTCCAGGCCACGCGGGCGCTGGCGCGGGGACGTCCCGCGGCGGAGGCCCTGAGCCGGGCGGGAGCGGCGCTCGACGAGGCCTTGCGCCGGAACCCGGAGGAGCCCCTGGCGTGGCGACTCCAGGCGGAGCTGGCCAGCGCGCGGGCCCGCGCCCTGCCCACGGTCCAGGCCGACGCGGCCTTCACGCGGGCCTCGAGCCGCTTCGACGCCGCCATGGAACGGGAGCCCCGGAGCCTGGAGACGCGCCTGGCCTTCGCGCGCATGTGCCTTGCGTGGGCCCAGGCCCGGAAGGCCGCCGGACAGGACGCGGCGCCCGTGCTCGCGCGCGGCCTGGAGGCCGTGGACGCGCTGCTCGCGCTCCACGCCAACTGGGCAGAGGCGCGGTGGCTGCGCGCCAGCTTGCGTCTCACGCGCGAGCCCGACCTGCCCGAGGCACTCCAGGAGCGCGCCGCCGCCATCGCCGCCAACCCGCATCTCGCGGGCCGTGGACCTCCGTCAAAGCCTGCTCCGTAGCGGTCGAGCCGGAACGGCCCTGCATCCGCCAGCGCACCCGAGGGCAACGCGCACTCAGGGCCAAGCAAGCCGGCGGGGTTCAGCGGCGCAGGCGAAGGGCGCCGGGGCACCCGCCCTGCCCATCACGGGCAGGGCGGAGAGGCCGTCACTTCTCGCGGGGATAGTTGCCCGTCGTGTAGACGTCCAGGCTGCCGGTCTTCGACTCAATGGTACCACCCGGGGGGCAGCGCTCGGTGTCGACGCACAGCACGTGGGGGCCCGGCTGGGCGCCGACCTCTCCCTTCCATGTGTCACCCTCATTCTGGAGGATGAACAGGCCCGACGTGTCGTTGGTGAAGAGCGTCTCCGGGTCGGTCCACTGCACCTTGACGGGGCCTCTGTCGCATTGAGACTGGAAGATGACGGTGGCCTGCTGGAAGGCGCAGGAGTTCACCGAGCCGGTCTTCAATCCCTCACAGCCCACCTGGATGGTCAGGTTCTCCCGGGCGATGCTGTTGTTGGTCGGACAGACATTGACGCCACCGTTGGCCTCCTCCGGCGCTGGCGTCCCCGCCGTCTTGCAACCTCCCACCGCGAGCAGTCCCGCCACCCACCACCACCCGCGAGCTCCGACGCCGTCCCTGCGCTTGTGCTTCGTCACGACCGTTCCTCCTCCGTCTGGATGATTCAGTCCTCGCGCACGTCCAGGCCCAGTTCCTTGAGTCGCCGCGCGAGCGCCCGCCGAGACACCTCCAGCGTGCGCACCATCGCGTCCAGCCTGCCACCCGTGGCGGCATGCACACGCGCGATCTCCTCCGCGCCCAGCGACCCGGCGGTCCGGATGCCCGGGCTGCGCTCGATGAGATGGTAGATGGACGTGCGGTGGATGCCCAACCGATCCGCCGCCGCCTGGAAGTCCCAGTCCCCTTCGCGCAGCGCCGCCAGCAGCTCCGCCTCCGGAATGTCCGCCGGCCGCCGCCGCCCCACCGGCTCACCCGTCACCGGTGCCGAAGCGGGTGCATCCGACGCGGGCACGGGCGCGCCCGCGGGCCGCCCCATCGGGGTGCCCGGACTCGCGGACAGCTCCGCGTCCAGCTGCGGATCCGGCCGCAGCTGGGACTGTCCCCGGCTGCCGATGACCAGCTGGCGAACCACGTTGCGCAGCTGCCGCACGTTGCCCGGCCAGCCATGGCGCAGGAGGCGGACCGCGAGCGCCGGAGGCAGCCACGGCTCCGTGGACGGCGGCGGCCAGGGCTCGCCCATCGCCTCCAGCTCCTCCCGCGCGAAGTGGTGCAACAGGACGCCCAGGTCCTCACGCCGTTCACGCAGCGGAGGCACGCGCAGCGAGAAGCCCGCGAGCCGGTGCAGCAGCGGCGCCTTGAAGCGCCCCTCCTGGATCTGCTGCTCCAGGAGCGCGTCCGTCGCGGCGACCAGCCGCACGTCCACCGCCAGGGGCACGCGCTCGCCCACGCGGTAGATCTCCCCCGTCTCCAGCACGCGCAGCAGCATCACCTGCACCTCGGGCGGAGCCTCCCCCACCTCGTCGAGGAACAGCGTGCCGCCATGGGCCGCCTGGAAGAAGCCGTCCTGGTCCCGCACGGAGCCGGTGAAGGAACCCCGGCGCGCGCCGAAGAGCTCCGCCGCGGCCAGCTCCCGGGGAATGGCGCCCAGGTTCACGCTCACGAACGGCCGGGCCCGCCGGGGGCCGCACTGGTGGAGCGCGCGGGCGATGAGCTCCTTGCCGGAGCCCGTCTCGCCGCGCACGAGCACCGGAACGTTCAGGTCCGCCACCCGGGAGATCTGCGCGCGCACGCGCTGGAGGCCCACGCTGGCGCCCACCATGCCCAGCGGCTCGCCTCCATCCTCCGGGGGTGAAGCCCCGTGCAGCAGGAGCACCACCCGCCCCGCCACTTCCAGCGGCACGCCCGCGGCGACCTCATCGGCGGAGAACAGCCAGGGGCCGGACAGCACCAGCTCTCCGACGCGCACCCGGCTGCCGTCGCCCGGCTCCACCCGCACGCCGCCCTCCGGCAGGGCCTGGAAGCGCACCGCCTTGCGGCTCACGAACGGATCCTCCAGGGGACGCCCCCCGGACAGGCCCGGACGCTGGAAGAGGGGCTCCGCGCGAGAGAGGGCCAGCGCCCCACCAGGCGCGGCGGGCAACAGCACCCGCTCGCCCACGCGGTCCACCTGGGGATGCACTGCGAGCGTCAGCGCCGGCACGAGCGCGGCGGCGGGCACGCTCCCTTCACGCTCCGGCGCATCAGCCGTGGAGATGTCGACAAAGGGGGGCGGACGCATGACGGGCTCGGACGGTCCGCAGTCTACACCCACCCCCCATGCACCAGACGGTCCTGCCCCTGGGGGCAGGACCGTCCGGGTTCTTCAAGGATTCAATGACGGCCCGTCGAAAGCCGCGTCCCGGGCGAAGGATGCCAGGGTGAGCACGGTGCGTCCGACGATGGCACGCACCGGCCCTGGCAGCTCCTCCAGCAGCAGGGGCACCTCCGGCAGGATGACCCGCCGGTACACCCACCCCCGCCCCCGCGGCTCCAGGTCATAGGCATACAGCCCCCGCTCCCCCATGGCCCGGAAGTCGCGCAGGTAGCGCTCCCGCATGTCCTGCGTGGCGAACACCTCCCGCGCCTCCAGTCCAGGGTCCACCCGGGGTTCGCCCCCGAGCGCGGGAGCGGTCCGGAAGTAGCGCTGGACCTGGCGCAGGTCCTCCCAGGAGACCGCGATGCTCTCCGGGAGGGGCCGGCCCAGGGACGTGAAGTGCGCGAGCCGCCCTTCGCCGTCCACCGCGAACCAGTCCAGGTCCCATGCCTGCTGTGCGTCCTCTGGGATGCGCGTCATCGCAAGGGACCTCGTGGCCTCACTGGCCGCTGTCGAACGTCGCGTTCCGCGGGAATGCGTCCCGGCCGAACAACCGCTCGCAGTTCTCGCAGACCGGCATGTTCCTGCCAGTCCTTGGCCGGAAGGGGTTGGTGAAGCGGATGTCCTCCCACTCGGCGCCCTGCTGCAGCAGCGCGTTGGCCGCCCGCTGTTCCGCGCACGCCCCCAGGAAGTTGTTGCACACCCCGCGTTGTCCCACCCTGCCCCGTCCGAACTGTCCCTCGATCTCCGCGCGCATGCGGGGGTGCATGTTCGCCCCCCGGGGAACGGAGCCGCTGCCCTCCACCGAGATCAGATTCGACCCCGCTCGCGAGTCGTACGCGGCCACGCCCGAAGCGCGCCACTGTTCGTGGTAGTCGTCCCAGAAGACGCTGGCCTCGGTCGTGTCCTGCCATGCCTCGGTCGCGGCGGCGTTCGCCTCGCCCAGCGTGCAGTTGTGGACCCAGGCCTCCAGCCGGCCCACGAAGTACGTGCGCAGCTCGCGGACCTGCAGGTCGTGCACGGGCCGGGGCTCGGCCAGCGCCCGCACGCTCACGACGCGCAGCCAGGTCCCCTTCGCCGAGTACACCGCGTCGTCCGGCCCCAGCCGGCCCACCTCCGTCCAGCCCCGGTCCCGGGCCCAGAACGGGTGGGCGGGCGTGGAGACGATCCGCTCGGAGGCGCCCTCCTCCTCCGACTGGAGCACCACCTCCACCACCGGCACGGCGTCCTTCTCACGCGTCGCCACGAGCGCGCGCAGCGCCATGAACCCGGTGGCGTCGTCCTGGCTGAGCACCGCCACGCCCGCCTGGAGCGTCTCGATGGCGCGCGGCCCGTCCGCCGTGGCCACCCACGTCCCCGCGACGAAGCTGTTGGGGCATGGCGCGCGGTCCGACGTGAGCGAGTCGGCGGCGGACGTGCCCTGCGTGTCCGCCGTCTCCTCCACGCCCGTGCGCAGCACGGTGCCCTCGGCTTCTCCCGCGGCCCGCTGCGATGCCGCGGTGGCCTCGCGCGCGCCCGCGGCCTCCAGCTGCGACGCCTCGCTCTCCGCCAGGCCCACGCCGGACTCCGCGGTCTCACCGAAGCCGCCGGTGAGCATGCCCAGCACCGCGCCCACGCCCTGCTGGATGCCGTACTGCTTCCAGCTGAAGGACTTGCCGCTGGTGGCGCTGTACATGATCCCGTTGATGCCCGCGCCAATGAAGGCCCCGCCCACGGACTCCAGCGCGCCGTCGCTCACGACGTCGATGACGACGCCCACGGCGACCTCCAGCGTGCCCAGCGTCGCGCCCAGCACGCTGTCCCAGACGCTGTGGCCCGTCGGGTCCGTGTACGTGACGGGGTTGTTGATGGCGAAGGCGAAGCGGTTGAGCGAATCGCGCCCGGAGATGCGGCTCGCGGTGCGCGAGTCGGGCGTGAGGAAGCGCCCCAGCGCCGGGTCGTAGTAGCGCGCCCCGAAGTAGAGCAGCCCGCTGGGCTCGTCCGCCTCGCGGCCCTGGAACTTGGGCCGGAAGTCGTCCGGGCCCGTCGTCTTCGGGCGGAAGACGCCGCCGTACGGCAGATACGCCACCTGCGACGCCTTCTTCCCCGAGGCATCCGTGGTGAGCGCGGTGCTGCCCAGGTGGTCCGCGTGGAAGTACAGCGTCCCCGGCTGGGGGTAGCCCGCGCCGGGCGCACCCGACACCGTGCCGGACACCGCCACCGTCACGGCGGCCACCATGCCGTCCGGGCCCATCACCGCGCGCGTGGCCTCCACCGCGCCGCCGGGCAGCTTCGTGACGGTGTACGCCGGATCCGGGTACAGGCTCGTCACGCCGCCGCCGTCCACCTTGCGCAGGCGGTTGCCGTTGGGCCCGTACTGGAGCGAGGAGAGGACGGGGACGCCGCCCTGGGTCACCTGCGTGAGGCGGTTGCGCGCGTCGTAGGTGAAGGCCCAGGTGGAGCCCTGCGCCTGCTTGGACACCACGTTGCCGCTGGCGTCGTAGCCCAGCGAGAACACGGTGGCCGCGCCCTGCGTGCCCTTCAGCGCGCGGTGCGCCTGGTACGTGTACGCGACGCCGTTGTTGTTCGTGAGGTTGCCGGACGCGTCGTAGGCGAACGTCCGCGCGCCATACAGCCCCTGCGCGGAGGCCTGGGACAGCCGGTCGTTCGCGTAGGTGAACAGCTGGCTGAAGTCCACGCCGCCGGCCTTCACGGCGTCGGTGATGCCGGTGACACGCGCCAGGTGGTCCCACTGGATCCCCTGCGCCACCAGCGTCTGCTGGGCGGAGTCCTGGACCTGCTGCGTGTTCAGCTCCCCCTGCGGCGCGTAGGTGTACGAGGCGCGGGCGCCATTGCCATACACCACCTGCTGGGGATTCCCCTGGGCGTTGAAGCCGCTGTAGCTCGCGAACGTCGTCGTGCCGGACGCAAGGGTGGTGAGGTTGCCCTGCGCGTAGGTGCGCTGGAGCACCGTCCCATCCGGATACGTCAGGGTGCGCACGCGCGCGAGCGGGTCATACGCGCGCACGGTGGTGTACGCGGACGGCTCGCCCTGGAGCAGGACGCGGCTCTGGGTGCGGTTGCCGTAGGGGTCGTAGGCGAAGGTGGACTGGAACACCTGCGCGCCGCCCTGCTGGCCGGTCACCTGCGTGAGCTGTCCTCCGCCGAAGGCCGCCGCCGGGTCGTCATAGCCATAGGTGTAGACGGTGCCGTCGGAGCCCGTGGAGGTGAGGATCCGGCCCAGGCCGTCATAGGTGAAGCGCGTCGTCTGCCCCCGCGCGTCCGTCACCTGGGACAGGTAGCCCGTCCTCGCGTCGTAGGCGTACGTGCTGGCCTTCGCGCCCGCGGACGCGCCGGTGTTCTGGTCCGGGTTGTCCGCGGTGAGGCGGCGGTTGAGCGAGTCATACGTCACGGTGTTGGTGACGCCCGACGGGTTGGAGCCCGTCCTCGCGTCCGTCACCGACGTCAGCCGCCCCAGCGCGTCGTAGGCGAGCGCCGTGGTGGCATTGCCCTCCTGGGGGACGACGATCTGGAGGGGCTTTCGCTGGCCGCGGTAGTACGCGTACTTGAAGACCTTCTGGGTCTGGTACGGATCTCCCACCGCGGAGGTGAGCGTGGCGGTGTCCACGCCCGTGTACGCCACCTGGGTGACGGAGGTCTCCGTGCCCTGCGAGCCCGCGGGCCGCGTGTGGCGCGTGAGCCGGCCGTAGACGTCGAAGGCGTTCGTGCTCCACAGCGTGGGCCCGCCCGTGCCCGGCGTGCAGGAGGGCCCGTCGCCCGGGAAGGACTGGAGGACGGACTCCTGGAGGACGCGGTTGTCGCCGTCATACACGCGGCACGACACCCCGTTGCCGTCGGAGGCCGCGCCCTGCGCCACCTCCTTGAAGCTGCGGCCCAGCCCGTCCAGGTGGACGTGGGTCCAGCGCCAGTCCGGCGTGCCGCCGCTCGCGGTCCAGCCCTGGAGCGTGTTCTCCGTGACGAAGACCCCCAGGGCGTCGGTGCTCCACGCCTGGGTCTTGAGCGTGGCGACGGCCGCGGCGCGGAAGGTGGGCGCCGCCAGGCCCGTCACCCCGGGGCTGACGCAGTTCGTGTCCGTGGCCATGCCGCTGGAGGGCACGGGCCCCTGCGTGGCGCGCTCCCGGCCAAAGGCATCCAGGCAGGTGAGCTGGGAAGCGCCCGCGGTCGTCAGGATGGCCACCTGCGTGCCGTGGGCCGCGTCGTAGCCGTAGCGCTCGCTCAGCGCGGTGCCGGCCGCGTTGGCCGGGAACGTCTTCGTGTCCGGGTACGTGTGGAAGGCGGACTCATACGTCGTCGTGATGACGCCGCCCCCGGGCAGCATCTGCCGGGTCCGGTTGCCGAAGCCGTCATACCCATACGCCGTCGTGAGGAAGGCGCCCTGCGTGCTGTCCCAGGTGCCCAGGGACGCCAGGCTCCACCGGCCATCCGTCGTGTACGTCAGGTGTTGCAGCGAGAAGTCCGTGCTCGCGTTGAACGCCGTGAAGTTCGAGCACGCGCTCGTGCGGGAGACCTTGGTGTCGGTGAGGTAGCCCAGGCGCCAGCGCGCCGCGTCGTTCGAGTACTGGCTGCACGTGTAGACGTTGTCGCTGGGGGACGCGTCCACGCCCTTCGCGTTCGTGATGCCCAGGTCGCTCTCCAGCACGGTGTTGCCGTACGCGTCGTACTGGTACTGCGTGACGTGGGAGTCGCCATAGACACCATAGGCATACGCGTCCGTCTGGACGCGCGTCTTCTGCACCAGCGTGACGCGCTGGCTCGTGGCCGTGGCGCCCTTCGCCGTGCTGACGGCGGAGTAGTCCGTCCGGCTGGAGGACAGCAGCGTGTCCGTCTTGCCCTTGGGGCACAGCGGATCCTTGGACACCGTGGCGTCGCACCGCGTCTGGAGGACGGACGGCGTGCCGGTGTACGGGAAGGACTGGTTGTACGTGGTGACCAGCACCTGGCCGTCCTGCGCGTCATGCTTCGTCACCTGCTGGAAGCCGAGCCAGCCGCGCCCCTGCCGGTCGATGAGGGCCCGCGCGTACTGGTACGTGTCCGTGTACGCGTACGCGGCGCCGCCGGGCAGCGCGTTGTGCATCACCGTCTTCGCCACCAGCTGCATCACTCCGCCGCCCACCACCTGGAAGGGCATCTGCGCGGGGGCGCCCTGGAAGACGTAGGCCAGCGCGTCGGAGCTGGGATAGGTGGGGGCCGCCGTGCTCGCGTTCGCCGTGTAGACGGACGGGTCGGACATGGGGACGTAGGTGATGTCCACCTGCCCGCCCAGGCCGTCCACCACGCTGCTCACCAGGTCCGGCGTGGGGCCCTGGGCGATGAAGTTCGTGAAGGAGAGGCCCGAGCCGTTCGGCCAGCCCTGCACCAGGTCCACGAGCCCGTCGCCGTCCACGTCCATGGGGTACGTGGTGGCCACGTTCGCGGCGCTCAGCGCCGTCTGGGTGTCCGTGCCTGAGTCAAAGCCCGCGCCGGTGTTGCGGTAGACGAGCAGGTCCAGCGTCCCGCCGTTGTTCCACGCCTGCACCAGGTCCGTGCGGCCGTCGCCATTCACATCCATGGGCCAGAACGCGGAGAGGTCCGTGGCGGAGCGGCCGGTGTTGGTGGAGCCACCGTCCACGAAGTGCCCGTCCCCGGTGGAGACGAAGGCCTGGAGGTTCAGCGTCCCCTGCGACACCCAGCCCTGCACCAGGTCCATCACCCCGTCCGCGTTCACGTCCACGGGCCACACCGCGAGCGCCCCGGCACGGCCGCTCCCGAAGGACGAATCCACGCCGCTCCCGAACGTCTGGCCATTGGAGAGATACGCGGTGAGCTGGGTGGCGCCCGACGCGGACTGCCACGCCTGCACCAGGTCCACCTGCCCGTCCGCGTTCACGTCCATGGGCCACCACCGCGCCCCCGCCTGCCCGCCCAGCGTCGTGCTCGGCCCCGCGGTGAAGCCCTGGCCGTTGCTCAGGAGCGTCTGGAAGCCCATCTGCCCGGACGCGGCCGACGCCAGCACCAGGTCCGTGCGGCCATCGCCATTCACGTCCATGGGGTACGCCTGGGCGTAGCTGCTGCTCGTGCCCGGGGCGCTGGCGTTGGTGGCGGTGAAGCCACAGGACGTCGCGTTGGACAGGTACGTCGTCACCTGGAGCGCGCCGCCCTGGCTCCACAGCTGCACCAGGTCCACGCGACCGTCGCCGTTGACGTCCATGGGCAGCAGCCGCTGCTGGCTTCCCGCCGCGATGGACGTGGGGGTCGCGCACGCGGTGAAGCCCGTGCCCGTGGACAGGTACACGTACGCCTTCATCGACTGGCCATTGGACAGGTAGAGCAGGTCCGCCTTCCCGTCGCCGTTGACGTCCCCGGGCAGCAGCGCCGTGAAGCCCTGGGGCACCTGGAGCTTCGGATCGCTCGGCGTGAAGGCCACGGCGGAGGCCCCCTGGAACTGGAAGGACGTCGCGGGCAGACAGGGCGCCGACGCGCCGGTGCCCGCGCACACGCGGGCGCTCGTCACGCGGCTGCGGCCGGTGGACGGGCCGGTGCCGTAGGTGAGCCGGTAGTCCTTCACCGCGGTGTCATTCACATACGTCGTGACGTTGGACAGGAGCGCGCGCGTGAGGATGGGCGAGCCGCCCACGTAGCGGCTCGACACGTCGCCGCGCGCCACGTACGAGAAGCGCACGGAGCGGTTCGCGGCCACCGCGGGGACCACCGTCGCGTTGGCCGTGTAGTCGATGCGCACCGGGTAGAACTGGCCGTCCGCGGCGCTCGTGCTGGAGATGGGCGCCTGCGAATAGCTGACGTTCAGCGTGTTGCCGTTCAGGTCCTTCACCTGGGTGAGCGCCCAGACGCGCGCTTCGGCACGGCCCACGGCGAGGACGCGGCTGTCGGTGCTCGCGCCGTAGGTCCACTGCTGCCCCTGCGCGGTGGTGACGGTGAAGGAGCAGGGGCCGGAGCCGCACTGCTGCTGCGACGCCTGCACCTGACGCCACGTCTCCAGCTCCGTGCGGTAGACGGAGGCCGGGGCCCCGTAGGCGCCGGTGACGTTGATGAGGCGATGGCCGTCCAGACAGAAGCGGTCCTGCGCGTCGTAGCCGATGCTGCCGCGCACGCCGTCCACGGCGAAGGTCTGCTTGCAGCGGGAGATGGCGGACAGCCCCTGGAGCTGCCACCCCATCCCCACGGTGCCGTCGCCGGACATGCTGCCGTAGACGAGCGACAGGCTCGGATCCAACCCCTGGATGCCGGACGGCACGTCGATGGCGACGGAGTACTGCGCGTCACCGTTGGCGCCCGGCGTGAACCGGCCCGGGAGCATGCCCACCGGCGCGGCGGCGCCGTCCATTGGGAGCGCGACGGCACTCAGGGTTTGGGGCTCCACGCGCTTGGGAGCCACGGAGGTACATCTCAAGGAGACGAGGACCAGCAGCGCGAGCATCAGCGCGCCCAGTCGTCCCGGGGAGGCGAGGTTCGGTGGGGTGTCTTTGGACATGGAGGCTCCAGCACGCGCGGGGCCACCGCGCGCGTCGGGTCGACAAGGGAGGGAGGCGGGAAAGACACGAGGCCCCGGAGAGCGGGTGCGCTCCAGGGCCTCGGGGCGGGCTTCGGTGTGAGGTGGACTAGGAGTTGGAGACGAGCTGCGAAGGCACCCAGACCGGCCCCACGGGCGGGTTGTAGTTGCCCTGCGCGTAGAACAGCCCGGGCGAGCTGGTGGCGTAGCAGGACACGTCCAGGTCCGCGCCGCTGCCCTCGTCACTCCAGATGAGCGAGCCGATGAGCCCCTGCTTCACGAGGTCGAACCGGATGCAGCGCAGGTTGGGGATGTAGGGCGAGTTGTAGCCCGTCTGCGACACCGCCCCGAGCGCCACGTAGCCCTGGGGCGCGATGGGCATCCAGAGCGAGCCGTCCATGTCCGCGCCGCTGCCCTGGTCGGTCCAGATGAGCGCATAGCCGGTGGGCGCCGCGAGCGCGGGGTTCGTCGGATCATCGTTCTGCACGGACACGGTGAGGACGGAGCCGGAGGGCGGGTTGTAGTTGCCCTGGGCGTAGTCCCCCAGCAGGAACGTGGTGTCACCGGACACGACGCCCCGGTAGAAACAGCCGTCCAGGTCCGCGCCTGAGCCCTTGTCGCTGTACATGAGCTGGAACTGGTTGACGGTGCCAAAGGTGAGGATCGGCGGGCCACTCATGGGGGTGCTCTCTTTCGATGGAGGCGGCGGGAGGTGCGTGGGTCCTCCGGCGCCGCGGGCCGGGGACGCACCCTCCTTGAGCAACCGCGATGCCACCGGCCCTCCCCGTGTGCTTTCCAGCGGTTGGCCCGTCCACGCGGGCCCCCGACCCGGATTCACGCGTGAACGCGCGCCGTCCTCGCGTGAATTCACGCGTCGACGCACGCACGCCCGGGGCGCGTGAAGCCGCGTCCCCCCGCCCTCAGCCGGGCAGCACCCGGGAGAGGAGCGCGAGCCCCGGCGCTTCCAGGGGCACGCGGCCCCGCAGCGCGGAGAACAGCGACCACCCGTGGTCGGACAGGAGCACCACGGCCGCGTCCGCCGCGACGCACAGGCCCATGAAGCCCACGGAGCCGCCCATCGCGGACGAGCGCCACACCACGTCGTGTCCGCGCACCCGGGAGACGTTCCACCCCAGGCCCCGCTGCCACGGCCCGGCCTTCACGCGGGGCGCCTGCATGCGGGACAGGGCCCGCGTGAAGAAGGGCTCCCCCCGCCCGAGGCTCGCTTCGAGGAAGCGCAGCACGTCCCCCACGGTGGCGTGCAGCGCCCCCGCCCCGGGGAGCGCCGGGAAGGTCCAGGGCGGCACGGGCTTGCCTCGCGCGGTGTGGCCGGACAACAGGCGCGGCGCCTGCTCGTCGGTGACGCGCGCCGTGGTGTCCGCGAGGCCCAGGGGCTTGCAGAGCAGGTCCCGCATCGCGTGCCCGTAGTTCAACACCGCGCGCCGGGAGAGCGCGTGGCCGAGCACGCCCATGCCCAGGAAGGACTCGGAGGACGGGTGCGGCGGCGGACGCTGGGGGTGGTAGCCCCGAAGGAACTCGCCGAACAGGCCCGCGGAGTAGTGGCCGAACGGGTCGTCCGGATTCTGGGGGGCCGCGTCCAGGTTGGGGGGCAGGTTGGGCAGGCCCGCGGTGTGCGTCGCCAGCTGCTCCAGGGTGATGGCGCGCGCGACCTCGTCGCTCAGCAACGACGCGGGGATCAACCGCCCCAGGGGCTCGTCGAGCCGCACGTCGCCCCGCTCCACCATCACCGACAGCAGCGCCGCGGTGAAGACCTCCGTGAGCGACCCCAGGGAGAAGATCGCCTCCGTGGACGGAGGGGGCCCCTTGTGGCGAAGGCCTTCGACGTGCGTCGTCCCTTGCCAGCTCATGGCCGCGCACACGGAGGCAGTGGGGTAGCCGCGCAGGTAGCGCCGCAGCTCCGCGTGGAGGAGATCCGAAGGGTTCGGCATGGGCTGGGGCTTTACGGGTCCCCTGCCCCGGGTGGCAAGCCCCCTGGAGGCCGGCGTGTCAGACGTCACCGTGAGGGGGCGTCGGAGACAGGAAGCCCTCCAGCTCCAGACATGCAGCCCGTGGTCGCGTGCTCACGCCTCCACCGTGGCCGTGTCAGGTCCCCTGTGTCCCGGCGTCAGCGAGGGCCCTGCCGTTCCACTCGCAATGACGAAAGGTGCCTGGATGCCCATCCCCCTTGTCGTGGTGGAGTCGTTCCGCGAAACCCGGAGGTCGCGATGAGCCCTTCGCGCGAGGCGACGGCGATCCTCTTCGGGCGCAACCCGCACCAGCCAGACCCCTTCGACGTGGAGGCCGACGCGGCGGAGGCCCTGGGTGTGGACACGTATCAGGCGGACCTCTCCGCCCTGCTGTCCAGGGACGCCGAGCGGGCGCTCAGCGGGGTGCCGGAGCGAGGGCGGCTGCGGCTGCTGTACCGGGGCTGGATGCTCACGGAGGAGGAGTACGGAGCGCTCGACGAAGCGGTGGCGGCGCTGGGGCACCGGCTGATGACGACGCCAGAGCAGTACGCCGCCGCGCACTACCTGCCCCGCTGGTATCCGCGCCTCGCCCGCTACACCGCGCGCTCCGTCTGGACGGAGGGGACGGACGTGGCGGAGGCGTGGCATGCGGCGCGGCGGCTCGGGCCGTCGCCGTGGATCGTGAAGGACCACGTGAAGTCCGCGAAGGAGCGCTGGGCGGAGGCGTGCTTCGTGCCCGCGGACGCCACGCGCGAGGACTTCGAGCGCGTCTGCCTGAACCTGCTCGACGCGCGAGGCGACCGCTTCGAGCGCGGCTTCGTGGTGCGCCGCTTCCTGCCGCTCAAGGTCTACGGGCGCACGCCCGAGGGGCCCGCGCACCTGGAGTTCCGGCTGTTCTTCG
Source organism: Corallococcus silvisoli (assembly GCF_009909145.1). NCBI lineage: Bacteria > Pseudomonadati > Myxococcota > Myxococcia > Myxococcales > Myxococcaceae > Corallococcus > Corallococcus silvisoli. Next base: position 150,857 of record NZ_JAAAPJ010000013.1, read on the forward strand.
GCCGGGGCCGGCTGCTCGCGGCGGAGCCGTACCACGAGTTCGACGTGGAGGTGCCTGACTTCTCCGCCTTCGCGCCGCTGGGCCAGCGCATCGCGTCTCCGTTCTTCACGCTGGACGTCGCGATGCTGGAGGACGGGGGCTGGGCGGTGGTGGAGGTGAATGACGGCGGCGTCTCCGGCCTGCCGCCGGGGCTCGATCCCCGCGACCTCTTCGCCGCGCTGCTCGGCATCCGGTAGCCTGGAAGGCAGGTCCCGCCGCTGGAGGACCGGTGTTAGCGTCCACGGCCATGATGGACACCGCTCCCCGGCGACGGGGTTTGCTCCCGCGCCTCGCCGCCCTCCTGCTGCTCGGACTCGCCGCGTGCGGCGGCTGTCAGCGGACGGATGCCGAGCGCGCCGCGAAGGAGCGCGCGGAGATCGACCAGCGCATGCGCGACTCGGTCGCGCTCGTGCCCTACCGCGCGCTCAAGCTCACCCTGCGCGCGGACGGCGACCCGAAGGCCCCGGAGGAGGTCGCGCTGCTGTGGAAGGCCCTGGCCGAGACGCGCGCCCTGCCGGACAAGCCCCTCACGGACGAGGCGACGCGCGCGGCGGCCCGCACGTACCTGGACCTGGGCATCGCCTTCTATAAGGCGCGCAAGGCGCTCCAGACGCGCGACGAGGACGAATTTCCCCTGCTGTGGTCCCGGTGGGCCCCCACCTCCACGCCCCCCACGGCCTATGACGCGGGCCAGGAGCACGCCCTCTTCGCGGCCCTCTGGCTGCTGCTGGACGCCGCCGAGCGCTCCGACCGCGTCCCCGCCACGGAGCTCGTCTTCTACGAGCTGTCGCGCGCCACGCCCGCGCCCACCTGGCCCCCGTCCATGCGCGTCGCGGTGCGCGCGAACCGGGGGCTCTCCTTCTGCCTCGGCGGCTACCACTACGCCGCCGAGGAGGAGCTGACCGCCTTCCTCACCGAAGCCGAGCAGCTCCCCCCGGACGAATTCCCCGCCCTGCGGGACACCACGCCGGCGCAGTCACGCGAGGCGGCGCTCGCCGCGGGACACTTCCTGCGCGCGTGGAACCGCATGGGCCTGAAGCGTGAACGCGCCGCGGAGGACGACATCGAGCAGGGCCTGCGCTCACTCCAGGCGCTGGGGGTGGAGAACGAGCTGACGTGGTGGGGCTGGGCCCTCATCCACACCCGGCGCGGACGCTACGAGGACGCCGCGGCGTCGCTCGACCGGCTCGCCGCCAGCCCCTTCCTGCAAGAGACGGAGCAGCGCGAGGTGCACGACAGCGCGGAGGCCTTGCGCAAGCACGGCGACAGCCTGCCGCTGTTCCAGCAGACGCGCGCGGGCCTGCTCCTGGGAAGGGCCCTGCTGGCGCGCGCGGGAGGCCTGGAGCACGTGCTCACCGTGGTGCTCGGCCCCGAGCGGGCGAAGCAGCTCTACGCCCCGCTGCGCTGGATGGACCGCGTGCGGCAGGGCACCGCGAAGCTCTCTCCGGAGCAGGTGGCCCAGGGCGCGGGCGAAACGCTCGACCGCGCCCGGGAGGCGGGGAGCCGTGGCTGGAAGGCCCTCCAGCAGCGCCTGGACGACGCGGTCCCGGACAAGGCCACGGCCCAGGACGGCCCCCCATGAGTCGCCCACGCGGCGCCTCGCAGGGCTGAGTAATCCAGGATATCTTTTCTATCAAACTTGTCCTGGAGGAGTCTGTGATGAAGCGTTTCCTGTTCGTGGCGATGGCCGTGCTGGGATTGCAGGCGGTGGCGTGCGGCGGCCCGATGGATGCGGGCGAGCCCGGCGCGGAGCCGCCGGCGGCCGACGTCACGGCGATGTCCGTCTGTTCAACGACGTGCCCCGGGGGCGCGACCCTCTCCTGCACGGGCAACGTGTGCAACGCGGTGCAGGGCCAGTCGGTCACCTGTGACGGCCAGCGCAGCGACTGTCCCACGCTCCAGACGGTGACGTTCTACTGCGAGGCGGGGAACACCACGCTGAGCTGCAGTGGCTACTCCGTCCAGACGCTGCCCCCGCAGGGCAACAAGATCTGCGGCGGCGTTTCGTGCGACGGAGCCTCGACCTGGTGCCCGGCCTTCACCGACGACCGCGAGTGCTTCTGAGTCAGGGCGTCGCCGCCTCGCCCAGCGCCTTCACGGGGTAGTGCCCCGGGGAGGCGCGGAAGCGGCGCTCCAGCTGGCCGGGCGCGAGCACGCCCCGCTCGAATAGCGCGAGCAGGAAGTCCTCGTAGGTGCCAGTCCGGGAGGAGCCGGCGCGCTTCAGCTCCTCGTAGAGCACGAAGGCCAGGACGTGGATGCCGTCATCGTGGTCCGCGAAGAACTCCGCGCCCGTGAGCGGCTGGCCGTCCCGCTTCCGCAGCAATCCCTCTCGCTCGCTGACGAAGACGTCGATGGCCTCCGCGCAGTCCTCCTCCGTCAGTCCGCGCGCCTCGGTGTAGCCGAACGCGGGGTCATGCTCGCGCACGAGCCGCTGGAAGTAGGGGTCCGCCTCCAGCGCCGACAGCCGCTCGTCGAGAACACCCGCGCGCACGAAGGGCGGGTGCAGCAGCTCATGCGCCGCCGTCTTCACCGTGACGTCCATGGGGTAGGTGGCGTCCGTGAGGAAGTTCCATCCCGTCACCCGGATGCCATGCGGCCGGGCGAACATGAGGACGTGCGCGTTCAGCGCGGCCACCTGGAGCTCCCGCCCCAGCACCTGCTCATCCCAGCCCACCACGTCATACGGGGCCACCTTCGCGGCCAGCCCCGCGATGGCCTGCTCCACCTTCGGCAGGTACTCCGCGCGCCAGATGCGCGCGAACCCGACGCGCTGGAGGAAGGCCAGCAACACGCCCAGGTCCTGCCGCACGTCCTCCATCTCCGCGAAGCCGTCCTCCTGGCCATACGTCGTGGCCAGGAAGGCCGCGCGCATCCTCCGCCACGCGGCGTCGTCCTCCACCGTCGCCGTCAGCCCGTCCACCGTCGTGGCCCCCGAGACCGAGAAGACGAGCGACAGGAAGGGGCCCACCATCTTCCCGCCCTGCTTCGCCATCCGCTCGGTGAGGTGCGCGAGCGCCGCCTGCTCCGGAGCGCCCAGCAGCGCGGAGAAGCGCTGGAACTCCGCCGGATAGTGGCGCGTGTAGAAGTCCTCGCCGCGCAGCAGGTTCAGCAGGCACAGGGCGTCATAGGCCTCCGACGGGCGGAGCACCCAGGGGGTGCGCCCCGCGTCCACGCGGTGCACCCCGGGCTCCCAGGGAGGAGGGACGGGCCGTGTGCCCGCGCAGGCGGACAGCATCAGGGCCGCCAACAGCGCCCCGGCACGGCGGAAGAGGATCCACGATTCCGAAGTCATGGTCGCCAGCGTGGACCGGGCCCGCGCTCGCGTCTTGGACGAAACCTACCGCCTGGAACGAGACGCAGGCCCCGCGAGCCGCCGGTACTCCGCCGGGGTCAGGTGCAGCCGGCGCCGAAACTCACGCGTCAGGTGGCTCTGGTCGCAGTAGCCCGCGTCGAGCGCGATGTCGCCGAGCGGCCGCTCCGTCTCGCGCAGCGCCCGGCCCGCCCGCTCCAGCCGCGAGCGCCGCAGGTACTCCGCGGGGCTGCACCGGTACGTCTGGCGGAACGCCCGGCCCAGCCGCAGGGGACTCACCCCCGCTTCCCGCGCCAGCGCCGCGAGCGTGGGCGGCGGCCCCCGGACCGCGTCGAGCCGCTCCTGGACGCGGCCCAGCCACGTCGGCGGGCCCCCTTCCTTGCGCGGCGCGGACGCGCGCACGGCCTCCGCCAGCAGCTCCAGCGACAACCCCTCGATGGCCAGCGCCGCCACGTCATCCGCGCGCCGGAACTCCTGGTAGACGCGCGCCCCCAACGTGGACAGCCGCACCGACGAAAGCTCCATCCGGGGATCCAACCCCGCGACGAGCGGACACCGCACCCGCCAGTACGCCTCCGAGAAGTCGATGTTGAAGGTGCGCGTGCGCACGTCCCGGATGTGCTGCGCGTGCGCGAGCTCGGGCGCCTGGAAGGCGACCGACCGAGGAGTGCACTCCCGGGCGCGCCCCTCCACCACGTCCGTGAAGCCCCCTTCCAGCGTGAGCCGGAAGCCCGCGTGGCGGTGCCGGTGCGGCGGCAACCGGACCCCGGGCGCGTAGGTGCTCTCCGTCAAGACGAGCCCCGGCACCTCCACGCGCTGGAGGGGGGTGCCCAGGTAATGGCCGAAGTCGAGGACAGGTGCGGAGGACACCCCTCCTTCATGCACGGGACCCGGCTCCATTGCATCCCCGGCCTCCGATTCCGTCCGCTCACGGCTGGCCCGTGAGCCAGGAATACGCGTGGGGGTAGCGCCAGCGGATGAAGGCGCGCGCCAGCGGATTCATGCCCCAGTGGATGGGGATGGGGTCCACGACGAAGCCCAGCCCGTCCTCGAACGGCTCCAGCGGCGCCGCGTCGGACCCGTGCAGTCCCCCCACGAGCGTCCGGGCTTCAAAGCGACGGCAGACCTGCGCGAACGCGTAGAGGAGGCCGGTGGAGATGTTCAGCGGCAGCGCCCAGCTTGCGTAGTACGCGCTGAAACCATACGCGACGCCGTCCACCACGTAGCCATCCAGGTAGCCGCCCAGCTTTCCATCCACCAGCCCCGCGAGCACGCACCAGTGGTCCGATACGAAGTAGCGCCGCAGGCTCTTGAGGTACTCGTCCAGGGTGGGAATCTTCTTGGGGCGTGTTCGCGTCAGCGCATCCCGGATGACGCCGTAGCCCTGCTCCAGGAGCAGTGACGGGCCGGTGAGCTGGACGATGCGCACCAGGCGCTGGCACTGGCGCAGCTCGCCGCGCCGGTCGGAATCCAGGTGCTGGACGTCATAGGTGTCCAGGTCGCGCAGCCGCGCCACGGGCACCTGGCCGGTGGCCGCGCTCGCCGTCTCCGGCGTCAGCGCCGCCCGGAAGCCCCAGGACAGCGGGGTGGGGGCCGTGGCCTCGTCGGGCGTCAGCCGCGCCAGCAGGTGCACCGGCTGGAAGAAGCCGGGCAGGCCTGACTGCTCCCAGTAGTGCCCCCGGTGGGAGATGACGCGGACACCCTCCTCGCGACGGCGCTCGGCCAGCTCCCGCTCCGTGAGGCACGTGAAGTGGGCCTCCGTGACCTCACGCAGTTGGGGAAGGGACAGGACCATGGAAACCCCTCGACGAACGGCCGGGAGCGTCAGGAACGGGGGCGCGCCTTGACGCAGCCAGAGGGTATCGGGGCAGGCCTGGCGTCTGTCATTACCCCCGGAGGGAGGCGACGATGTCTTGATTCGGGCGCTCGCCCTCCACTCGGCCCTGGAGGATGGGCCCGGTGTCGCCTCGCTGGGGACCCCTAACGCGTTCCAGACACTTGGCGCGCGGTGGGCTTACGCTCGCATCCGCGACCCCAAAGACTTGCGCCCCATGCAACGGGGCCTCCTCCGGGCCACGGTGTCATGCGTGAGCGCCTGCGCTGGGGGCCCGAGGTACGCCCCCATCCGCGGCCTTCACCCACAGGAGCCGCCTGACATGCGCATCGTCTACCTGCACCAGCACTTCAACACGCCCACCCCGCACGGGGACACACGCTCCTACGAGCTGGCCCGCAGGCTGGTCACCCTGGGCCACGAGGTCCACATGGTGACGTCCGACCCGCGCACGGACGGCGGCGCGGGCCGGGGCTGGCGCGAGTCCAACGAGAGCGGCATCCAGGTGCACTGGCTCCCGGCGCCCTCCAGCGGCGCGATGAGCTACACGGAGCGCGTCCGGACCTCGGGCCACTTCGCGCTCAACGCCACACGCCGCGCGGCGCGGCTGCCGGCGGACGTGTTCTTCGCCACCAGCACGCCGCTCACCATCGCGGTGCCGGGCATCGCCGCCTCGCGGTGGAACAAGCGCCCCATGGTCTTCGAGGTCCGCGACCTCTGGCCCGCCTTCCCCATCGCCGTGGGTGCCCTCAAGAGCCGCTCCGCCATCCTGGCCGCGCAGCTCCTGGAGAAGGCGGCCTACGCGGGCGCGGAGCACATCGTCGCGCTGTCCCCGGGGATGAAGGCCGGCGTGCAGGCGGCGGGCGTGGCTCCAGAGAAGATCACCATCATCCCCACCCTCTGCGACCCGGAGCGCTTCCAGGTGCCGGCGTCCGCGGGCGCGGAGTTCCGCCAGAGGCATGCGTGGCTGGGGAACCGCCCCATGGTGCTGTACGCCGGCACGTTGGGGCTGGTGAACGGCGTGGACTACCTGGTCCGGGTGGCGGCGGAGATGCGCGAATGGGACCCGGAGGTGCGCTTCGTCATCATGGGCCGGGGCCGCGAGGAGGCCTCGCTGCACGCGCTGGCGGAGGCGCTGGGCGTGAAGGACCAGAACCTCTTCTTCCTGCCTGGCGTGCCCAAGGAGCAGGTGCCCGCGCTGCTGAGCGCGGCCTCCCTGGCCATGTCCCTCTTCACTGACGTGACGGGCATGCAGGACACCTCCGCCAACAAGTTCTTCGACGTGCTCGCGGCGGGACGCCCGCTGGCGCTCAACTATGGAGGCTGGCAGGCGGAGCTGATGGACCGGGAGCCCTTCGGCCTGCGCCTGCCGCCCAAGGACATCCCCGCCGCGGCGCGCATGCTGGCGCGCCGGCTGCGCGACCCGAAGTGGCTCGCGGAGGCCGGGGCGCTGGCGAGCAGGCTGGGCCGGGAGCGCTACTCCGCGGACACCGCCGCCCAGCGGCTGGCGGAGGTGCTACAGCGCGCGGCCCGGGCCCGGTCATGACGAACCGCCCGGTGGAGCGCCACGCCACCGGGCCGCGCCCCCTGCCCGTCAACCCGTGGTCCGCAGCGCCTGTTTCCGGGGAGTGGCGCGAACCGCCTCCACCACCCGCTCCAGCTCCCGGGCCGTGAGGCTGGAGCCAGAAGGCAGGCACAGCCCCTGACGGAAGAGCTCCTCCGCCACGCAGCCCCGCCGCCGTTCGAAGTTCGCGAAGACGGGTTGCAGGTGCATGGGCTTCCACACCGGCCGCGCCTCGATGTTCTCCCGCTCGAGCGCGCTCCGCACCGCCTCCCGGTCCGCGCCGAACACCGCCGGGTCGATGGTGATGGCCGTCAGCCAGCGCGTATGCCGGCCCCACGGGGCCTCCGGCATGAACGCGATGCCGGGCAGGTCCTGGAAGGCGTTCGCGTAGAACGCGTGGTTCGCGCGGCGCGCCGCCACCCGGTCCTCCAGCACCTGCAACTGCCCCCGGCCAATCCCAGCCAGCACGTTGCTGAGCCGGTAGTTGTAGCCAATCTCCGAGTGCTGGCAGTGCGTCGCCGTGTCCCGGGCCTGCGTGGCCAGCTTGAGCGCGTGCCGGGCCAGCTCCCCGTCCGGCGACACCAGCATCCCGCCCCCGGACGTGGTGAGGATCTTATCGCCGTTGAACGAATAGATGCCCACCCGCCCCACGGTGCCCGGCACGCGGCCCTTGTACGTGCTGCCCAGGGCCTCCGCCGCGTCCTCCACCATGGGCACGCCGTAGCGGTCGCACGCGGCCAGGAGCGGATCCAGGTCCGCGCTCTGGCCGTAGAGGTGCACCACCACCACGGCGCGCGGCAGCCGGCCCACTCGGGCGCGCATCGCCAGCTCCTCCTCCAGCAGCACCGGGTCCATGTTCCAGGAGGTGCGCTCGCTGTCGATGAAGACGGGCGAAGCCCCCAGGTAGCGGATGGGGTTCACCGTCGCGGCGAAGGTGAGCGTGCTCACCAGCACGTCATCTCCGGGCCCCACGCCCAGCAACTGGAGCGCCAGGTGGAGCGCGGCCGTGCCGGAGCTCAGCGCGACCGCGTGCGGCGTGCCCACGCACCGGGCGAACTCATCCTGGAAGGCGTCCACGTGCGGCCCCAAGGGGGCGATCCAATTGTTCTCGAACGCTTCGTCGACATAGCCGCGCTCGAGCGTGCCCATGTGGGGTGAGGACAGGTGGATGCGGGAGGACATGCGACTGGCTCCAATCGGGGGGCCGGGGGCATGGCCCCGGTGAAGGCATGGAGCGTTCGCACACTCCCCTCCCCCGCGCGCTCGGGCCGGAGGAGGGGGGGTCTGTCCGCATTGTGGAACTGGGGCATGTCCGCAAAAAGCCACACGCGTCGCGCTCCTCCAGGGGGCCCATCCTTCCGGATGAGGGTGGAGGAATGGGGCCCTCGGGAGAGGTCATGGAGCGACAGCGCAGGTCGTCCCGTGTCGGAGCGCCGCGGGGTGTGTTTCGCGCGTTGCTCACCGTGGCCTGTGTGCTGGGCGGGCCCCGTGTCGAGGGCCAGGAGCGTGTGCCGCTCCCTCCACCGTTCTGGCTCCCCGCCTTCACCGCGCCCATGCATCCGTCGGCCAGCGGCGCTCGCGCCGCCGAGCTCGCCGGGCCCAGCTTCCGCGCCCAGACGGTGCGGATGTTCGTGCGTCCGACGCTGGCGGGCCCTCGCCTGAGGCTCGTGTTGAGCAACCAGTACGGGACGCAGCCCCTGCGGCTGGAGGCGGTCCGGGTGGCCCTCCGAGTCAGCGGCATCACCATCGACCCCGCGACGGTCCGGGAGGTTCGCTTCGCGGGTGCGGCCTCCGTCAGCATCCCTCCAGGCCGGACGGCCGTCAGTGAAGCCGTCGAGCTCGCGGTCGATGGCCAGCGGGATGTGGCCGTCTCGCTCTATTTCCTGGAGCGCTCGGGCGCGGTGACGTGGCACCTCCAGGGCGCCAACAGCACCTATGTCTCCGCGAGCGGCGACCACACGGCGGCGCGGACCTTCGAGTCCGCGCTCACGACGCGCAGTCTCTATTTCCTCACCGCGCTGCACGTGGACGCGGCGCACGACGCATCCCTGGTCGCGACGTTCGGTGACTCCATCACCGACGGCGCGGGCTCCACGGTGGACACGGGGCGCTCGTGGCCGGCCCGCCTGGCCCAGCGGCTGGCGGCGCGGGGTGGCAAGCCCGTGGGCGTGCTCAACGCGGGGCTGTCAGGGAACCGGCTGTTGAAGGACGACTATGGGCCCAAGGGGTCGCAGCGCTTCGAGCGGGACGTGCTGGCCCAGCGGGGCGTCAAGGCCGTCATCCTCCTGGAGGGCATCAACGACATCGGTCGGTCGGGGCCCGCTTCCGGAGCAGTGACCGCCGCGCAAATCATCCAGGGTTACGAACAGCTCATCCAGCGTGCGCGGGCCAAGGGCCTGAAGGTGTATGGCGGAACCCTGACGCCCATGCAGGGCCACCCCTACTTCACGCCGGAGCACGAGGCCCTGCGCGAGGCCGTGAACCAGTGGATCCGTGGCGCTGGCGGGTTCGATGCGGTGATTGACTTCGAGGCGGCGGTGAGAGACCCGGCCAACCCCGACGCGATCCGCAAGGAGCTGACCGTGGAGGGACTGCATCCCAATGACGCGGGCGCCGAGCGCATGGCCAACGCCATCGACCTCCGCCTGTGGGAGTAAACGTCCGCCACGGCACTCGACGCCATCGCGCTTCGCCCCCGTCACGTGACTCCAGCCTGTCTGGCCGCGTCCTTCACGTGGACGGACCCGCGCGGGTCCCCGTCCACGGGGCACCGCCAATCAGCGCGAGCGCAATGGCGACACCCCGCGGACCTCCCCCGGCGGCAGCGGACCGATGTGCTTCATCCACTGGCTGAACTCCTTCTCATGGGGGAAGACGTTGAAATAGACATCGCCGACGGTGCCCGTGGTGGGCGTGGCCCGCAGCCAGAGATGCAACGAGCCATCCTCCCCCAGGCGCGCGAGCCCGATGGCATCCGGGGCGGGTGTCCCAGGGGACGCTGGCACGGGAGGCCCGCCGCCCTCCTCCGGCGTCCGCTGGAGCGCGGCAAGCACCTCGCGAGCCGAGTCCCGCCACAGCGCGCCGGTCCCGGAGAGGCCCTGTCGTGCGTCGAGCCGCCGGGCGATTTCGGGGAGGAGTTGGGGACGCAGCCGCTCGATGGCCGCGGCGCTCCAGCCCGTGGAGCGCCGGCTCCGGTTCAGACACCCGAGGAGCCGCTCCAGGTCGGCCTCGGACAGGAACGCGTCCGACCGCGCGAGCCAGGTCTCGTAGAAGGCGGGGAGGAACCACTCCTGCTCATGCCTCACGACCGCGACGGACCGGTTCCAATCCCAGGACGGGGCCAGCCCCAGCTCCTCCGGGTTCCAGGTGCGGAAGCCGGTGCGCCCGTCAACGAACTTCAGGAACTCGCGCCAGCGCGCCTCCGGGCTGGCCAGGGACTCGATGCGCGTCCGGCATCGGCGCAGGTCCTCGGGCGTGGCGGCGGGGTCCGTCACCACCAGGTCGCAGGACTTCTCCACCGCGCCGCGCTCGACCTCCGCGCGCAGCCCCCTGCGCTCCTTCCGGCGCCGGGACTCGAAGGCGCGGCCGGCCAGCGCCTCGCCCCCAAGGAGCGCCAGGAAGACCGCCGCCGCGCACGGCAGCCCCACCGCCAGGGGCAGGCCCAGGCCCAGGGGCACCTCGCCCCACGGCCGCGAGGAGAAGAAGCGCCGCCAGATGACCCACAGGGTGAGGAGCAGCGGGACGATGGCGATGACGGCCGAGAGCGCGTTCATCGCCCGATGCGCGAGGGTGATGCCACGGCGGTAGGCCTCGCCGCTGAAGGCCAGCGCCACGAACGTGGCCCCCATCAGGGCCACGGCCAGCACCAGCTCCACCCCCAGACCCACCACCGCCAGGAACGTGCCCATTGGAAGGCTCCCTCGACACCGGCGGGGAGCCGGGGCCCCACCGTAGCGCAAGCCGCTTCACCCGGCGGTGGACGGGCGCCGCCCATGCGCCTTGCTCCCCCGGGGCCTTGCCCGTCACGCTTGAGCCCATGACGACAGAATTCATCCTGCTCCGGCACGGGGAGACGGAGTGGAACGCCCAGGACCGTTTGCAGGGACACATGAACAGCTCCCTGAGCCGCGAAGGGCTGCGGCAGGCGGACGCCCTGGCCGAGCGCCTCGCCACCCTCCCCTTCCAGGCGCTCTACAGCAGCGACCTGGATCGCGCGGTGGAGACGGCGGCCCGCATCGCGGCGAGTACGGGTCACGCCCTCCAGCCGGATGCACGCCTGCGCGAGCGTGCGCTGGGCATCCTCGAAGGGCTGACGCGCATGGAGGCCCGACAGCGATACCCAGACGTCTTCGCCGCGTACACGGAGGGCGGCGCCGACTACGTCGTCCCCAAGGGCGAGAGCGCGTCCCAGCGACTGCGGCTGGCGCTCCAGTGTCTGGGGGAGCTGGGGGCACGGCACCCGGAGGCCCGCGTCGTGGTGGTCACCCATGGAGGGCTGCTCAGCGGACTGCTCCGCCATTGCCTGGGCATCCCGCCGTCCACGCCACGCGCCTTCTCCGTCCTCAACGCCGGCTGGAACCAGTTCGACCTGCACGAAGGCGGCTTCCGGATGGTGACCTGGGGGGACGTCAGCCACCTGCGCGGCCTCAGCCTGGATGACACGTGACCCGCGGCCACGGGACAACAGGCCGCGTGTCGCCGAGCGTCGGCCCCTGGACAGCCCGCGGTGCCATCCAGCGATGGGTGGACAACACCATCACAGGAGCTATCCAGTTGCGTTAATTGCCAGGGCGGGGGCGCTTAGCAAGACGTGCAGGGCCCATCCAGAGTCGTTCGGTCTCCCGTTTCATCACTTCACCGAGGCCAACATGTTTTCAGGACAGGTCGTGCGCCGTTGGACCGCCGCCAGCGCGGTTTCGCTGCTGATCATCGGGTGTGGTCCCCAGGCCACCGAGGAGCAGCCGCCCCAGCCGGGGGCTCCCGCCGCCACGTCGCAGGAAATCGTCGGTGGCGCCAACACCACCATCGCGCAGAACCCGTGGCAGGTGTCGCTGCAGAGCAGCGGCGGCAGCCACTTCTGCGGCGGCACCATCATCAACGAGAGCTGGATCCTCACCGCGCAGCACTGCGTGAACTCCGGGGGCAGCATCTCCAAGCCGGGCCGCGTGGTGGCCGGCATCACCAAGCGCAGCGGCAGCAGCGCCGGGCAGATCCGCACGGTGTCGCAGGTGTTCGTCTACCCGGGCTATGTCGACGCCAACGTGGGCAAGGACGCGGCGCTGCTGAAGCTGTCCTCGCCGCTGGACCTGAGCGGCGCGAACGCGAAGGCCATCCCGCGGGTCACCGAGGAGGACGAGGCGGCGGGCGTGACCAACGCGGGCGTCATCGCGCGCGTCACGGGCTGGGGCACGCTGAGCAGCGGCTCCTCCTCCCTGCCGGACACGCTCCAGACGGTGAACGTGGCCCTCATCACCAACGCCTCCGCGCAGTCCAGCTACCCCAGCGAGACCATCGGCGCGGACCAGCTGGGCGCGGCGTCGCCGGGCAAGGACTCCTGCCAGGGTGACAGCGGGGGGCCCCTCACCGTCCTCAAGGGCGGCACCCAGGTGCTCGCGGGCATCGTGAGCTGGGGCTACGGCTGCGCCGACGCGCGCTACCCGGGCATGTACGGCCGCGTGTCGTCCTTCGAGAACTGGATCACCAACACCCTCAACGGCGCGTCCCAGGGCACGACGGTGCTCGACCTGGGCGGCCTGTCGGGCGCCACCGGCTCCTTCACGCACTACGCCATCAACGTCCCCTCGGGCACCACCGCGCTGACGGTGTTCCAGTCGGGCGGCACGGGCGACGCGGACCTGTACGTGCGCCAGGGCGCGCAGCCCACCACGTCCCTGTACAACTGCCGCCCGTACGCCAGCGGCAACGAGGAGACCTGCACCTTCAACAACCCCACCGCCGGCACCTGGTACGTGTCCGTGCGCGGCTACAGCGCGTTCACGGGCGTCTCCTTGAAGGCCACCGTGCAGTAGCCCTCCGCCTGGCGCGGGTGTGCGCCGCGAAGCCCTCTTCGTCCCGCGCGGAGGAAGGGGGCTTTCGTGTTTCGTCCCTCTCTCGCGTCCTGGGTGCTAGACCTACCGGATGGCCCGGAACGTCCCCAGAGCCTCCCGCTGCCCCCACTGCAACGCACCCTTCACGCCGCAGGTCTCGCGGACGCACTACACCTGCGGCTACTGCGGCCATGCGTTCGACCTGGAAGGGCCGCCTTCGATTCCGCCCGCCCCGCCAGCGCCCGCCTCCGCGCCGACGAACCCGCAGGTCGCGATGATCATCGCGGGGTCCGTGGGGGTGCTCCTGCTGGGGGTGATCGTCGCGGTGTTCGCATGGCGCGGCGACCCTCCAGAGGAGGTCCCCCCCTCCAGGCCCGAGCCCGTCTCCAGCCCGCCCCCAGCCGTTGTCCCCCCGCCCCCCTTCGTTCCCAGTCCTCCTCCGCCGCCCCGCCCGGAGCGCCTCCAGTGGGCGGAGCGGGATGCGCCGGTGTTCGTGGACCTCAACGGGGATGGGACCGACGAGATCATCGGGCACGTGAGCCGCTACAACTCCGGCTCGACGGACCTGGTGGCCGCCTTCGACGGGAAGACGTTCGAGAAGCTCTGGGAGACGCTGCCCTCGGAGGGGCCGGATGCCTCCAGCACGACGAAGGTCATCGCCCAGGGCGGGCGGCTGGTGATGAGCGAGCAGCGCGCGGTGAACCTGCTGGAGCTCGAAACGGGCAAGCGGCTGGGGCGCGTGGCGCTGTCGGACTCGCCGCGCCGGCTCTGCATCCCGCCAGGAGACACGGAGTCCGTCTGGGTGGAGGTGGTGGACCGCAAGCACCTGCTCTTCAACACCCGCACGGCCACCGCACGGCCCGCGCCCCGGGCCCCGCCCGGCTGCGCGACGCCGCCCCTGAGCCCCCAGACCTGCAACATGCTCCGCCCCGCGGAACACCCCACGCCCTGCATCCGCTCCAGCTACCCGCCCTCCGACATCCGCGGCTTCTCCACGCAGTACCTCTACCGGGCGAACGGCTACACCCTGGCGCTGGGCTCGCGGTGGCCGGGGACGCAGGTGCCCCTGGTGGCGGTGTACGAGCCTGGGAACCGGAAGCCCCTGTGGCACGGCGTCGTCGCGGACGGGGATCCGCTCCTGCTGAGGGACACGCCCCCGAAGACCGCCGACATCACCCGTGACGCGGTGTACATCCTCTACGAGATGGAGCAGGGAGGCGCGCGGCTCATCCGGCGCGACCTGCGCACCGGCGCCATCGCCTGGGACGTGGCGGTGCCCCGCACCAACATGGGCACGTCCCCGTCCGTCATCTGGATCCAAGGCGAACGCATCTACGTGCCGCACTGGCAATCGCTGGAGGTGTTCGACGCGGCGACGGGCAACCTCGTCGGCACGCTCGGACCAGAGTGACGCGGAGGAAGCGTCCCGCGCCTCAGTAGACGGCGAGCAGGTGGATCTTCACGCGGGGGTTGCCGAGGTATTCCTCCAACCGCCAGCGGGTCCACATCCCGTCCTCATGGATGCCCACGCCGCCATCCGTGGGGGCGTCCGCGCTGGCGAGCGCATCGCGCAGCTGCGACACCGCCCAGGTGTCGAACTTCGGATCCCCGGAGCCTTCCAGCACCTTGAGGTCCACCAGGCGGCCATCGCGCGCCTGCCGCACCTCCACGATGGCGGCGAGCGCGAGCACGGGGGCCGTGACATCCATCATGGCCATGTTCGCCGCGCGCCCGGACTCCGCGGCGGCGCGCATCCGGTCAAAGCCTTCCATCCGGAAGTCGCGCTCCTTCGTGGAGTCGGGACTGCCCGTGCGGCCGAACCGCTCCATCGCCTCCAATTGTTCGCGCCGCAGCCGCCCGAGCACCACGCGGGCATCGGGCGGGGGCGGGTCCACCAGCCGCTCCGCGAAGCCCTGGCGCAGCTTCGCGAAGTAGGGAGGCATCGCGCCCCCAGAGGCCCGCGCCGCCGCCGCCGCGTCCTTGGCCCACCCGTCCACCCGCCGCTGCACGTGCTCCGCCTCCAGGGCGGCCAACGCCTTCGGGTCGGGCTGCGAGCCGGGGTCGTTGCGGATCGTCCGTCCCGTCGACGGCGGTCCTCCCTTCAGCAGCCCGCCGCCCATCAGCCCCCGAGGATTCAGGTCGAGCTTGGGGCCCGCGCTCGGGACATCCCCGCCCCGCGGCGTGGAGGCTGCGGCCAGCGCGTCGGAGCGTTGCGCTGACGGCGTGCTCTCCGCCAGCGCATCGGGCGCCATCGGCTCTGGCGCGGGCCTGGAGGGCGCTTCATGAGGGGCGGGCTGCGCGATGGGCGCTGTCGGTGCACGCGGGGCCGACCTGGGCGGCTTCGGAACGGGCCGGGCGGGAGGCGGCGTGGACACGGGCGGAGAATCCCGGGTCACGATCTCCATCTCGATGGCCCGCGGCGCGGACGGCCTCCGCACGCGCCCGGCGGAGCTCCGCGACAGCGCCAGGAAGAGCGCCGCGTGCAGGAGCCCTGACACCAGGACCAGGAGGAACAGCTGTGAGCGCCGGGACACGGCAGACAGCTTGCTCCGTCCCGGAGAGCGGGAGAAGAGGCTCGGAGCGTGGGCGTCATCCCGCCACGCCCCCCTGCCTCCCCGCCGCCAGCGCTCGTCAGGGGGGCGCCAGTGTCCGGCCCCCCGGGATGAGCCTGCTCGTCCGCCCGATGCGCTGGAGCACCTTGTCGTGCGCCAGCCTGCCCACCCGGTGGAAGGACCCGAGCGCGCCGCGGCCCGGCGCGTGGACTACGGGCCGCCCGGAGGCACGGTGCAGATCCAGGTGTTGTTGGACATGCAGTAGCAGCCCCCCGTGGGCTGACCATCCAGACAGCACTGCCTCTCGGTGCCCGCGAACGGACAGTCCGTGCCTTCGATGAACGTGCACGTGTTCGCGCGCGAGCAGGTCAGCGGCGGAGGCGTCGTCGGGCAGTACTGGTAGGAGCCATTGCACTGCACATAGGAGCCGTCCACGGAAGAGCAGGACGTCCCCGAACACGACAGCGTCGTCCCCGACCCACAGGAGATCGAACACGTGGCCAGGGCGCTGGAGACCTCCCCCAGCTCCTCCGACACGTCACCAGTGGCCGGTCCACCACAGGCCACCAGGGCCGTGACGGCCAGGGCCGCGAGTACTCCCAGGACATGCTTCATGACGGGCTTCCCTTCGTGTGGGTGATGGCGCGTGGCGGGGGCCACTCGCCGCCAGGAATTGAACCACGCCAATTCCACGAATGTCACGAAAGGCAGACTGTTCTGTCAAAATGAGCTTCGATAGGATTGGCGTGGCTTTCATCAAAGCCAACCTCCCCCCGCGCGCCGGCACCATGAAAGGCGGGCGCATGGCGTACGCTGGTCGCTCCCGGGAGGATCACCATGTGCCGGAGCATCAAGACCCTGTTCAACTTCGAGCCGCCCGCCTCCGACGCGGAGGTGCGGGCGGCGGCCCTCCAGTTCGTGCGGAAGCTGAGCGGCACCAGCGCGCCCTCCAAGGCGAACGAGGAGGCGTTCCACCGCGCCGTCGAGGACATCACGGAGGTCGCGCGCCGGCTGATGGACTCCCTGGTCACCACCGCCCCGCCGAGAAACCGCGACATGGAAGCGATGAAGGCGAAGCTGCGGTCGGCGAAGCGCTTCGCGGTCCGCTGACGGCCTCTTCCTCCTGGAGTCACCGATGCGGCGAATCGTGATGTTCAACCAGCTGTCGGCGGACGGCGCCTTCGCGGCCCCGGACGGAAGCCTGGATTGGGTCGTGGCGGACGCGGAGCTTGAACGGGAGTCCGTCGAGTCCTTGTCGAGCTTCGACACGATGCTCTTCGGACGCCGGACCTACGAGATGTTCGAGTCGTTCTGGCCAAACGCCGTCGACGCCGCCAGCACCTCGCCGGACCCGCACGTCGAGGGACGCAGGAGCGAAGGGGTCCGCGCCATGGGCGTGTGGATCAACGCGTCAGCGAAACTGGTGTTCTCCACGACGCGCAAGGCCGTCACCTGGAACAACTCCCGCCTCCTGCCCTCCTTCGACCCGAGAGAGGTGGAGGCGCTGAAGCGGCAGCCGGGAAGGGACCTGATGCTCTTCGGCAGCGCTTCGCTCGTGTCACAGCTGTCGGAGCACGGGCTGATTGACGAATACCAATTCGCCATCAGCCCGCGGCTCTTGGGCAGTGGCCGTCCGCTGCTCGGGAGCGTGCCCCTGCGCCTCCCGCTGAAGCTGCTGGAGGCCAAGGCGTACCCGTCTGGCCTTGTCATGCTCCGCTACGCGAAGGCGGACTCCGCCTCCCACGAGTGAACGCTGAAGTCCTGCTCACGCCAGGGGCCTCAGCGCGAGCCCGCCACATCCATCGCCTGATCGAAGGCGAGCCTGCGGGCCGCCTCGCCCCACCGGGATTCAATGGGTTTTGACGGTCTCGCGGGGATCCGCTATACCCCGTCTCGATAATGCATATCAATTTCATTTAACATCCCGCCTCTTCTTGGACTGGCCTTTCCCGTGAGCCCCTCTCCCCAGCGTTTCCCGCTCCTCCTCGCGGCCCTGATTGGCGTCGCGGCCATCGGCCTCGCCGTCTACGTCCTGCGCCCCTCGGAGGCCCCTGCTCCGGCGGGAGCGGCACCTGAGGAGGCGGCGTCCCCCGGCGCTGGAGCGGGCCGCCCCATCACGCACGCGCAGGGCAGCACCGTGGTGGCCGCGAACCTGAAGGAGGTCGTGGTCTTCGACCTCGCCGCGCTGGACACGCTGGATGCGCTGGGGGTGGAGGTGCAGGGGGTGGCCGGCGAGTACTTCCCCGGCCAGCTGGCGAAGTACGCGGACGCGAAGAAGTACCCGCGCTTCGGGACCCTGTTCGAGCCCGACTACGAGGCCATCCACGCGGCCCGGCCGGACCTGGTCATCACCGGCGGCCGCTCCAGCGCCCGGTACGCGAAGCTCTCCGCCATCGCGCCCACCATCGACCAGCTGACGGACGACGCGCACTACCTGGACACGGTGGTGGGCAACACGGAGCGGCTGGCGTCCGTCTTCGGCAAGGAGGAGCGGGCCCGCGCGCTGATTGAATCGCTGCGCCAGGCCATCTCCGACCTGAAGCAGACCACCGCCGCTCGGGGACGGGGGCTCATCGTCCTGACGTCTGGCGGCCGGATGAGCGCTTATGGCCCGGGCTCGCGCTTCGGGGTGCTGCACGAGGACTTCGGCATCCCGCCCGCGGCCCCGTCGCTCAAGGCGTCGCTTCACGGCGAGGCCATTGGCTCGGAGTTCATCCTGGAGACGAACCCGGACTGGCTCTTCGTCATCGACCGGGACGCGGCCATTGGCGAGGGCGGCGGCGCGCAGCGGCTGCTGGACAACGAGCTGGTGCGCCAGACGTCTGCGTGGAAGCAGGGGCAGGTCGTGTACCTGGACCCCGCCAACACCTATCTCATCGGCGGCGGCATCCAGTCCGTGCGGCGCCTGCTGGAGCAGATCTCCGATGTCTACGCGAAGCCCCGACAGCCCACCGCACCTTGAGGCGGAGGGCTTCGCGAGGAGCGAGCCCGCCCCGTCCCCCGCGGTCCGCTCGCGAGCCCCGGGTGCGACAGCGGGAGGCGCCCTGCCGCTGCTCGCCGTTGCGGGGCTCGCGGTGCTGGTGCTCGCGGGCGTGAGCCTGCTGATTGGCGTGAGCCACGTGTCCTGGGACGCGCTCCTGGCGCCGCAAGAGAACCACCGCGCCGTGCAGGTGCTGGTCATCAGCCGCGTCCCGCGCACCCTGGCGCTGGTGCTCGCGGGCATGTCGCTGGCGGTGGCGGGCCTCATCATGCAGATGCTCGCGCGCAACCGCTTCGTGGAGCCCTTCACCGCGGGCACGGCGGAGTCCGCGAGCCTGGGCCTGCTGGCCGTCACGATCTTCGCGCCCGGCCTGCCCATCCTCGCCCGGACGGCGGTCGCCGCCGGCTTCTCCATGGCGGGCACCGCGCTGTTCCTGCTCATCCTGCGGCGGATCCCGCTCCGCTCGGCGCTGGTCGTGCCCATCGTCGGGCTGGTGTTGGGGGCCATCTTCGACGCGACGACGACGTTCTTCGCCTACCGCTTCTCGCTGCTCCAGTCGCTGATGTCCTGGACCACGGGTGACTTCTCCAGCGTGCTGCGCGGCCGGTACGAGCTGCTCTGGGGCGCCTTCGTCCTCACGGTCGTCGCGTACGTCGTCGCGGACCGCTTCACGGTCGCCGGCATGGGCGAGGCCTTCACCACCAACCTGGGCCTGAGCCACCCACGCATCCTCGCGCTGGGGCTGGCCATCGTCGCGATGGTCACCGCCGTGGTGGTGGCGACCGTGGGCATGATTCCCTTCATCGGGCTCATCGTGCCGAACCTCGTCAGCCTCATCGTGGGGGACAACGCGCGCCGCTCCATCCCGTGGGTGGCGGTGATGGGCGCGGGCTTCGTCCTCGTGTGCGACATCGCCGGGCGCGTGGTGCGCCAGCCCTATGAGATTCCCGTGGGCACGGTGGCGGGCGTGGTGGGCAGCCTGTTGTTCCTCCACCTGCTGCTGCGGAGGGACGCCCGTGTGGGCTAGCGCGCTCCGAGCGGAAGGCCACGAGCGGCGGCTGCTCCTCTTGGGAGGACTGGCCACCCTGTGCGTCATCGTGTTCATGACCGTGGACGCGGGAGGCCGGTGGGACTTCGTGCTGCCGTTCCGCGGGCGCAAGGTCGCGACGGTGCTGCTGGTGGGCTACGCCATCGCGGTCTCCACGGTGCTGTTCCAGACCGTGACGGAGAACCGCGTCCTCACGCCCGCCATCATGGGCTTCGACACGCTCTACGTGTTGCTCCAGACGTGCCTGCTCTTCTTCCTGGGCTCACGCACGGTGGCCTCCCTGGACCCCCGCCTGCTGTTCGCGGTGGAGGTCGTGGTGATGGTGTTCTTCTCCGGCGTGCTGCACCGGTGGCTCTTCTGGGGCGGCAGGCGGAGCATCCACCTGTTGCTGCTCACGGGCGTGGTGATGGGCGTGCTCTTCCGCAGCCTGTCCACCTTCCTCCAGCGGGTCATCGCCCCGGCCGAGTTCGCCTTCCTGGAGGACCGCTTCTTCGCCAGCTTCAACAACCCGGACCCCGACCTGCTCCTCGTGTCCGCGGTGATGACGGTGGGCGTGTCGCTGCTGGGCCTGCGCCTGCTGCGCACCTGCGACGTCCTGAGCCTGGGCCGCGATCTGGCCATCAACCTGGGCGTGGACCACCGCCGGGCGGTGTCACTGCTGCTGGTGGTGGTGGCCGTGCTGGTGTCGGTGTCCACGGCGCTCGTGGGGCCGGTGACCTTCTTCGGCCTGCTGGTGGCGAACCTGGCGCACGGGCTGGTGCGCTCGCACCGTCACAGCCACGTGCTGCCCGCCGCCATCTTCCTCGCGGTGGTGGGCCTGCTGGGGGGCCAGCTCGTGCTGGAGCGCATCTTCTCCTTTGGCGCCAACCTGCGCGTCATCATCGAGTTCCTGGGCGGGCTGATGTTCATCGCCCTGCTCATGCGAGGCGCGCTGCGATGATCGAAGCCCGGAATGTCTCCCGCCGTTACGGCGACACCCTGGTGGTGGACGACGTCACGCTGCGCATCCCCGAGAGTGGCGTCACGTCCATCATCGGCCCCAACGGCGCCGGCAAGTCCACGCTGCTGTCGATGATCAGCCGCCTGTTGCCCCTGTCCTCCGGCACCGTGCTCGTGGACGACCTGGACGTGGCCCGGACGCCCGGCGACGCGCTGGCGCGCAAGCTGGCCATCCTGCGCCAGGACAACCCCATCACCGCGCGGCTCACGGTGCGCGACCTGGTGACGTTTGGCCGCTACCCACACTCCAAGGGGCGCCCCACGGTGGAGGACCGCGCCTTCGTGGAGGGGGCGCTCCACCACCTGGGCCTGGAGCCCATCGCCCACCGCTTCCTGGACGAGCTGTCCGGCGGCCAGCGCCAGCGCGCCTTCGTGGCGATGGTGCTGTGCCAGGACACGCACTACGTCCTCCTGGATGAACCGCTCAACAGCCTGGACATGAAGCACGCGGTGTCCATGATGAAGGAGCTGCGGCGCGCGGCGGACACGCTGGGCAAGAGCGTCGTGCTGGTGCTGCACGACCTCAACTACGCCTCCTGCTACTCCGACCACGTCATCGCGATGCGCGACGGCAAGGTCGCCTTCCAGGGGACCCCCGACGAGCTGATGCGCTCGGATGTGCTGCGGCGCATCTACGACCTGGACATCGACATCCACCGGCTCGACGGGAAGCTCATCGCCGTCCACTACCGCTGAAGCCCCCTGGCGGAGAGCGGCCTCCGCACCCGCGCGGGGCGCGGAGCCGCTTCTCACCTGGGGGACGGACGCGCTCAGCTCCGCGAGAACACCAGGGGCTCGGGCTCCCCTTCCCAGAACAGCTCCGCGGTCTTGCCGGTGAGCCGCACCCGCAGGTGGTCATTCCCCTCCACCGCGAACAGCCCCTCCGCCGTCAACGGCACCAGCCGGGCCTCCGGACGCTTCCCGCGCACGAGCCAGAGCGCGCCCTCGCGCAAGGTGGCCACGACCTCCCCGAAGCGGCCCGCCAGCGACTTCATGCGGGCCGGGCTCACGGACACCGGCTGGAGCCGGGCCTCCAGCGCCGTCCGCGCCCAGGTGTACGCGGCGAGCTGCTGGGGCGCGACCCCAGGGGCCGCCATCAACCGCTTCAGGGCCCGGAGCTGGGCCACCTCCAGCGCCTGCGCGGGAGGGACCTCCACGTCCGGGGCGATGCCCACGCCCTCCCAGTTGGTCTGGCTGACGGCGTGGACGGGGTAGCCCTCCGGCACGCTGAGCATGAAGCACGGCGCGACGGGCACGAAGCCGTTGTTGTTCGCGGCGCCCGCGGTCCTGGCGCCGATCAGCTCGCCCAGCTTGAACTGCTGCACGTCATAGGCGAAGTCCTCGCCCGCGGACGCCACGCCACGGTCAATCAAGACATACAGCGGCTTGCCCATCAGCCGCCCGGCGGGGACATGCGCCAGCGTGCGGGACTGCGCGGGCGGCGCGTCAGCCCGGTGGAAGGTCATCAGCAGGGTGTCCTCGTCCAGGAAGTGGCTGACCAGGTACTGCACCGCCGCGGCGTGGCCGCCGCCGTTGCCCCGCAGGTCGATGATGTACGCGTCCCCGCCCTTCAAGAACCGCAGGGCGTCGTCGTAGGCCACGCCCGTCTCGTCCCGCGTCCAATGGAAGCCGGAGATGCGCAGGAGGCGGACGTTCCCAGGCAGGACGCGCAGCTCGGTCAGACCGTAGTGCTCACGCAGGCCCCACTCTCGCATGAACGCGTCGTCATCCCGGCTCCCCGCCGGGGCGGCCTTCGCGGCGGCGTACCTCGCGGGCTCGTTCACGAGGAACAGGTGCAGGTCCTTGCTGGACTCCTTCAGGTCCTGGGTGATGCGCTCCGCCAGCAGGGCGGGCGAGTCCACGTCATAGCGCCCCGCCTTGCGCGACTGGCCCAGCCGCTCCAGGACCGCCGCGCGCTTCTCCGGGAAGGCATAGGCCGTCCGCACCGCCTCCTCGACCCCCGCCAGGGCCGCGTCGCGCTCCGCGGCGGTGAGCCGGGCACGGACGGGGCCTTCGACGCGCACGGCGGGCGCCGGCGGTTGTGCCAGGGCCGGAGCGGCGCCCGACAACAGCAACATCATCACAGCGGCGAAACAGCGGTCAGACATCTTCATCCAGGTCTCCAGATACGTCCGAGTCATCCCAATGCAAGGTGTCGCCAATGCGGGCCCGCAGGCCGCGCCGGTCGAGGGCCTGCTCCAGGCCCTCCAGGTCCGCGAGCAGCGTCGGTGCCCCTTCCGCGAGCACCTGGGTGGCCGCTGCTTGGATGGCGGCCCACAGCGGCGCCAACCTCCGCGCCGTCTCCCGCCCCCGGGCGGTGAGCTTCAATCGCTGGCGCCGGCCGTCCTGCGGGTCCGCCTCGCTGGCGATCAACTTCTCGCGCTCCAGCGCCGTGCGCACCTGGCTCACGGCCGCGTGCGTGATGCCCAGCCGCTGCGCCAGCTCCCCCACCGTCAGGGGTCCTGCATCCCGCAGCGACGTGAAGACCCCGTACCACCTCGGCTCGAACCGCTCGCCCGAGGCCTGGTAGGCCGCGTGGACATCCCGGTCCAGCCGCTCCACCAGCCGCCGCAGCCGAGACCCAAAGGCCCCAGCCCCCTGTCTGACCACGTCATCCATAAATCCGTAAGTACTTACCCATTTTGCCATTGTCAATGGCGGGGCCCGACACACGCCAGGGCGGAAATCCGTGACACGCGTGTCACGCCTGAGCACCCCGGACGGTGTGTCAGGCCGTCTCTCTCCTCTGTGACTGTGTGTGGCACCTGCCTTGCTCTGTCAGCGCCCCACCATGAGCCGATCCGGTCCGTCTCCCTCCTTCGAAGCGTCTCCTCCGGTCTCCCGCCCCAGGTTCTGGGCGACACGGCTGCTGTTGTTCGTGGCCTGCGTCAGCGTGGTGGCCACCTCCGAGCCCGTCTCCGAGAACGTCCTGTCCGAGGAGTACGTGGGCGCCCCGCTGAGCATCTCGACCGAAGCACCCAAGGCGGTGCGCCGCCTCATCGTCCGGGCCTCCGCGCCGAAGCCTCCCTCCAAGGAGGTGGAGGCGGAGATGACGGCACGGGTCACGGCGCGGTGGCGTCCCACTGATCCCAGCCAGACGGCGAGCCCCTGGCTCCGGGTGTCCCTGGTTGACACGTCGAACGACTACGCCATTGGAAGCAAGCTCGGCGTGCTGACGGAAGCAGAGCCCGTGACGGTGGAGGTAGAGCCATCCACGAACCTCTCGACGTACTGCGAGCTGGACGAAGGCTGTGAATGGAGCGTGGACCTCACCCTCGAAGTGCAGCCCAACGCCGCCCCCGGCACGGTCGAGTTGGAGTGGACGACGCAGGCCCGGGCGCGGGTGGTGGGCACCTCCAGCACCCCCAAGGGCTTCACCGTGACCGTCTCCGAGCCCTGAACCTGGAGTCGAAAACCCCATGCGAATCCCCATCCCTTCCTGTGCCCGGCACCTGCTGCCTGCGGCCCTGCTGCTGCTGACCCCCGCCTGCTTGAACATGAACAGCTGGGCGGAGATGGACTCCGAGGCCCAATCCCTCACCCTCATCCCAGCCGAGCCTCACGCCGAAGCGCGGCTGCACGTGGTGGCCACCTCCCGGGCGGGCAAGCGCGCGAAGCTCTCCTACATCAACCTCAACTTCGACATGGAGCAGTCCTGGCGGCCACAGGAGACAGACGCCCCGGCGGTCCAGCCCTGGTACCGCGTCAGGCTGGTGGATGAGCGCGACGGGCACGTCGCGGCCGAAGACATCCTCGCCTTGACGGAGCCGAACAAGACGTACCTCGTGGGCCTGCGCCCCGAGTTGGGCTTGGAGGACAAGGAGATCGAGCGGTTCGAGGCCACCTACCGGCTCGAGTTCGACCGGCAGGGGCCGCCCTCCGAAGGTCCCATCCAGATTGGATGGAAGGCCCATCTGAATGCGCTGGCCGATGAAGACGATGTGAAGGACATCGAGCTCACGCTGGCGACACCCTGACGGCCGCCGGCAGGACGTTGGATGTGGTGGCTCCCCCTGCCGAATGGGGGAGCCGTCACCGCGCGCGCTTGCGCCGGGGGGAAGGCGGGGGTTTCGCGAGCAGCTCCGCCTGGGCGGCGATGGTCCGCGCCAGGAAGTCCACCACCGCGCGCACCCGCGCGTTGTGGGCCAGGTCCTCGTGGAACACCAGCCATACGGTCCGCTCCAGCTCTGGCAGCGCATCCCGGAGAGGAACCAGCTCAGGGTGCAGGTGGCCGAAGTACGCCGGCAGCAGCGCCACCCCCAGCCCTTCGCGAGCAGCCTGGAGCAGCCCCAGGATGGACGTGAGCCGCACCGGCACGGTGGCCTTCGCCGCGTGCACGTCCAGCCACTTCGACTCCGGCCAGCGCCGAGAATCCTGCGCGTACCCGATGACGGCATGCCCCTGGAGCCCCGCGTCCAAGCGCACCGGCCCCCGGCGCTCCAGGTACGCCCGGGACGCGAAGGGCACGACGCCAATGGCAGCCACCTTCCGGGCCCGCAGGGAGGCTTCCTGGGGTCGCACCAGCCGGATCGCGACATCCGCGTCGCGCCGCACGAGCGACAGGGACTCGTAGCCGGAGAGCAGGTGCAACTCGATTTCGGGATGCTGCTCCTGGAAGGCCGCCAGCCACGGCATCACGTTGTGCACCAGGAAGGAGTCCGTGGCCGTGACGGTCACGGGGCCGGAGGGGCGCAGGTCCTCCCCGCTGGCCAGCCGCTCCACGCGCAGCGCCTCCGCCTCCACCGCCTCCGCGGCCGGCAGGATGCGCAGCGCCACCGCCGTGGGCCGGAAGCCCGTGGGCGTGCGGTCGAAGAGCCGCGCCCCCAGCTCCTGCTCCAGCACGGCCAGCCGCCGCCCCACGGTGGTCTGGTCCACCTTCAGCAGACGCGCCGCCGCGGAGAGGTTCCCGCCCCTCGCGATGGCCAGGAAGTACCGCAGGTCGCTCCACTCGGGCATGGTCTGCATTCTCGCAGAGGCACCCTGCGGAAACGGGCATTTTCGCAGACCCTCTCCCCTCGCCATCCTCCCCGGCGTTTCCTTCCACCGAGGAGTTCGCGCCCGTGAAGACCCTTCCCAAGCTCGTCGCCGCCGTCGCAGTCGTCTCCGCGTTCACCTTCGCCGCCGCCAAGGGCCGCGAGGCGGCCACGTTCCAGCAGACCGCCTACGACAAGCTCGCCTGGACGGAGCTGATGCCCGGCGGCCCCTCCGTGCACGTCCTGTGGGGCGACATGAAGAAGGGCCCGTACGCCCTCCTGATGAAGTTCCCCGCCGGGTTCGACTCGGGGCCGCACACCCACTCCGCCGGCTACCACGGCGTGCTGGTGAAGGGCCGGATGACGAACATCAGTGAAGGTGCCACCGGGGCCGGCCCCGTCGAGGCCGGCAGCACCTGGGACCAGCCTGGCAAGGTGGTGCACCGCAACCAGTGCGCGGCGGACGCCGAGTGCGTGATGCTCATCGCCCAGGACAGGCCATTCGACTTCGCCCCAGCTCCCGCGAAGTAGCCCGAGCGAGGGTGCGTCAGACCTGGATGGGCACCACGAGGCTGGCGGAGTAGCCATCCGTGGTGTTCCCCGTCACGGTCGCCAGCTGCCTGGACACGCCGTCGCTGAAGACGTTGTCGCTGGAGAGGGAGATCTGGCTGAGGTTTCGGACGCTCTGCGAGTAGCCCGAGGTGGCGAACACCTGATTGCAGACGTCCTCCGGCAGGGCCAGCTGGGACGTGGCGACCTTGTTCCGGGAGGAGTTGACCGAATCCAGGGAGGGATAGATCTCGAAGTGGATGTGCGGCCAGCGCCCGCTGTAGCAGGCGGGGAAGATGCTGGTGAAGGACACCTTGCCCTCTTCGTCCGTCTGCTGCACGCCGCGCAGGTAGTTCTCCTGGGTGACGCCGGACGAATACATCGAGTACAGGCCCGCGCGGTCGCAGTGCCACAGGTAGATGGCGTAGCCCCGCAGCGGGGTGCAGCTGTCGTTGCTCGCGACCAGCGTGAGGGTGACGGTGAGCGGGACGCCCTGTGCCACGCCGGTCGCGCCCGCGATGCTGGAGCGGATGTCGCCGCGGACGATGCCCGACAGCACCAGGGCGTTGGCCCCGTTGGAGCCGTCGCCGGGATAGGGGCCGGCCGTCTCCTCGGGGATCCTCGAGCATCCCGAGGCATCACCGCCGCCGGTCTCCGAGCCACCGCAGCCGATGAGGGGGATGAGGCTGCTGAACGCCATCCAGCGCAGCAGCTCCCGCCGGTCCGTGCGCGTCGCCAGGATGCGCAGGTCCTCCTGGAGCCCGTGGTGGTGATTCCGTTCGTCGTCGCGCATCTGTGTGCACCCCCTGTGAACGTCCCTGACGCTAGGGGAAAGGTCTTAAGCGAGTCCTAAGCCGCTCCAGGTGACGCCTTTTTGCAATCCCGAGGGAGGGGTCCTGACGTACCTGTCGGGCTCCTCGATGAGGGAGCAACCGGATGGCGCAGGCCGCAAGGAAGAGGCTGGCGTGGGGGCTGTGCGCCGTGGTCTTGCACGGCTGTGCGGGGGCCCAAGCCACGGTGCCCCATGAACCCCGGAGCGAGACACCCATGACGAAGCGTGCGAGTGGCCCTTTCGACGTCAAGCTGACCCCGATGGCGCCGGAGGCAGGAGCGGTGGAGGCGGCCCCGGGCCGGATGACGCTGGACAAGCGCTATCACGGAGGGCTGGAGGCCACGAGCCAGGGGCAGATGCTGGCGGTGCGGTCCCCGGTGGAGGGTTCCGCGGGATATGTCGCGATGGAGCGCGTCAGCGGGACCCTGGACGGACGGAGCGGCACCTTCGCGCTCCAGCACTCCGGGACGATGACGCGCGGGGCACCCCAGCTGGTCATCACCGTGGTACCGGACTCCGCCACCGGTGAGCTGGTGGGGCTCGCCGGGACGATGACCATCGACATCGCTCCGGGAGGCCAGCACTCCTACGCCTTCCAGTACACGCTCGCCGGGACGCCGTGAGCCTGGCGCCCGGGAGCGCGTATCACCAGCGCGCTCAGGGCGCGCAGTAGCGGACCGCCTGGAGCGTGTGTGACTCCGGGCTCTGGGTGGACGTCATCACGAGCGCGCCCATCCAGTTCTCCGGCAGCTCCTCCAGCCGTACCCACTGCGAATAGCGGTGCAGCGACAGCGGCGCGGGCCCGGGTGTCCAATCCATCGGGCTGCCACCATGCCCCAGCCCCCAGAACCGGCCCCACCAGTCGAACATGGAGCCGCCTCCTTCAGGAGCCCTGAACTCGGAGAGCCACCCCACCTGGAGCCTGCGGGATGTCGTCGCGACACCGAACCAGGGCACCTCGCCCGGAGTGGTCACAGCCAGGGTCTGTGTGGTCACTTCACCGAAGAGGTTCCCCAGGACCCTGATGGCTTGGGTGCCGCCCTGTTGGCTGCGGAGCACCATGACAGGGGACTCCAGAGGGCCTCCTGCTCCCGCACCCAACTCCACGAGCTCAGCGTCTGGATAGGCGTCCGACGAGAAGGTCCGCGGCTCGCCGACTGGATTCAGATCGGCATCGAAGCGCTGGAGCCGCAACACCCCCTGCTGCGGGCTGTCCACTCGCTCGAGGACCAGCACCAGGAAGCCCCCATCACGCAGCCCCATCACGGCCTGGGTGATGAGAATGGTTCCGTTGTCGAGCGCCTGCATCAGGACCCGTGGTGCGACCATCACCTGCCCGTCCAGGTCCGTGAGCGTCCCCGACATCACTCGTCCGCCGTGCCCGACACCGGTCACATTCCGCCAGGTCGCCAGCACTCGCGTCCCGTCCGCCGACACAGCCGCCCTCGTGACCCTGTCCCATACGGGCTGATCGAAGAGGAGCATGCCCTCCGCGGGCTCGCCCTCCCGCGCCACGGGACGCCCCTGCTCATCGAGATCAGCCATTGCATCCTTGCTTCCATCATCCCAGCATTGACGGACCGGATATCCGTCTCGCTGCGGAACATGCTGAGTTCAACTCATATTATCGCGCTCCCCCAAACGACTGACATCACCATCAAGGCGACAGGCAATTCAACCTGCCTCACCGGGGCACCCGAACCCACGACAGCGCCTGGAGCGCCGCGAACCAGGCCCCCGCGACCAGCGCGTGGCGCAGGTGGTTCGCCCGGGCCCACCGCATCGCGGTCTCCACCGCGCTCGCCGAGTCGGACGCCTGCATCAGCCGCACCATCGTAGGGATGAAGTACGAGAAGGTCAGCAGCCGATCCACGAGCGCGACCAGGGCCGCCGCCAGCCACCATGAGCGCAGCGGGCCCGTGGCGTGCGCGGCGAAGAAGAGGCTCGCCAGGGTGAGCAGCGTCAGAGGTCCCGTGCTCACGAAACCCCAGAAGCGCCGCCCCACGTCGTCCGCGCGCGCCGCCTCCGAGGACCAGCGCGCGCCAGGGATGTCCAGCCACCGGGGGAGCACGATGCGGTGCTCATAGAGACCCGCGCCGAACGCGATGCCCAGGTTGACCACGAAGAGCCACAGGAGGACTTCCGCCACCGACAGCTTCAGGTTCATCATGGCCACAGGATGCGTCCCGGGGGCGTGAGCGTCTTTCGTGCCCTTGTGCTGTCTTTCAAGTTCCTGCGGTGTTCCTCCATGAATTCCCGCCACGCCCTCCTTCAACAGATTGGCGCCGACGTCGTCCGCTTCCAGGAAGCCTCCGCCGAGTTCGATGCGGCCGTCGGCGAGGTGCTCGCGCTCGGGCACGCGGAGCTGGCGTGCCTGGCGCAGCTTCACTTCGGAGGCCCCGTGCCGCTGAGCGCGGTCGCTCGGGGCGCCGACGTGGCGCGGCTGGAGCTCGCGGGGTACGTCCAGCGGGAAGGCACCGGAAGCCGCGGGCGGCTCGCGCTCACCGGACATGCCCGTGAATGGATTGAAACCCTCTGGGGCCCCCTCCAAGCGGATGGACTCCAGCTGATGGCACCCCTCCCAGAGGCGGACCTGAAGGTCATCGCCAGCTTCCTGACCGCGGCGCGAGCGGTCCAGGACCTTCACGCCGCACGCCTCGCGAAGCTGCTCCAGGCGCCTGGGGGCTCGCGAGCGGCGCGCAGGCGAGGCGGGCTCTCCGCCGCGGCGCTCCACCGCGTGAAGCTCTTCGTTGAAGCGCACCTCGCACGGCGGATCCGCGTGGGGGAGCTGGCTCAGCGCTCGGGCCTGAGCGTCTTCTACTTCACCCGGGCCTTCCGGCAGTCCACGGGGATGACGCCACACGCCTACGTGCAGCAGCGGCGGGTGGAGCGGGCGCGCGAGCTGTTGGGCCAGTCGACCCGGTCCCTGGGAGACATCGCGCTCGAGGTCGGCTTCAGCTCGCAGAGCCACTTCACCACCGTCTTCCGCCGACTCACCGGGCTGACGCCCGCCCTCCTCCGGCGCGCGGGGCGTTGAGGGCCGGGCGCGCGAAGATCCGGCCCGGCGGGCGTAGAAGCGGGTGACCGGCGTTTTCACCGGGATTTCCGGCGGCTGAGTCCCCTCCTCCCAGGTTCCTCCACCATGCCCCGACCCAAGAGCCCTCTCGTCTGGATCCTCCTCGCCGTCGGAGGCGCCTGCGCCCTGTGCTGTACCGGCACGTTGGGGCTCATGGTGCTCGGCCTCCTGGGCGGCGATGCCACTCCGGGGGCCGTGGCCACCAGCCCCATGAACCGGGCACGTGCCGGCACCCGAGGCGAGCCCGGCGGCTTCGCGTTCGACGCGCCACCGGGATGGAAGAAGCTGGAGGACGGGCGGTTCATCCTCGAATGGGTCGACCGCGGCGACACGCTCGGGGTGGAGGCGCTCCGGCTTCCGAGCGTGCCCGGACTCGACGACGGCGAAGGCAAGCTCGCACGGCTGTGGCGGGAGCGCATTGGCGCGGACTGGAACGACGTGAAGCCCAACCCGCTGGCGATGCGGCGCTTCGTGACCAACGGGGCGTGCGCCTACTTCACCGCGGCGGAGGTGCGCTCCAAGACAAACAACCGCTCCTTCCGCGTGAGCCTCTATCTGGTGGAGGCGGACGACCGCCTGGAGCCGCTGGTCTTCATCCAGAGCTTCATGACGCCCGGTGGGATCGCCGAGTCCCTGTCGGCCTCCTTCTCCTGGAACGCGTCCTACCCCAGGGTGGAGGAGGCGCTGAAGGGCGTGCGCGGGAGCCCTGTCGGCCTGCCGCTCGTGGATGACGAGGAGGTGGTGGGAGACTTCCTCTACGGCAGCAGCACCTCCACCCAGTGGGTCAATGCCTATACCGGTAGCGCCACCATGACGGCGGTCTCCTACAGCGCCGAATACAGCTTCGGCGCGAACCACGCGTTCCAATACAAATACGCGGGCGCGTCGGGCCAGGTGGGCGCGATGAGGTTCGGCTCCGAGGACGACCAGGGCACCTGGAGCGTGAAGCATGACGTGCTGACCGTCGCGGGAGCGAAGCGGACACGCCGGTTCCTGCTCGTCGGAGCCGCGCGAACGCCAGAGGGCAAGCGCACCCTCTATCTCATGCCTGAGCACCCGGGCTGGTCCCTCTCCCCCGGCGGCATCGCCCAGCATGCCGAGCTGTACGTGGCCAAGGATTAGACACGAAGGGCCCGCCTTCGGTGGGTGCGGGCCGTGATGCACCGAACGGAATACGCATCGACCCGGCTTCCTGGGCAATGACGAGCGTGATTCCAGGCGGAGTCCCCTCCAAGAGCGGGCGACACCTCACGCCCGGTGCGCTCCGCATTCTGGATGCCTTCCGCACGACCAGCCCCATGAGTTGCGTCCGTAACACCTGTCGGAGGACGCCGGGGTGTCGCGTGGGCGTTGGATTCAGCGCGAGCCCCTGGCCCACCACTCGCCAGGAGGACAAATGAAGTCGGTCGTAGCGCATGAAGGGTTTGAGCCTTGTCGTCGTCGATCCCTGCTCCAGGCCTTGCTGATTCCTTCGGCGGCCCTGGCGGTTCTCCTGACGGCGGAGACAGGGTGGGCGGCCTGCAACGATGGGGTCAAGGCGTCCTGCACTGTCATCGGTGATGATTGCCCGGGAGAGAAGGTCTGCGACGGTGGGATCTGGAGCGAGTGCACGCCCACGCTCTGCCACCCACCGCCGGCCCTGACACCCGTGCTGCGCTCGGAGGGACTGGGAACGGGGAACGAGCTCTACTCATCCGCCACGGGCCCCACGAGCACACGCTCCTTCGTCCATGCACGAACCTTCACGGTCATCGCGACAGCGAACGCGGGCCCGGCCGTGAACATGCTGCGGCTGTCAGGAAACGTTGACGTCGTGTGCGAACTGGGAGGAACGGAGTCCACCTTCCGCACGCCCTTCTTCCAGGACGTGGTCGCGAGCGGGACCACCGCCGGACTGACGCTCTCCCGGACCTTCAATACGTCCGCCGCGGTGTGTCCCACCACCGCGGCATACCGCCGCACCGCGGTCCGCTATGAGATGGCCGCCACGATGTACGCAGCGGATGGACGGGTTGTGTCCACGTGGCCCGCCAAGGCGGAATACCTGCGGCTCCTCAAGTTCATGAGCTGGAACATCCATCACGGCGTGGGCACGGACTCCGTGCTGAACCTGCAGCGAATCTCCAACACCCTGCTGGCATCCGGCGCCCACTTCGCGGGCTTCCAGGACGTGGATCGCCACTGGTCAGGGCGCAGTGACTGCCAGGACCAGCCCGAACTGC
This sequence comes from Corallococcus silvisoli, assembly GCF_009909145.1. Lineage (NCBI taxonomy): Bacteria > Pseudomonadati > Myxococcota > Myxococcia > Myxococcales > Myxococcaceae > Corallococcus > Corallococcus silvisoli. The sequence goes on from NZ_JAAAPJ010000013.1 coordinate 182,882, forward strand.
TGAGGCAGCAGACGGGGATGAGTGTGCTCTACAGCCCCAGCCTCGACGAGGGCGCCAATCTCTTCCAGTGTGGCCTGGGAAGCCACCGGCAGTATGGCAATGCGTTGCTCAGCCGGTTCCCCATCACCTCGAACTCCATCGGGTTCCTGTACCATCCGGATGGGTTCGAGCGGCGCAGCGTCCAGGCGGCGGTGGTCACCATCGGCGGGACGCCGCTGACCCTCTTCTCGTCCCACCTCCAGCACGGCTCGACTGAGAACGACAAGCTCGTCCGCTACTTCCAGGCGCTGGAGCTGGAGGACTTCATCGGCAACTTTGGCGGCCAGCCCAAGTTCCTGATGGCGGACCTCAATGCCGAAGAGAGCACCTGGGAACTTCAGCCGATTCGCGATGCCCTCCAGGACTCCTGGTTCGCGGCGGGCAATGCCTCGCGGAGTCGAATCGACTATGTCTTTTCGTCGCCCCTCCCCGTGAGCCGGGCCTTCTTCGTGGACACCCTCGCGTCCGACCACCACGCCTACGTGAGCTGGATCAGCCTGGAGCCCACGAGCGTGCCCTGACCCGGAGCCCGCGGGGGGGAGGTGACGAAGATGCTCCGGGGGACCGGGGTGGGCTAGCATCCGCCGGCCATGAAGGGCCTCCCTCCCGCGTCCCCCCGCCTCGCCCTCCCGGGGCGTGCGCCGTCCATCCCTCCTGGGAGCGCGCACGCCGCGACAGGATGGGAAGAGGGAGGGAACAGGTGAGGCTCTCCGGCTTCGTGATTCACGGCAACAACCGGGACACCCTTCCACGGTGCCTGGAGGGGCTGCTGTCCGTCTGCGACGAGGTCGTCGCGCTGGACTCGATGTCCACGGACGGCTCCACCGAAATCGCGACGCGGATGGGAGCCCGCTCGGTGTCGTTCCCCTGGGCGGGCTACGGCGCCGCGAGGGCCGCCGCGATCTCCGCGCTGGGCCCGTCCGACTACGTCTTCTTTCTCGACTCGGACGAACACCTGGAGCCCGAGTCCATCCAGGCCATCCGGGACTGGAAGGCAACGGAGCCTCGGGACCCCGTCTACCGCCTGCCCCGGCATGACTGGGCGGAGGTGGAGGGCCGCCGCTTCCTCTACCGGACCGAGTGGCGCGCGCGCCTCATCCGCCGGGATGTCGCGGTCTGGCGCCCCGAGATGATCGTCCACGAGGCCCTGCCTCGCATGCGCGCGCTGCGCATCCAGGCCCCCATCGAGCACCAGTTCGCGACCTCCGTCTCCTGGCGCTCCGCCAAGGAGGAGCGCTACGCGATGCTGTGGGCCGTCATGGCCTTCGCCGAGGGCCGGCGACTCAAGCCCGCGCTGATTCAACGCCCCGTGCACGTGCTGCGCGATGGGCTCCTGCACGGCGCGCTCTGGCGCGGAGGGTTCGCGGCCTTGAAGCTCGCATGGGTGGTGGCGGGCTATCACGCGGCCAAGTACCGCTACCTGCGTGAGCTGCGGCAGGGCCGCCACCCCGAGCTGATCCAGGCCTTCCGGGAGCAGCGCTATGGGGAGCTGTTCCAGAAGATCCGGACCGGCGAACTCACCGGGTGACGGAGCGGGCCCCCTGGCGCGCGGCGCCGCGGCGGTCTACCGCTTCGCTGCGGAGCCGGCCTTCGCCTGCTCCGCCTGCTTCTTGAGCGCGAGCAGCGTTCCACGAGCCCGCTGGGTGGAGCGGCGGCGCAGGGCGGGGTCGTACTCGATGGCCCGGCCCAGGTCCTTCAGCCCCTCCGGCACCTTGCCGCGGCGCAGGAGGATCTCCCCACGGCCCACCAGCGCGTCCACGTTGGTGCTGTTGAAGCGCAGGGCCTGGTCATACGCCTCGAACGCGTCATCCACCCGGTCGACCGTCATGTACGCGGCGCCCAGCTGCGCGCGAAACACGGTGTCGTGCGGCGCGGCGGCCACCAGGCCCTCGAAGATCTGCAGCGCGACCTTCACGCGGCCCGCCAGCAACATCTGGTGGCCGGTGGCGGCGTACTTGTAGAGCCGGTCGTTCGACAGCCCGAGGAACTGCCCGAGCGTGACCTCGCCCCGGATGAGCCCTTCCTCCAGGGACGGAGCATCCTTCGGCGCATCTTTTGGTGCGGCCTTGGGAGACACGGGCTTGCGGCTCACGGACACCTCATCCGGGGGCCCCGGAGGGCCCCCTTCCAGGGGGTTGCGGTCAGACGAACAGGTTGCGCTTGACCATATCATTCAGGCGGCCGACGTCGTCGAGCGCGCTGAACATGGTCTTCACGCTGTCGAAGGCCTTGGTGATGGCCTTCGCGTGCTCGTCCTTGTCGTACTTGCCCAGGTCGTCCTTGCCCGTGAACGGGTTGAAACCCAGCGACTGCGTGTTGCCCAGCGCGTTGAACGTGCGGGTCACGGACTCCGTGGCCTTGGTCAGCGCGTTGTCGCGGGTGGTGTCGAAGGTCGCCTTGTTGAACGTGGCCGAGCTGGTCTTCCCGTCCGAGCTGGAGATGGCCTTCTCGCTCAGCGTCATGAAGTCGCCGGTCTTGAACTTGTCGACGGTGCCGTCGTTGCCGGTCACCTCGCGGCCCCCGTAGGACCAGGAGGCCGTGGAGTCACCCATGTTCAGGCGGTCTTCGAAGTGCTTGGTGGTGAAGTCCGCGGAGACCTCCCAGCCATCCTTCTGGATGGTGCCGACCTTGCCCTTGCCCTTGTCGATGTCGGTGACCTGGATGTGGTCGTCGCCGCAGGTGATGTCCAGCTTGCCCGTCACCGTCATCCCGTTGCCGTACGGCACGGTGCCCACGTGGATCTGCGTGCCGTCACCCAGCACGAAGGTCGTGTCGCGCTTGAAGTCGAACTTGCCGCCGTCGCTCTCGTCGACGTGCGGGTCGCCCCAGATGCGGGTGCTCTTGCCGTCCGGGCCGGAGATCTTCCACTCCTGGGTGCCCAGCTGTTCAATCTTGTAGCCGCCCGGCGTGGTGATGACGCCGTTGTTGTCGACCTTGAGCTTGTCGGCGGGGCGCATCTGCGCTTCCCACTTCGGCGCCTCGGAGGGGAAGGCCCCGTTCGTGGTGGCCCCCTGCTGGGTGTCCGCGGGCGCCTGCTGGCTGGTCACGAACGCGCTGCCGTCCGGGGTCTTCGTCGTCGACGCAGGCTGCGCCGAGGCCTGCTTCAGCTGCGCCTCGATGAGCTTCAACGCCTCGTTGGCCGTCGACTCGATGAGCTTGAGGTTCTTCGCAAGCTCCGCCTCGCTCAAGCCGGGAGCATTGGTGGCGCTCTGCAGGACGCGGGTGCTGCTGCCGGTGGAGGTGATACCAGCCATGATCTTCCCCTCGGTGTTGGGCGCCTGCGAGGCGCCGGATATCTAACTGAGGGTTATCCCTCCGGGGCGATCAGAAGTTGTGCCTACATGGTGAATTCCACCAGGGCGGAAAACCGGGCGCGCCGCCTCCCGGGGTGAGGCCGGCGCCACCCAGGCCGGACTACCAGCCCTGGTTGTCCAGGGCGACGCGCAGGCTGGTGAGGAAGGCGTACTTGATGGCGGTGGCGCTGGCCTTGTCCTTCACCATGTCGTCCGCCATCTTCATCCAGGCGGAGACCTCCGAGGAGCTAGGAGGGCGGTAGCTGCTGCCCAGCACCTCGTGGAGGGCCTCGTCCAACACGCGCATCAGCGTGGCGCGGTCCGTCTTGTCCAGGCCGTCGCGGGCCTCGCGCATCATGGAGGGCAGCGTGTTCTTCACGCCGGACGCGTTCAGCTTGTTCTCGTCCACCAGCTTCTTGGCCTCCCCCTCCCAGCGGGACAGCTCGCCGGCGCTGGGCTCGCGGCCATAGGTGGCCTTGAAGGCGTCCTTCGCCAGGGTGCGCAGCGTGGCGGCGTCCGTCTTGTCCAGGCCGTCGCGCACCTCCCGCATCATCCCGGGCAGCGTGTTCTTCACGCCGGTCGCGTTCAGCTTGTTCTCGTCCACCAGCTTCTTGGCCTCTCCCTCCCAGCGGGACAGCTCGCCGGCGCTGGCCTCGCGGCCGAAGGTGGTCTTGAAGGCGTCCTTCGCCAGGGTGCGCAGCGTGGCGGCGTCTGTCTTGTCCAGGCCGTCGCGCACCTCCCGCATCATGGAGGGCAGCGTGCTCTTCACGCCGGTCGCGTTCAGCTTGTTCTCGTCCACCAGCTTCTTGGCCTCTCCCTCCCAGCGGGACAGCTCGCCAGCGCTGGGCTCGCGGCCGAAGACGGACTTGAAGGTCTCCTTCGCGAGGCCGCGCAGCGCGGCGGGGTCTGTCTTGTCCAGGCCGTCGCGCACCTCCCGCATCATGGAGGGGAGGTTGTATTTGATGGAGGTGGCGTCCATCCCCTGCTCCGCCAGCTTCTGGGCTTCGGCGGTCCAGCGGCTCAGCTCGCCCTCCCCTGGAGCCCGGCCGAAGAGGCTCTTGAACGTCTCGCTCGCCATGGAGCGCAGCTCGGCGGTGCTCGGCTTCACCGTGGAGCCTGACTGGATGGCCTTCAGCTTCTCGATGACCGCGTACTTGATCTCCGTGGCGCTCTTGCCCTTACCCGCAAGGTCATTCGCGAGCGCGATCATCTCCTTGCGCTCGTTCGAGGACGGAACGCGCCCGATCTGACGGTAGGCCTCGTCGACCTTATTGGTGAGCACGTCCGGCCTGGGCCGGCTGTCTGGCAGCAGCGGCCCGGTGGGAGCCGCCTTGGCCTGCGGCGTCGTGACGTACTGCGTCCGGGCCACGTCCGTCGGCGCCGCCGCGGTGGGGGCCGCCACCGCCTGCGCGCTGGTCAACTCCTGCAACCCTTGGAGGAACTGCAGCTCCATGGCCTGCGCAGACGGGGCCGCCGCCGGCGTCTGGGTATTGGAAGGAATGGCACTGAGTGGACGCTCGCTCACCTTCATGGAATCTCCTCTGGAATGGAAAAGCGGGCCCCCCGCCATCTCAAATCATCCAAGAATAGCCAGAAAAGTTGCCATGAATGCCAGCCCCCTGTCTTCTGTCGTTGCCGCAACGACAGTGCGCCCCGGACATACATCCCAGGAATGGGGGCAAGGCATGCGGGCGGAGGGACCGCAGGTGTTCGCACGCGCGGCCTGCTGGGAGTCTGGCTTCCCGGAGGCACCACGGCGGCTGGGAACGCCCAACTTTATGGGCCATGGAGAAGACAGCCCGCCCCCATCGCCATGCATTGAAGTGGGCGCTCGGCGCCATCGCCGCCGTACTGGTGTTGGTCGTCGGTGCGCTGGCACTGAAGTCCACGTGGATCGCCGAGCGCCTGCGTGGAGAGCTGGAAAGCATCGCCACCCGGTCGCTCGGCCGCCAGGTGAGCGTCGGCAAGCTCGAAACCCATTGGTTTCCGAAGCCTGGCGCCACGGTCACGAACCTGCGGGTCGAGGGGGCAGCCAATGAACCGCCCTTCCTGGAAGCCTCCCACGCGACGGCGACCGTTCAGCTCTGGCCGCTGATCCGGAGCCTGGGCAAGGACGTGCGCGTCGGCGCGCTGAAGCTGGACCAGACGAAGCTGAACCTCGTGCGGCACAAGGACGGGACGTGGAACTACGAGTCGCTCGGGGGGCCGCCCAAGCCTTCGCCGGCTCCCTCGCCGGGGGCCTCCGCTTCTGGCCGGGAGACGCTCATCGAGGACCTTGAGATCCGCGATGGCATCGTGAACGTGATGGACCAGCAGGCGACCGGTGGCAATGCCATCGTGGCGCTGCGGGACATCGACGTGACGTTGAAGGGCCTGGGGCCGGGCCGGGCGCTCAAGGGCTCCTTGAAGACGGCGCTCGCCGCGCCAAAGCAGAACGTGGCGGTGGACTTCAAGGTCGACCCCCTCCCCGCGGGGAAGATTCAGCCCGGACAGCCGTGGCCCCAGGTGACGATGCGCCTGCGTGGCAAGGACCTCTCCGTGAATGCGTTCCGGGACTTCCTGCCTCCAAAGGCAGCCAACTACTTCACCGGAGGCCAGGTGGACGTCAACGCGGACGTGAAGACCGAACAGGGCATGTACACGCTCGTCGGCCAGGGGGCCGCGAAGGCGCTGAAGCTTCGCGGTGAGCCGGCCAGCGGCGCGTTCACCTTCGCCTCCCGCGTCGACCCGGCCCATGTGAAGGCGGCGAAGGTCGACTTCACGCGGATCTCGCTCAAGGGGCCGGGCATCGACCTCGCGGGGAGCACTTCGGTGTCGATGGCGCCGATGCACGTGCGCTTCGCGTTCCAGGGGCAGGAGCTCGACCTGGGACACCTGCTGGGCGCACTGCCCCCCTCACAGCCCCAGACGCAGACCCAGGAAGCGACCTCCTCCACCGCGCTGCCTGCCTCGGTGCGCACGGGGCTCGCGAAGGTGGACGTGGGCGGCACCATCAAGTTCGCGAAGGTCCACCACGGCACGCTCGAGGCGACGAACGTGGATGCGCAGGCGAAGCTGGATGATGGCGTGCTGCTCCTCCAACACGGGAGCGCGACCGTCTACAGCGGGCACGCGGACCTCAGCGGGACCCGGGTGGACCTCACGAAGAAGCAGCCGGAGTGGTCGCTGAAGATGGCGCTCACCGGGATGGACACGGCCCAGGCCTTCCAGGCGCTGTCAGGGCACCCGTCCCTGAAGGGCAAGGCCAGCGGCCAGCTTCAGCTCACTGGTACTGGCGTGGATTGGGACCAGACGCGCAACACCATCACCGGAGAGGGGAACGTGCAGCTCCGCGACGGGGCGCTCACGACAGCGAGCCTGGGAGACAAGGTCACGCCAGTCCTGACGCAGGGACTGACGAGCTTGGGGCACAAGAACACGGCGGGCACGGTCGCGAAGACAGCGCAGGGCACGCAACTGAAGGACCTGAACGCGCAGTTCCGGGTCCAGGGTGGCTGGGTCGCGTTCACGAAGCCAATGGCCTTCGAGTCTGACATTGGCAGCGGGACCGTGGATGGCCGGGTGGGTCTGGATGAGCGGCTGGACCTCAAGGGCACCCTCAACGCTTCGGAGGCCTTCGTCTCCGGAATCACCCACGGCGCGATTCCCATCAAGGCTCCCGTCGCCATTCCGCTGACCATCACGGGCACGATTGGCTCACCGGAGGTGAGGCCGGGCAGCCCGCTGAACATCGCCCAGGGGCTGCTGCCCAAGGTGGGGGGCGGCAACCCGGTGAACCAGGCACGCAAGGGCCTGGGGGACCTCTTCAAGCGGCCCCAGCCCCAGAAATAGGGCTCCGCGGCACTCCTGATGGGTCGGAGAGACAGGGCCTCATGGACGCGCCCGCGCGGGCGCTCGGCTGATTTTTCTGGGACGGGGGCCGGCTCGGTCCCTCCTTCTCCATGGCAGCCCGCTTTCCACTCCCTCGCCCCACCCAGGAGGCGCCCATGGACTACCGCATCAAGTCAGGTGACACGCTGTCCCAGATCGCCAAGACGCACCACACCAGCGTCAGCGCGCTGATGAAGGCCAACCCGAAGCTCAAGGACGCGAACGTCATCCAGGCAGGCAAGTCCCTGAACATCCCTGGCAAGACGGACGGGTTCGATGACAAGCCCTCGCGGGCCATGGGCTCCCGGTCGTCAGCGAAGTCCGACGCCAAGAACACCACCTCCGGCGCGGACGCCGCGTCCTCCGGTGGCGCGAAGGGCGCCAAGGGCAATCCCTTGGACATCGCGAAGAAGCACCTGAACAAGAACGCCGGGTCGCTGAAGCTGGAGAAGAAGGGAGTGGGCGCCGACATGGACGACAACGTCGGCAACAAGGTCAACTGCGCCAACTTCGTCTCCGCGTGCCTGGAGCAGGCCGGGCAGATCAAGGACAGCCAGCACAGCAACCTGGTGCGCGGCCTCCAGAACAACCTGGACAAGGACAAGAACTTCAAGCGCGTGTCCTTGAAGGATGCCAAGCCCGGCGACGTGGTCAGCTTGAAGACGGGCTCGGGTGTCGATGACCGCCACGTGGTGATCTTCGCGGGCTGGAAGAATGGGAAGGCGGAGTTCATCGGCTCGAACAACCGGAACCCCGACCGCACGCAGCGGATCACCATGACGATGTCGAACGCCCCCGTCCTGTCCGTCCACCACTACACGGGCTGACACCGACCGTGGAGGGGTGGACGGCCAGTCGCGGGCCGGGAGGTGCTTCACGCAGGGAGCCGGGTGCGCCGCGGCTCCCCGCCTTCAGACCCCGGCGGCCCGGTCACCGTGCGTTCGGGGCGGTCCCGATCACGTTCACCGTGGCCGTGGCGCTGGCCGCGATGCCGAAGTCATCCTGGTTGATGAGCAGCTCCACGGTGTGAACGCCCCGCGCATTCAGCGGAACGGTCTTGGTCATCGTGAACGAGTAGGCGCCGCCCGGAGGCAGGTTGACGCCCCAGTCGGGCCAGGAGGTCTCCCAGCCGTCAGGCAGGGTGGACCAGAAGTCGTACCAGACCCAATTGCATGAGGCGGAGTCATTGTCGGTGACGGTCACCGACCACGTGACGTCCGAGCCCGGGGCCGCCGTCACCGTCGCCGGTGAGAGCGAGAGCGTGGGCGGCGTCGCGATGCAGCGCTCGACGACCTCCACGGTGGCCGTCCGCTGCACGGTCTGGCTGCCCCGCGTGACGGTGACGCCCGCCGTGTAGGAGCCAAGCGGCGTGCTGTAGGGCACATACGTCTGGAGGACCAGGGTGTCGGAGCTGGCGGCCGCGAGGGTGCGCTGCGCGGGCAGCGGGTCCGCGCCCCAGCCCGTGGGGACGATGGCGGCGAGCTGGAAGGTGCTCGGACCGCAGCCGGCCGAGTCCCGGTTGGTGATGGACAGCTCGAACTCCGGTCGTGCTCCGGGCGAGAAGGTGGGCTCCAGGGCCGTCACCCGCACCTCGGGCGCGGCCTGCACGCAGGTCGTCACGCGGCGCTGGACGCTCACCGTCAGCCCCGCGGACGTCGCCGCGTTCACCGTGAGGGAGAGGTCGCCATAGGGGTCATTCCACGTCGTGCCCCGCAGCAGGGCCGGGTCGCTCCAGGACGACGTCTGGGGCGTGAAGTCGAGCAGATGGGTGCCGCCGCGCGTCTCCGCGTCCGCCAGGTGGATGAGCGCGCCGCCGAACACCTGGGACGCCAGCGTCGACTCGAAGCGCCCCACGGGCTGGCGGTACTCCACCCACAGCCAGTCGTTGGTGCCAGGGCGCCGGCGCACCTTGAGCGCCTTGAGTCCACCGGAGGCCACCATCGGCGCCAGCGTGAAGGTGCCACCCGTGGCGTCCACCTCGGCCACGGCGGACGGAGCCAACCAGCCGATGCGCGCCTTGTGCGGCGCCGCGTAGTGGCCCAGGTTCCAGGAGCCCATCGTGGAGAAGAGGTCTCCATATTCGTCGATGGTGCCCAGGGCGCCCGGCATGCCCAGCGCCTCCGTGGAGAAGTCTCGAGAGCCCGCGTGGTCCAGCGTGAGGTTGTGTCCTGCCTCATGCGTCACCAGCTTCACGGCGGTGTCGTTGTTCCCCATCCAGTCAGCGACGAGCCACGCCATGGAGGCCGTCACGGTGCCATCCGCCGTCACGACCTGTCCGCAGGACAGGGTGGCCTGTCCCGCATAGGAGCAGCCCTGCGAGGGATTGGGGTGGACGATGAAGATGCGGTCGTACTGCGTGAAGTCCACGTCCGCGTCCGCCGCTCGCACGGCGGCGTCGCGCATGGCATCCACCTCTGAACAGGAATAGGCGCGGTCCAGCGTGTACCAGCCCACCACGTTGCCCGTGGTGGTGGTGCGTCCCTCGGAGACCTCGCTCCAGTAGCTCGCCAGCGAGCGCTGCGTGGAGGAGAAGAAGCTGTCGTGGATGCCCTGCGGGGTGACGGCGGGCCGGGGCATGCCCGGGAAGTCCGCGAGGATGACCAGGCTGCGCTGAACTCCAGTGAGCCCGCACGTTCCCAAGGTGGACTGCAAGGCCGCGGCCTGACGGTCCACTTCCACGCTCCGGGCCGTGAACCGGTGCGCCCCCTCGGTTCCGCGCAACGTCACGCGCAGGCCACTGCGCAACCCTTCCGGTGCCCCGCCGGTGAAGACCACCGGTCGGTGCTGGTTCCCGGTGAAGAGGAAGTACTCCTCGCGCGATTCAGCCAGCGAGGGCGCGTCCGCGACCCGGACCTCGAGCACGCCCTGCACCACCTGCTCACGGCTGGCGTCCCGAGCCGCTGGGGCCGCGTGCTCCTCTGGGACGGAGACCTGCGGGTTACAGGCCGCGAGCCACACGGCCGCGGTGATGCTCCACATGCGGGACATTTCCCCTCCGGCGAGTGGCGGCCCGGCGCGGGAGTGCGCCTGGCGACCGCCGCGCGCCTTGTGCCCCCAGTCGCGCCCGCGCGCAACGACGATTGGGAGCGGAGCGCCGCGGCGTCACCGGGCACGGGAGGCGACGCCGCCATGCAAGGCTTGCCGGACGCGTGCAAGGTTTGCCGTGCCGGCGCGCGGTTTCCGGCAAGCCTTGCCAGGCACGGTGCGCCGTCGTGGGCCGGGCCTCTGGGTTCAGGGTTGGCATCCGGGTTGCTCAGGAGGATGCGTGCTCAGCCCATCATCAAGGCGGGCCTGAAACGGAGACTGGCTTTGAGAACCCGAATCCTCCTTTTGCTCGCGGCATTGTTCTTCATCCACATCCCTCTTTCCGCCCAGGCCCAGGATATGGACTATCCGAGGTGCGGAACCCCCTACCCGAAGTGGTGGTGGAACAAGAATGGGCTCCTCGAGAAGGTCGGGATCCGCAACTGGGACATCCAGCAGGTCGGGCGCACGTTCCAGGTCCGCTTCGACGCCGTGAACCTCACGGACGCCGTCCTCGACTCCGGGCAGGTGTACACGTTGAGCCACGCGGCCGTGGACCCCTCCGGGCACCGGGATCCTTCGTCGCTCACCGTGCCCGCGGATCCTCGCGCGCTGCTGGGCGCGGAGGCGATTGTCCAGGGCCGGCTCCCCAGGCTGGCGCCCGGCCAGTCCGTCACCATCCGCGCGGAGGCGCAGGCCTTCCGGGAGGATGCGAACCACCTGCTGACGATCAGCTTCCTGGACGGCCAGCAGGTGCGCCTCCCGGCGGAGCCCGAGCCGTCGCCCTGGTTCTGGGTGCGCGTCCTCCAGCCGGACACGCGGGGTGCCGTCTTCCGCACCGTGACGAGCTCCGTGGAGGCCGTGGACTCGCGGATCCCGGGCTACGAGGCGCGCCATGTCCGCGCCACGCTCCAGAACGTGGGCAGCGTCACGCTGCGCGAAGGCACGCCCGTGGCCATGGGGCACAGCAGCGCGGCTTCGGCGGCGGGCCTCTGGAGCCCGGAGGATGACAAGGACCCGAATGATCCGGGCAACCCCTACGCCGTCATCTTCCGCACGATCCCGTACCAGGGTGTCCTCGAACGGGCCGTGGCACCGGGTGGCACCTTCACGGTGGAGGGAACGGTGTATCTGCCCCCGGGTCCCTGCATGCAGCTGATCACCGTGTCGGTGGGGCGCTGAGTTCCTGAAGCACACCGGCGTGGAACACCCGGGCCCGCTCCACCGGGCTCCACTCGTCGGTGCCGGTCCAGAGGCCCTCCTCCAGACCGTCCTTGACCTCCCCCCGGCCCCAGAGCCGCTTCTCCGAGGCATCCTCGGTGTGGCTCGGGGGGAGGTGGTACTGCCAGGTCCCCTGCCGCACGCCGTTCTCGAAGTGGCCAGAAGCCAGGGGGGCTCCGGTCATGAAGAAGAAGCGGAAGGGGCCCTCCGGCTTGTCGTCCTTGAAGGCTCCCTCCGACTTCACCTTTCCGTTGGGCCATCTCGCGTCCGGCGTCACCGCCGTGGGGTAGTGGGACGCGGACCCGGCATAGAGGGAGAGCTCGTCGGCGGGGTCGCTGGCCTTCTGCTTCCTCGGCTTCTTCGCACCGGTTCCCGCCGCCAGGGCCTTGCGGCGGACCTTCTCGATGCGGGCGATACACCAGTCATCGAAGCTCGCCGGCTTCTTCTGGGAGAGCGCGAGACTCTCTTCGACCTCCCAGACGCGCGGCTCCTCTCCGTCGAGCCTCAAGCACCAGCCGCCCACGTCGGAGAGGTCGGAGCCCGCGAAGAACGCGCCATTGGCGCGACGGACCGCCGCCTGGAGGAGCGCCTTGTAGAGGTGCCAGTCGAAACCGGCCTCCGCGAGCCCGATGGTGGGCTGAAGGTGCAGGGGGACGAAGGCCAGTTGAAGTCCCGGGGCCAGGATCGACGGATACCCGCACCGAGCGACGAACGCGCGCAGGGCGGGCGGCACCAGGTGCGCCCAGAGGGGGTGCGGCGCGTCGACGGTCGGCGAGCCTTCGCGGATCCAATGCCTCTTGCCGTTCGCGTCCAGAAGAGACTTCAGCGCTTCAAAGGCGTCCGCGGCACGAGATTCCATCATCCCCGGAAGCATAGCCCCGCCCGTGCGCGGCAGGTCGTGCCTCGGTCCGTCACACGGCCTCGGGGACATCCTTCGCCGGGGGGCCTTCGTACCGGGTCAGGTGGCCCTCCAGCTGTTGATCCAGGCCCATGGAGCAACACCCACTCAGGCTCGCGTTCAACAGGGCGAAGAGGTCCTCCTCCGTGCCTCGCCGGGAGAGTGCCCGGATGGCCTCCTCGACTTCGGGCGAGACGTGGGGAAAAAAGACAAGGGACGGGAATTCACCCGCCCCCCGGGCGCGAGCATCGGCGAGGACCGCCAGGAACAGCGGCCGGCTCTCTTCCGCGTCCAACGTCCCGAGCCACCCCAACGCCTCGGCGCGGGTCCAGGGGTCGGGCTCTTCGTGGGCGAGCCGACGCAGTGGCTCGAGCCACTCCCGCCGGCCCTGCTGGACGAGCCCCGCGAATGCCTGGAGGCGAACCCTGGGGCTGCTGTCGTGAGTCAGGGTCAGGAGCTTGTCACACCAGCCCGCTCCGGACTCGCCGAGCGCGAGCAGCCCCTTGAGGGCAAACTCACATCGCTCTTCATGGGGTCCTCGCAGCACGGCCAGGAACAGGGGACGGTCCGCGGGCAACGGGTTGGCCGAGGCATACCGGAGGATCCTTTCCACGAGCAGCGAGTTGTCTGGATATCGCTCCGCCGCGAGCGCCCAGCGGACGGCGACGGCGCGGTCCCGCACCCACAGGGCATCGAGCAGCTCCATGCGGACGCTCGACGCCACATCGAAGTCACAGAGCAGCCGGTACAGCACCCGCCGCCGGGCCTCACCCCATTCACACAACACCTCCCTCGCATAGCGGAAGGCCCGGGGATGCTTCACGAGACCGCAGGGCACGGTGCAGGCAACGCTCTCCATCCGCACGACGCGTTCGAGCCGGCGCAGCAGCCCGTCCTCTCCAAGATGCGCAAGCAGGTCCGACAGGGGAAGCAGGAGCGTTTCCACGGCCCATCGACGCAAGCTTGGAGAAGTGCCGGTGAGACCTGCCAGCGCGTCGGGGGACTGTCGCCACACCATCCAAACCTCTACATCCTCCAGTTGCTCGGCCGTCAGCTCTCGACTCCACTCCACGAGGTGCGTCCATGCTTCGGGCCGCTCGCGCAGGGCAAGCGCCACGTTGACGTTGAGCAAGCGACCCGATGGGCCCTGCGCCTCCAAGAGCTGGCGGTCGCATGAGTTCCAGCGCGCGAACAGCCACTCCATGAGCGCCGGGGGTTGAGGGACTCCATGCTGGGGGACGGGGAACCGGAACTGGTTGCTTTCGAGCAGGGCCTCGACCACGCGCTGGCGTTGGCTGAGGCCCGCCAAGGACCGGCGCCTGTCGCAACCGCGAAGCCTTGAGAGGAGTCGGGCCCGGTCACCGGGGTCCATCCGGGCGAGGGCCTCCTCGATGTCCGCTCCGAAGTCCTCGAGCCGCACAAAGAAGAGGAGATACGACAGCTTGAAGGAGGGAGCGTCGGGCTCGACTGCCTCTTCATGGAGCTGGAGCAGTTCCCGCGCGGAGAGCGTCATGCCGTGCTTCAAAACGGCTCGCAGCGCCATGTCTCGAACGAGGGGGTCTTCTCGTGGGTCGAGCAGCAGGGACTTGAGGAGAGGGTGCAGCCCGGCGCCCCCGACAATGCCTAACAACCAGACGATTCGGCACCGCGAGTCGGCGGACTCTCGTGGAGTCTCATCCAGGAGGGACCGCAACTGCGCGCGGAGACTCTCGCGCGAGGACCACACCAACGGGCGAAGCGAGGACACACAGGACGCCGAATCGGGACCGGCTGGCGAAACCGGCTGCGAGAGCGCAGGAAGTGCCATGCAGCGTAATGGAGCCATGGACCGGGCGCAAACCCACCCTTCCCACGATGCCCAGGCCCCGCGCTCCACTCCGGGCCGCCTGTCCTCGGGTCTGTTCCTCCGGGAACTCCTTCGCCTACGGGCGGAAGAGCAGCCGGTCCAGGAACGAGCGGCGCCGCGGGATGACGGGAGTCCCACGCTGTTCCGGCAGGTCGTCGAGGCTCAGCTCTCCCCCGTCCCCTCCCGAGAACAGCCAGAGGTCGACGTCCCCTGCGTCCGGAGCGGGCGTGCTCAGGCTCTCGTACAGCCCCACCTCCTCCATGCGAAGGTGCGCAGGGAGCTGCTTGAAGCCATCCTCCTTCGCGGCCTTCAGCGCCGCCGCCAGCGCGCGCACCTCCGAGTGAGTCAGGCAGTACGCGGTGTGCGCACGGCCGAGCCGCTTCGCGCGCTCCGGGAGGCGCTCGAGATGCGCCACGACATCCGCGCGCGAGGGCACCTCCCACAGGAACCCGAGCAGGTTGGTATCTCCATACGCATGGAGGATGGCTCCGAGCCACGCGAAGAACCCGCCGACGGAATCGGCGTGGAAGATCATCCGGGCCCCCAGCTCCCGCAGGTACTCGGGGGCCACCCACTCCTGGCCTGGGTCGATGAGGATCCGCTCGAGATAGCGGCCCGAATCCTCGCCTCGCATGGGCTCACGTTCCGGCTCGGGCTCCTGCGCTTCCTTGAGCGCGGGGAGCAGGAACGCCGGACGCTCCAGGAGCGCCACGGGCAGGCGGAAGAAGCTGAATGCGTTTCCCATGAGGCGCCCAAGCTACCAGCCGAGCCCCCTGGCTCATTCGTCTTCGTCCACGAGCCTCCGCCGCGCCAGGGAGTTGACGTATACGCTGAGGCCATGGTGCGTGCGGCATGGTGGAAGTGGTGGGTGGCGGCCTTCGCCTACTGGACGGTGCAGGGCCTGGCCGCCGCCAGCGAGGCCCACTCCGTCCGCGAGGTGACGTGGCGCCATGCCCTGCTCACCGAGGGCATCTCCCACGTGCTGTGGGTGCCCATCACCCTCGCCATCCTGCACTTCAGCCTGCGCTACCCGCTGGAGCGGCGACGCTGGCGCTCACGCGTCGCCCTGCACGTGGCGGGTGCACTCGCCGTCTCGCTCATCCGCGCCACGCTCATCTATGCGCTGGATCCGTGGGTCGGTTGGTATGCCACCCCGCCCGCGTACGGCGCGGTGCTCAAGCACGCGCTGGTCTACAACCCCTTCATCTACCTGACGCTCCTGGGAGTGGCGCATGCCGTCTACTTCGCCGAGCAGCTCCGGCTGAGGGACACCCAGCTCGCGCGCGCGCAGCTGCACGTCCTCAAGGCACAGCTCCATCCGCACTTCCTCTTCAACACGCTGCACTCCATCTCCGCCCTCGTGCACCGGGATCCAGGCGGCAGCGAACGGATGATCGCCCGCCTGAGCGACCTGCTGCGCGGCACGCTCGACGCGGCGGCCCGGGAGGAAGTGTCGCTTCAAGAAGAGCTGCGCACCCTCCAGCTCTACCTGGACATCCAGGGGGTGCGCTTCACCGACCGCCTTCGGGTGCGGCACGAGATCGAGCAGGACGTGCTCGGGGCGCAGGTACCCCACCTCGTGCTCCAACCCCTGGTGGAGAACGCCATCCAGCATGGCATCGCGCCGCGCTCGACCCCCGGCACGGTGACCGTCGTCGCCCGGCGCTCGGGCTCCGAGCTGCACCTGGAGGTGCGTGACGACGGCGTCGGGCTGCGGCCCGGCGCGGACACGGCCCCAGGTGGACCTGGGAGCGGCAAGGGGCTGTGGATCACCCGGGAGCGCCTGCTCCAGCTCTACGGCGCCAACCAGCGGATGGAGCTGCGAGGCGCACCGGAGGGAGGCGCCTGCGTGACGCTCGCCATCCCCTTGCGGCTGGAGTCCGCGGCGTGAGCCCCCCCATCCGCGTGCTCATCGTCGACGACGAACCGCTCGCCCGCGAACGCCTCAAGGATGTCCTGGCCGACGAAGCCGACATGTCCGTCATCGGCGAGTGCCGCGACGGCGGCGAGGCCATCGCGGCGATCCTCCGGGAGCGCCCGGACCTCGTCCTGCTGGATGTGGAGATGCCCGAGCCCAACGGCTTCGGCGTGCTCCGCGCGGTGTCCCCCGAGCACCAACCGGCGGTCATCTTCGTGACCGCCCACCGCGACTTCGCGGTCCAGGCGTTCGAGGCCAACGCGCTCGACTACCTGCTCAAGCCCTTCGACCGAGAGCGTTTCCGCCTCAGCCTCACGCGGGTGAGGGCGCGCCGCCGCACCGGCGCGACGGAGCTCGATTCGGAGCTCCTGGAGCGGCTGGACTCGCTGTCGCTCCGGCGGTCACCACCCTCCGAGCCCTACCTGACGCGGCTGGTGACCAAGGTGGGCTGGCGCATGAAGTTCCTGCGCGTCGAGGACATCGACTACCTGGAGGCCGAGGGCAACTATGTCTCCGTGCACCTGGGCAAGGAGTCCTACCTGGTCCGGGAGACGATGAACGCGCTGGAGGCGAAGCTGGACCCCAAGGCCTTCGTGCGCGCGCACCGCTCGCTCATCCTCCGGATCGACCGCGTCGAGGAGGTGGAGCCCCTGCCTCCCGGCGAATACGTCCTCACGCTGCGCAACGGCACCCGGTTGACGTCGGGCCGGAGCTACCGCGCACGGCTCCAGCGGGTGCTCGACCTGCCGTCCTGAGCCACGTCCGGACTCCGGCCTCCACGGCTCGTCCCTGGACCTCCACCGTTCGTCACAACGCCGTCGTCCCCCGAGCGAAGTCAGGCGACCGTCGCCTCCTCAACCGAGGAGACATCGCATGCATCGCTTCATGCCGAAGACGTCGTGGTCCCTGAGCCTGATGCTCGCCGTATCGTCCGTGGCGCTGGCGTGCGGCGGGACCGAGCCGGAACAGAAGCCGGAGCCCAAGTCGGACGAAGCCCTGGTGATGGAGGAGCTGGCCGCCCGGGGCCTGGATCCCGCTGGAGCGGCGGGAGGTTCGCACTGCACGCCGGGCGGGACGCTCTTCGCGCCCGGGGAGATCTCCCTGCCGGAGCGCTCGGAGTACCGGATCACCTTCTCCGCGGATGGACAGACGGCGTACTACCACGTGGACACGGCGGAGCCCCCCACGCAGATCATCTACGTGTCGCACCGGGTGAACGGACACTTCACCCCGGGCGTGGTGGCGTCGTTCTCCGGCACGTACGCGGACTCGGACCCCTTCCTCGCTCCGGATGGCCGCTCGCTCTACTTCTCCTCCGCCCGTCCCGTGAATGGCGTGCCCCGCGAGGACACCGACCTCTGGGTCGTCCGCCGCACCGCGAGCGGAGAGTGGGGCGAGCCCGAGCACCTGGGCCCCCAAGTCAACTCGGACCGCCAGGAGCTCTTCGCGAGCGTGACGAATGACGGGACGCTCTACTTCGCCAGCGGCACCTTCGACTCGGACTTCGACATCTACAGCGCGGAGCCGCGCGGCACGGGCTTCGCTCCCGCGGAGCGGCTGGGCGTCGGGGTGAACAGCACGGACTACTGGGAGTACAACTCGCAGATCTCCCCGGATGGCCGGCTCCTCATCTTCGCCTCGCTCAACCGCGAGGAGGGCTACGGCCTGGGCGACCTGTACGCGAGCGTCAAGCTCGGCGGGCGGTGGCTCAAGGCCATCAACCTGGGGCCGGGGGTGAACACGGAGAAGGACGAGTTCCACCCCACGCTGAGCCCCGACGGAAAGGGCATCTACTTCGTGCGGCAGACCTGGGACCCGTACGTGCCGTCTGACTTCTACCACGTCGAGCTGCGCTGCCTGCTGCCCTGACCTTCAGGGGGCTCAGGGCCCGGCGCACTCCGGCCGCAGCTGCTGGTAGCGCCGGATGAGCAGCTGCCGGGCCCTGTCGAACGCCGCGCCGTCATTCGGAACGGCCCAGGCATGCGGGATGAGCTGCCGGGCCACGGCGCGCGCGTAGCCCGGGTCTCCCGCGTCGCTCACCAGCTTCAGCCATTCGTAGTCCTGCATGCCCAGCCGGATGAGCTTCATCCGCAGGGAGGGCAGGGGCACCTCCGTGGTGCCGCCGATGATGGACGGGAGCCCCGGGTAGAAGAGCGTGCCATCGCCGTTGCCATTGAAGCGGAACTGGGTCGTCCACGCCGTCGAGAGCAGCCCCACCGTCTGGTAGTACAGCTCGCCGCGCGCGCCCTCGACGAAGTCCAGCCATTGCATGCCTCGCGCCTTCGCCGCGGAGCGGTCCACCATGTACGAGGGCCAGCCCTGCCCCGGCGTGTTCTCCGGGAGAGGGGGCTCGCCGGGGACGCAACCGTGGCTCGCGCAGCTCTGGTACAGCCACAGCTCACGACCGGGGCGTGAGAGGAAGTCGTCGTACTTCGGGCGCTGGTTGCCCACGTAGGGGGGCAGCGTCCCGTCGATGAAGTTCACCAGCACGGTGTCCAGGTCGATGTCCTCCAGGAGCCCGTGGTTCTCCAGCTCCGTGACGGTGGTGGTGAGCAGCGTGCGCAGGCGCGGCGCCACGGTGCGGGTCAGGCCCGCGCGGGCGGTCGCCTCCGCCCAAGAGGTGCCATAGGGCGGCTCGTCCCCCACGTAGTCGAAGGCGCGCGAGAGCCACCCACGGGTCTCCGCCTGGGATTGGAACTCCGCGAGCGACGCGCCGTTGCCCGGCCCCAGGTACTGCATGGCCGTCATGCGGGCGCCGGACAGCCGGTTGGGAGCACGGCCCGCGAGGAAGGGCCCCCAGCGCGACGCGAAGGTGTCGTAGTCCGGCAGGTCCCAGGTGGGTTGATCCACCTGCCGGGGAAAGCCGCTCGCCAGCGTGATGCGGTGCTCCAGCGCCATCCGATGGAACCGCTTCAACAGCCGGACCTGGGTCTCCACGGGACACAGCGGATCCCCGGTGAAGGCACGGCACACATGCGGAGGCCAGAGCAGGAAGGCGCTGCGCAGGGAGGACGTGCTCGGCAGCACCGCGTCCACCACCTGGAGGTGCACCGTCACGCTCGCGACGAACCCCGCGCCCTTCAAGCGCACCCCACCGGAATAGCGTCCCGGGGGAGCGTGCGCCGGCACGTGCACGTCCACCCAGAGGGCCCGGGACTCACCGGCTGGGACATCGAAGGGAAACGCCAGACGCTTCTCCCCCACCACCTCGTCCACGTCTGGCACCAGCCCGTCCGGCCAGCGTCCGGCCGTGCCAGGAGGGGTGGGGGTGGTGATGTCCAGCAGCGCCTCCCGGTAGAGCAGGACGTCCTCTCCGTGGATGCGCGCCCGCCTCCCCTCGAAGCCCGGCGGCGACGCGCTCACGCTCCGCAGTCCCGCCGAGCCTCCGTGCAGGACCACCTGGAAGGAGGCGAACTCGTTGCGCGCGGCCGTCAGCTCCAGCTCAGGCTGGAAGCGGGGCGGGGTCTCCGGGCGCACCTTCACCATCGCGCTCTCCGCCCAGATGGAGGGCGGGGTCGGATGCGCCGCGACGGCGGCGGCCCACAGCCAGGACAAGATGCCCATCCAAGGTGCCAGGGATTGCATGGACAGACAGCCTGAGAGGCGAGAGGAATTGAGTCAACCCGCCCTCCAGTCCCGGTGCGCGGGCCCACACCGGGGCCTGCGGCCTCACCGCCCCAGCCGAGCCGCCAGCTCGAGCCGTGCGGCCACGGCCAGGCTGTCCGCGCGGTTGTTCTCCACGTCGTCCGAGTGGCCGCGCACCCAGTGCCAGGACACCTCGTGGACGCGGACCGCCTCCAGCAGCTCGCGCCACAGGTCCGCGTTCGACACGGCCTTCTTGTCCGACGTGCGCCAGCCGTTGCTCTGCCACTTGTCCAGCCACTTCGCCTCGAAGGCGTTGCAGACGTACTTCGAGTCGGTGAACACCTGGACGCGGCACGGCATCTTCAGGGCCTTCAGCGCCACCAA
Source organism: Corallococcus silvisoli (assembly GCF_009909145.1). Lineage (NCBI taxonomy): Bacteria > Pseudomonadati > Myxococcota > Myxococcia > Myxococcales > Myxococcaceae > Corallococcus > Corallococcus silvisoli. The sequence continues at coordinate 202,960 of NZ_JAAAPJ010000013.1, forward strand.
CGCCGCGGTCAGCTCCATCCGGTTGTTGGTGGAGTCCGCCTCCGAGCCCTGGAGCTCCTTGCGGTACGCCTTGCGGTCGGGGGCGATGAGGATGGCGCCCCAGCCGCCCAGGCCGGGGTTCGGCGAGCAGGCGCCATCGCAGTAGATGTGAACGAGGGGGAGCGACATCGGGCGCGCATCCTACGACCGAACCGCCCCCCGGCCATCAAGGCGTGGAGGGCACCGCGACGCTTTCCTTCCCCGCCACCAGCACCTCGCGCCGCAACAACAGCCGCGCGTCGCTCTTGGGCAGGATGCGCACCTGGAAGCGGCGCTGGCCCAGGTCCTCGGCCGTGAAGACGCCCCGGTCGCTCACCAGCAGCAGCGCGGTGGGCACCACGTCCCGGGCCGAGTGGTTGCCGTAGTAGTGCACCACCACGTGGTACGGCCCCGGCGCCGCCTTCTTCGCGTGGTACAGCTCCGGCCCCAGGCCATCCGTGATGTCCCAGTACAGCCGGCCCCCCAGCCGCGTCTCCTTGTGCTGGTAGAAGCACTTCTCCCCGTCTGGCTCGAAGACCCACAGGTCGATGTCCGTGTTGTCCGAGTTCCAGTGCGTGGTGAGCTGATAGTCGATGGGCTGCGGCTTCCCGAGCGTCGCCCACCCGTCCGGCCCCGGCAGCTCCTCGCGGCGCGAGTACAGCACGCCCGCCACCTCCTTGAGCTGGGATTGCCGCTCCAGGCCCGCAAGCATCCGCGCGTAGTGGACGGCGGCCACGACCCGGACCTCGCTCCCATGCCGCTTCCAGGGACGCGCCAGCACGATCTCGTAGTTCCGCGCCGCCTCCGAGTAGCGCCCGGAGGCATCCAGCGCCAGGGCCTCCTCCAGGTAGGCCTGTGGCTCGAAGGGGCGGCGCAGGCGCACGTGTTCGAAGAGCTCCGCCGCCGCCGGATACTGCCCCAGGGCCAGCAGGCCGTACCCCACCAGCCGCAGGGCCTCCGCGTCCTGCGGGCGCAGCTCCACCGGCGACGACAGGGCCCGCACCGCGCCCCAGGTGTCTCCAGCGAACGCGCGCCTGCGGGCGACCGCCTCGTAGATCATCACGTCGTCCCGGTTCTCCCGCCGAGCCTTGCGGTAGAGCAGCTCCGCCTGAAGCCGCTCCTCTCCCCCCGCGTAGGGCTCGTCCCGCAGCGGCTGGCGGCGCAGGAGCGCGGGGAGCTTCGCCTCCTTCAGCCGGGCCACGACCGCGCGGCCGGAGGCCGGCACGTCGTCCAGCGCGATGCCCAGGAGCTTGTCCCGGCGCTGGTCCTCCTCCTGGCGCCGCAGCGACTCCAGGTTCGACAGGTCCACCTGCTCGTCGCGGACCGCGTAGCGCGTGTAGTCGCCCTCGGACTCCAGCACGAGCATGGACGCGCGGGAGTTGGCCAGCCGGTAGTGCTGGCTGAGCGCCACCACCATCCGGTCCAGCCGCTCGTCATCCAGGGACACCAGCCGCGACACGAACAGCTCCGCCCACGCTCGGGGCGCGAACGCGCTGTTCTCATCGAGCGGCAGCGGGATGCGCAGCGTGCGCTCGGGGCCGGTGCCCGCCTGGGTCACGACCTCCAACTGCGCCGCGCCCTTCCCCGTCAGCCGCCCCGCCACCTGCAGCTCCTGACCGGGGAAGACGAGACGCGGCCTGCCCGCCACCACCAGGTCCTTCACGTCCGCGCCCACCACGGACACCTTCGCCAACACCACCGACGCCGCGCGGTGCGCCTTCGCCGCCGCGTCCACGTCCGCGGCGGACAGGACGCTCACCCCGCGCCCGCCACTGGAGCGCGCCAGCGCATCGAAGAGCTCCGTGTTCACCGCCGCCTCGCCGAACCGGTACGTCACCCAACGCAGCGACTCCACGCACGGGTGCCGGGACAGGAGCGCGTCCACGCTGCTCTGGCCCCAGGTGATGTTGCCGTCGGAGAGCAGGAACGCCGTCACGCGCTCGCCGGGGGCCGCGGGCTTGAGCCACTCGCGCCCGGCCCGGTCGAGCTCCTCCAACGCGCCATCCACGTGCGACGCGCCCTCCAGGAAGATGCGCTCCAGCTCCGCGAAGCTCTCCTGCCGGTGCCGGGCATCGTTCACGCGGAAGCCCGGTCCGTGCAGCCACCGGGGGCGCACATCGAAGAGGAGCACCGCGTACTCCTTCAAGGTCGGGTCCTTCTCCAGCAGCGCGCGCAGCGTGGCCGCCTGGATGGCCCAGGCGTTGCCGTCCTCGGAGGACAGCGAGGTGTCCACCACCAGCACCGCGCGGCCCGTGGGCGCCCCCTCCTCGCCGGAGGTGAGCCTCGCGGGCAGCCGCACCCGAGCGTGGAAGGCGTGGCCCGGCAGCCCCGCGTCATCCGTGCCCACCAGCACGTCCGCGTCCTCGTGGCGCGGCTTCAGGGCCACGGCCAGCGCTCCGTCACCCGTGAGCTTCGGGAAGTCGTAGACCTGCCAGTCGCCCACCCTGCGCGCCTTCGCGCCCGGCTCCGGCTGCACCGTGACCTCCGGCGCCTGCCGGGGATCCACGTGGACGCGCGCGGTGATGCGCACCTCCTGGCCCGCGCCCGGCGGCAGCGGCCACGTGTAGCGCAGCCGCTCGCCGTCGGAGAGGAGCGTCTGCTCATACGCGATGACGACGCGCTTGAGGGACTTCGGCGGCAGGGGGAAGACACGCGCGCTGAAGGAGGATGCGCCCGACCACTCCAGCAGCGCGGGGTCCACCTTGCGGCGCACCACGTCCTCGTACACCTCCCGGGCGCGCTTCTGCTCGACGACGCGGGCTTCCTGGATGTCCCCCCAGGAGCGCTTCGCTCCTCGGGGCGCGGGCGGCGCGGAGGCGGCGAGCCGCTCCGACTCCGTCGAGTCGTCTCCCAGCGGGGGCAGCAGGTCCGACGACTGGAAGAGCGACGGCGCATCCACCGTCACCGCTCCGGAGTACAGCGCAAAGCCAGCCACCGTCGCGCCTCCGGGGAGCGGGTAGTAGAACGTGCCTTCGAGGCTGCGGCCCGTGTCGTTCTCGAAGAGGTGGTCCACCACCGTCCGGGCTCGCGAGCCCTGGATGTACGTGACGACGCGGATGGCGCGGGCCTTGAGGGGCTGATAGCGGCCGTCGTCGCTCATCACCAGCACCTTGGCGGCGCGCGGCGCGGACTCCACGCGAGGAAGCACTGGCTTCGCGGCGTCCGACTTCTCGGCCTCCTTCTTCGCGGGCGCCGCTCCCCCTCCACCAGCCCCGACCCCACGCACACCACCGCTACCGCCCTTGATGATCTGGATGACCGATTGGCGTCGCTGCTCGAGGACGGGGGCCGAGGGAGGCGGAGCGGCCCCAGCCGAGGACGCGCCTCGTGGCCCCTCGGCGAAGGCCTCTGCTCGCGGAGGGGAGGCGGGCGCGGGTTCGGGCGGCTCGGCGACCGCGTCCTCCTCCATGTCCATGTCGCGTGGCGCCAGGGCCTCCGATTCACCCAATCCCGGTGCCTCGTCGGCGTGGCCTCGCGCCCGAGGTGCGGCGCTTGTCGGCGCGGGACCCAGGCGATGGCGCAGAGCGTCCGAACCCTGGCCATGGTGGCCCGACAGCGCCGCGAGCTGCTGCTCGGAGAGCACCTGCGGATCCGCCACGGAGTCACGCAGCGCCGCGAGGTCCACTTCACCGGTATCGGGCTGTCCCGCGGCGGTGGCTGGCGCCACCAGTCCGGCCTGCGCGAAGGCCGTGGGCACTTCACTTGGAGCCGCGGGCGGGGAGGCGTTGGGGTCGGAGTCCCGCTTGCAGCCCGCGGCGAGGAACCCCAATAACAGCAGGAAGGTGGAGGCGCGGACGAGTCGCATGCCCCGGGACGCTAGCCCATCTGCTCCGCGCCAGCGTATGGGGGGCCAGGACAGGACCCGGTGGATGACGCAGCCGCGATGCGGCATGACGGGTCGTGGCTGTCGAACCCAAGCCTCGGTTCAGCGAACGGGGCCGCCCGCGCGGATGCGCTGGACTGGCATCACGGCAGCGGTCAGTCGCGCCCTGTCAGCCAATCCTGGACGCCCTGAATGAAGGGAGGGAGGAACGCGAGACGCCGCGCACCAGTCGACAAGCAGGTGGCGCGCATCTTCCCTACTTGCGCCACCTGCATCCATCAGACAGGGCCCGGGCCCCACGGGCAGACTGTCTACTGCAGGTCGCAGCCAGGGATGCAGTAGTTCACGTTGATGAGCGTGCGCGAGGCAGGCAGGTTCGACTGACAGCCGGCGTACTGCGTGGCGGGAGTGGCCTGGATGCGCGAGGCGCCGCACTTCACGACACAGGCGCGGATGTCCTCGAACCAGTAGACGAGGTCGTTGTTCGGGCAGTTGGGCGGGATGCCGATGCCCTGCTCCGTGCTCGCCATCGCGTCGCGCTCCGGCACGTCGACCGCGGACTCGGCCCCACCACCGCAGGCCACCAGGGACAGGCTGCACATCGCGAACAGGGAAACGACGATACGCTTTGCGTGCATGGCAACTCCTTCAAGACCGAGGGAGAGGAGAATCATGTCCTATCTGGGGCTCCCCGCGAAGCGCTCCTCTGACGCGCGGGCCTTGACACCTCGGACGCCACCGCCATGCACTATCAAGGGGTGAGCGGGCAGCCACGCTTCGCGCCCCACCGCTGACCCGCTCAAGAGTCTCGATTCAGGTCGTCGCGGTCGGCGGCAATGGCAGATGCGGCGCAGCAGCAGATGCTGAAGCCGTCGGCGCACTGGGGCTGTGCCCGGGGCCGCTTTCAACGAGGCGTTGACGCGTCAGGGAGGAGATGTGCCTGCCCAGAATTCAATCGCCTTGGACTGGCACGTCCAGGCTCACTTCGAGCAGGACCGTGAAGACGGGACTGCCCCAACCCTTCGAGAGCCATCCCGAAAGCGTGGAATGGGCTACGCGGGTATCCGCCTCCCGTCATCGGGCCTGGGTGTGGCGAAGGCACCGCCATACTCCGGGAGTTCGAACGCATTGGCTGCATGGGTGACAAGCCTCTCGAACACGCGCTCGAGGGGCTTCGCGGTGAGCATCCGGTAGAACTGGTTGCGCAGGAACAGCCCAGGCCGCGTGCGGGGTGCGAAGAAACCGCCCACGCGCTTCGCGCCGTCCTGTGCGGGAGTCGCATAGGGCCGCATCCGGGCCTCGAAGCGCGCGAAGGCAGCGGAGTGCGCGTCCGGGCTCGCGCTGAGCTCTCCCGCGAGCACATACGCCCCCACTACCGCGAGGGGCGTGCCCTGCCCCCCGAGCGTGCCACCCCACGCCGCGTCTCCGAGCAGCACCACGCGTCCTTGCCAGTACCGTTCAAGCCGCACGGAGCCGACGTCATCGAAGTAGACGTCCTCCGCTTCGAGCAGCCCGTCCACGAGCTGCCGCGTCTTCCACCCCGCGCCCGCGAAAGCCGCTGAGACCGCTTCGCGCGCCGCGGTCGGAGAACGTTCGCGTGGCCCGAGGGGTGCACCCGTGAAGACAAACAGCGCGCGGGACTGCTCCGCGTCACGCGCGCTGGTGACGCTCACTCCACGCCCCGGCTCGCTGTAGATGACGCCGCGCTGCCTCAGCCCCAGCACGTTTGGCAGGGTGCAGCCAGCGACGCGGTAGCCGTGGTGCATCAGACAGTCATGGGCCCCGCCGAAGAGCAGCGAGCGCACGTTCGAGCGAAGCCCATCCGCGCCCACCACCAGGTCGAAGCGCTGCGGGGTGTGCTGTTCGAACGCGACCTCAACGCCGCCAGGGGTCTCGTGCAGCGAGGTCGGGGCGTCCCCGAAGCGATACTCCACGGTCTCTCGCGTCCGCTCGAAGAGCAGCTGACAGAGGTCCCCGCGCTGGAGCTCGACGTCGCCGCTCATCATCAGCGGGGGCAGCTCCACCCGTGTCCGGCCCTTGGCGTCGATGAGGGCCTGCGTCCCCAGCCGCGTCCGCCGGTCGTGGATCGCCTCCCACAACCCCATGCGCTCGAGCACGCTCCGGTGCACGGGACCGCGGAAGTCCACGGCCTGCCCACCGGTGCGCAGCGAGTGAGCGCGTTCGACGACGGTGACCCGCCAGCCCTGCCCCGCGAGCCACCCGGCGAGTGAGGGGCCCGCGATTCCTGCTCCAACGATGAGGACGTGAGGTCGTGCCATGATGCGTACGCTGTACGCACGCACCCTCCGCCGCAATGTGCCCCGCGACGATGTTGCCCGGTGTTCTAGCTCAAGCGAACGCGTGCGCCAGGGCGTGCGGATGCGCCGCGCCCTGTACTAGTACAAGCCTCATGGGAACGGCCCCCTACCAGCGCATCGTCGAGGACGTGAAGAAGCAGGTCCGCACCGGCGCGCTCCAGCCCGGCGACCGGTTGCCGTCCACCCGGGAGCTCGCCCGGCAGTGGAAGGTCGCGCTCGCGACGGCGGCGCATGCCATGAGGGTGCTCGCGCAGGAGGGCGTGGTGAAGGCCCTGCCGCGTGTGGGCACCGTTGTCGCTGGGGGCGCCTCCCGGACCGGTGCGGCGCGCGGCACGGCGGAGTCCACGCGCGAGCGCATCGTGCGCGCGGCGATCACCATGGCGGATGACGAAGGCCTGCCAGCGCTTTCCATTCGTGGAGTCGCATCGAAGCTGGGCCTGCCGGTGATGTCGCTCTACCGGTACGTCGCGAGCAAGGAGGTGCTGCTCGTGATGATGGCGGAGGCGGCGTTCGCGGAGGAGCCGCTGCCACGGGAGCCTCCGCAGGGCTGGCGCGCGCAGCTGGAGCTGGCGGCGCGGCTGGAGTGGCGGGTCTTCAAGCGGCACCCCTGGCTCGCGCGCGTGGTGAACCTCACGCGGCCCCAGCCGCAGCCGGGTGCGCTCGCCTTCGCGGACTGGGTGATGCGCGCGCTCCTGGAGACGCGGCTCCCGGCGCAGGACATGATGAGCGTCCACGTGCTGCTCCACGCGTTCGTGCAGGGCATCGCGGTCAACCTCGAGTCCGAAGCCGACGCGGTCGCGCAGACGGGCATGAACGACGAGGAGTTCATGCGGCAGACCGAGTCCGTCTTCCTCCGCTTCGCGACGTCAGGGCGCTTCCCGCACTTCGCGAAGGTGCTCTCCGACCTGCGCACGGGCTTCGACCTGGACTTCGACGCACTGTTCGAATCGGGCCTGCGCGTCTGGCTCGACGGACTCGAAGTCCGGCTCGCGAAGCGGTGATGATCCGGCCACCGCCCCACTTCTACTGTGACGCGGGCAGTTCGCCGTGACGTCGCAGGGCGGAGGCCAGGACGCGGAAGGGCCCGGGTGCCGAGCCGCCCGTCGCCGGAGCTGCCCGGGCGCAGTCCCCTCTTCGCATGGTGGTGGGAAGGACTCTGAGCATCCCTCGCGGCTCGACACCCGAGGACGTTGGGGTCATCTCACCCCCGCACCGCCGCCTTGACTTCAGGACCTGCGAGCCCGTTTGATTACAAATAATTATCAACTGGAATCAGGAACCGTCATGCCCGATGTCGAAACCGCGCTGGAGATGCTGGAGTACTGCCGTTTCGCATACAAGGCATACGCCCAGACCTGCACCTACCCGCTGGACCCATTCTACGAGGCGCACGGGGCCGGAAAGTGGCAGGGCGCGCGAGACCGCGTGATGGCCCATGTGCACAAGCTCATGGACAGCGACGAGGACGTCCGCAAGTTCGACCCCATTGAATACAATCTCACCCAGCTCCCCAATCCCTCGCACGGCATCGTGTATCGCGGTGGCTCCGCGGAAGAGCCCTACATCCTCTTCCAGCCACGCGAACTCGACCGCTCCATCTCCTATGTGCAGGGCGTGGCCCTGGATGGAAGCGACATCTGGGGCTTCGACATCCACGGCGCGATCGGCTCGAAGCGGTGCTGCTACTTCCAGGGCAAGACGGGCATGACCCAGACGCACCCGGAGGCGGGCTGGCCCAGTTGGATGGGAGCGGCGATCTATGACCCGGACAAGCAGCGGATGGTCATCACCTTCCGGGGGAGCCGGAGCGGAAAAGGGGGCCGCGCCCTGTCACAAGCCCTGGTCAAGAGCGCGGGGAGCCCGGACTGGGTCACGGACATGAACCACCTGAAGGCCGTCCAGGTCCCGCGGTTCAGCCGGGCGAGCCTCGCGTGCGGGTTCTGGTATGCCTATGAGAGCTGCCGGGAGTCGCTGGAAGGCGCCTTCCTGGAGGCACTGCACCACCGGGGACTCAAGGAGATCATCTTCACGGGGCACAGCCTGGGCGGTGCGCTCGCGCAATGCGCATACATCGACATGATGGGAGGGGAGCTGCTCAGCCGGAGCGCGGCGATGCAGCGGCTCAAGAAGACGGTGCCCATCTCCTGCTATGCCATCTCGGCCCCGCCCATCGTCCTGGGCCGTGAGTCTGCGGCGAAGGTCTCCGTGCACGTGGGGGCGATGAATATCTTCCACTACTTCTCGCCCAAGGACGCCGTGCACCACAGCGCGAAGGTGGATTTCTCCGGGGTGACGGCGGTGAACTCGGTCGTGGGCTTTTCGACGCATCCGCTCACGACGGCGGTCCACCTGGGCACGGAGTTTCCCCTGGAGGGGTGCACGGCCGCCTTCCCCGACTCGCACGAACCCGAGGAGGTGCGACGGGGGCTCGTCGCGGCCATCGCGAGCTTTCGGCGCATGGGCCTGGGCGCGGACCCGGGGTTCTGGCCCACCTTCGAGTTCAACCCTTGCGGCGCGTGGGGCGCGTCCGTCCGGCACGGGTGGGCCACGGGTACGCTCGCGGAGAACCTGAAGATGGCGCTCGTGAGCAGCGTCTCGGACGGGGGGACCCAGGCCCGGGCGGAGCTCTGGTCGGAGGTCATCAAGGGGATGGAGAGCGGTGGGTACCGCCGCCTGGATGACACGAACGGCGCCGCGTTCGACTCCTTTGGCGATGCGGTGCGCCTGGTCGGCGAGCTCAGCAATCCCTTCACGGACAACCGGGCGCAGAACGCGCTGGAGTTGAAGAAGCTCCGGACCGCGCTGCTCAAGTCCTATGAGGGGGCCTCGAGCCACAAGGCCACCTCGAGCGTCTACTTCGTGATGCTCCAGTACCTGACCGCGATGCAGTACGGACTCGACATCGTCTGAGTCAGCGGCCCTGGAAGTGGGGCGGCCGGCGCTCGGCGAAGGCGGAGAAGGCCTCCGTCAGGTCATGGGACTGGAGGAACGCCGAGTTCCACACCGCCACGTAACGAAGCCCATCCGCGATGGACTTGTCCGCGCAGTACTCCATCACCTGCTTGGCGCCCTGGATGACGAGCGGCGGATTGTCGGCGATGCGCCGCGCCGTCGCCCGTGTCTCCGTGAGCAGGGCCTCGGGCGTGGGGAAGACCTCATTGACCAGGCCGATGCGCAGCGCGCGAGCGGCGTCCACGTCGCCGCCGGTGTAGGCCAGCTCTCGGGTGTTCCCCTCGCCGATGATGCGCGGAAGCCGCTGGAGCGCGCCCAGGTCCGCGACGATGCCGACCTTCACCTCGCGCAGGGAGAACTTCGCGTCCTGCGAGCAGTATCGGAAGTCACACGCGGCGATGAGGTCCATGCCCCCGCCAATGCACCAGCCATGCACCGCGGCGATGACGGGCTTCTTGCACCTCGCCACCCCTTCGGTGGCCTGCTGCATCTCCCCAATCAGCTTGAGCAGCCGGCTGCGCTCCAGGGCCAGGTTGCTCTCGGCGGTGAGCAGCGGCCCCAGGGACTCCATCATCCCCATCAGGTCCAGGCCATAGGTGAAGTGGCTGCCCTCGCCGCGCACCAACACGACGCGCACCTCGTCGTCGGCGTCCAGCGCGCGAAGCGCCTCGGGCATCTCCCGCCAGAAGTCGGGGCCCATGGCGTTGCCCTTGCCGGGACCGGTGAGCACCAGCTCGGCGATGCCGTCGCCCTTCTCGATGCGCAATGACTTGTACGAAGTGCTCATCCGTTTCCTCCCAGGAAGGTTCGCCGGAGGCACTTGAGCAGATGCAGCGCGGCTTCGTCCACGAACGTGCCGGATGCCGAAGCGCCGCGCCCTACTCCCACTCCTTCGCGACGTCCCTCGGGGTCGGTGGGGGTGGGGGCGGCGGGAAGTAGCGCGCCCGGTGGTGATCCCAGTCCGACCAGGTCACCTTCTGCCCGAACTCGGCCACCCTGCCCCGCACGTCATCGACGGAGGACTGACGCTCACGTCCGTCGGTGAAGGCCTGATCGACGCGACCCTCCTTGAACGTGGCGCGGAAGATGAGCGTCTTCTCGCTACACCTCGTCCCCGTATAGATGGGCTTGAAGCGAACGCCATCCACACGGACCAGGTGATACTCCAGCTTGTTGTATTTCTGGTTGGGCTCCAGTCGGCCCATGCTGCACCGGGCGACCACCTCGGAAACCTCGTGCAGGAACACCCGGGAGTTGGCCGCCGCCTCCCGAATCAGCCCGGGCGCGTCCCTTGGATTCATGTCCGCCAGCGCGTTGTCGATGCTCTCGTTGAGCAGCCGCGCGAGTGTCGGGCTGGGGATGTTGCCGGGCACTTCGGGCGGCGCCAGCCAGGGCGTCAGGATGAAGTAGCCACCGGGAAGCATGACCGCCAGGGAGAAGCCCACCACCAGCGCCACGTTGGTCCGCTTCGCCCGCTCTTGCTCTTGCGTCATCGCTTCGGTCCCCAGGGCGGGGAGGTCCCACGCTCCCCCGCGTTCGAGCTGACGCCGGGACTATCATGAAACGAGCCGTTGAAGGTTCCTTCAACGGCAGCATCACGCCCGACGGGTGCTGGGACGCCTACGGGTACACGCCCAACCGTGAGTCGCAGGAGGCTCGCCGATTCCTTTTCGAGCAGGGCGCGGAGTGAGCATGGTCTCCGAGATGAAGGTGAAGGCGTTCCCAAGCCGATGCTTCCACTCGCATGGAAAGAGAGTTCTGCGCCCGCCGTTGCGAAGAAGCCGCAGAGACGGCGAAAGAAGTGGAACGAGGTGAGCGCACGGAACGCCCGGCTCCGCTCGCCCGTGGTGGACGAGTGATGCACAGCGCACACCCGCCAGCTTAGACTGCCAACCTCAGCTTGAGGAGCCGCACGTGGCCTGGCCAGACGCTGCCTACCTCGAGAAGCTTGTCGGCTACCTCCGCAGGCTTGCCGCGTCGAGCCCGGGAGATGCGGAAGCGGCCCGTCATCTCCGCTTCGCTGAGTAACTTGCTCGCCTGCGTCGCGAGCATTCCCTCGATACGAACGCGCTGCGCAGCCTTGTCCAGCAGATGGAAGACGCTCGAAGCGCTGGTGACCCTTGGGGCTCGGGAATGCAGGAGGTGTACGTCGCCGCGAAGGCGTTGGCGAGAACGGCGACCTGACTGGTCATCGAGACCTTGCCGGTAGAGAGGGGGAGGAAGTCCGCGTGCGCGGTCGAGAAGCCGCCGCCGGATGCAGCGCAAGAGTTCGCCGTGCCCGGGCGCACCGCGGGCGTGGCTCTCCTTCGTGGCTACCACCAGGGCCTCGCGGTGGGCATGAAGACCGTGGGTCCCGGTCCGGGCTGGTGCTCCCAGGGAGAAGTAGCGGCGAGGATAGTAGTCCAAGACATCTTGGGCGGAGACTCGCGGTGCGGCATCGTCGCGCGTCGGCAGGCCATGGAGACGCTCGCAGAGGAGATGGTGGCGTGGGGGTGCTGTGCGTTGTCGGTGTCATCAATGCCGTCGCCGTGCACGTCGAGGGAAGGCTGGTGGGCTACCTCTCCCGGGAGGACGCGCTGCTCTTCAAGGGGCTCCTGGACGACATGGCTCCGTGCGGGGAGGTGGCCACATGCGCCGCTCTCATCGTTGGCGGATGGGACCGTGGGTCCCAGGGCACGGGAAGCTTCGGCGTGCAGTTGAACCTCGTTCACCCGGACAAGGCGCCTCCCGAAGCCTCCATCATCTCCAAGGCCATCACGGACCTGTGGGCGGCGAAGGGGCCGGCGTGGCGACGCACCGTGCTCCGGAATGCCCTCGCCACGCTCCGGACGAACGAAGCGAAGATGCAGATGCTCAACGAGGCGTCCAGCGTCGAGGTGGTGCCCGTCCTCGAGGCAGTGTCTTCCCTCAAGATGAAAACCGCGAAGAAGCGCCGCCTGGAGGATGCCCTGGCCGCGCTCAAGGCGGATGAGGTGCCAGACGAACTCCAACAGGAGCAGGTGGCGAGCACGAACGCCACGGAGCTTCATCTTGCCGGACCCAGAAATGCCCCACTGCGTCTTGTCGCCACACGCGGCGGCGTGCCCCGGCAGGCCCCGGGGTGCCGCCCCTGAGACCTTCCCTCGGATGAAGCCGGGCGTTTCTTGAAAACCAGGGGACGGTGGAGGAGCTCGACGAAGCGCTCTTCACAGACGCCGAGCCCCGCCTGCGACAAGCCCCTCCGCCCCTCTGGCTCAGGCTCTGGGCACCTTCATGAAGTCGATGAAGGCACGCAGCGCCGCGGGCATGTGCCGCCTGCCCGGGAAATAGAGGCTGAACCCCGCAACCGGTTTGCACCAGTTCTTCAGCACGCGAACCAGCGCTCCACTCTTGAGATGTGGCGTGACCAGAGGCTCGGCCAGATAGGCCAGCCCGATGCCCTGCAGCGCGGCCGAAAGCAGCATGTCGGTGTCGTTCACCGTCAGCACGCTCTCGACGGCGACGTCGATCGGGCCTTCGCTGCCCTCGAACCGCCAGGGATGCGCCGCGCCCGATGCCAGCCAGCGATAGGTGAGGCAGGGGAAGCCGGTCAGGTCGGCCGGGCGGCGCGGCACCGGTCGCTCCGCGAGGCATGCGGCCGTGCCGACGACCGCCATCCGTGTCGGCGGTGTGAGCGGCACGGCGGTCATGTCCCGGTCCACGAACGCACCCGAGCGGATGCCCGCATCAAAGCCCTTGGCGATGACATCGGTGATGGCATCGTCGATCGCAAGGTCCAGCCTCACCTCCGGATAGGCGGCCCGAAACGCCGCCAGCCGGGGCATCACCACCAGTTGTGCCGCCGCGCGCGGCAGGTTGATCCGCACGAGACCGCGCGGCTGCTGCTGAAACGCGGTGACGTCACGGACCGCCGCATCGACCTCCGCGACGGCTGGCCCCAGGCGCTCCAGCAACGCCTGCCCCGCCTCGGTCACCGAGACGCTGCGGGTGGTGCGGTGAAGAAGCCGCGCGCCGATCCGCTCCTCGAGCGCGCGCATGCCGTGGCTGAGCGCGGAGGGTGACATGCCAAGGCGCCGCGCCGCCTTTCGGAAACTGCGCTCCTGCGCGATCGCCATGAAGGCCATGAGCTCCGCATAGTCGCTTCCACGCATATTGATGACTCCTGCTCACCACCCCATGCCGATGACAGGCAATTGTCACACCCATCCGTCCGGGCGATATCTGACGTCCAACCGTTCGGCAATGACTTCGCCCAGCCGAAGTCAAAACCAGGGGACGCCGATGAACGATAGAACCCAGACGCGCGACGCGAACATGAGTACCTCGAACCCGGTCCTGTCGATCCGGGCGCTGCGGCTCCCTGCCCCCTCGCGGGGTGAAGACCTGCAGTTGCGTGTCTCCGCGCCCGCGACCGGGGAGAACCTTCCCGTCGTGCTCTTCTCGCATGGCCATGGCGCATCGATGGATGCCTATGCACCGCTCGCCGACCATTGGGCGGCTCATGGCTTTGTCGTCATCCAGCCGACCCACCTCGACGCGCGGCGGCTGGCTCTTTCGCCCGAGGATCCGCGCAGGCCCTTCATCTGGCGCATCCGCGTCGAGGACATGACGCGCATCCTCGATCATCTGCCCTCGCTGACCAGGGCGCGGCCCTGGCTGGATGGCCGGGTCTCTCATGAGCGGGTGGCCGCGGCTGGCCATTCCTTCGGCGGTCAGACGGTCAGCATGCTGCTCGGAGGGCGGATGCAGGGGCACGGCGCCGGCGAGGACATGCGTGATCCACGCGTGAAGGCGGGGGTGCTGCTGGCCTCGGGCGGGCGCGGGGGCGCGGACCTCAGCGACTTCGCGCGGCAATACACGCCCTGGCTCGACATGGCCTTCGAGCAGTTGGTGACACCCACGCTGGTCGTAGCAGGCGATGCCGACCAATCCCCCCTGACCGTCCGCGGCCCGGACTGGTTCGAGGATCCCTTCAGGCTCAGCCCGGGCGGGCGGGCGCTCCTGACGCTGCACGGGGGCGAACACATGCTGGGCGGCATCTCGGGGCATGAGGTTTCCGAGACGACCGATGAGAGGCCCGCCCGCGTCGCGCTGATCCAATGGGCCACCACCGCCTTCCTCCGCGGCGCCCTTGTTCCCGCCGCCGGCGACTGGGAGACGCTGGTGGCGACGCTTGCAGGCGAGGCGAACGCCGAAGGGCACCTGACGTCCCGCCAAGCAGAGGGCTGAAGCTCCACCGCGAGTCCCGTTAAGCACGAGGGCCGCGCCTACGCGCTCCGAAGTCGTCGGCGATACGCGCCGGGCGTCTCGCCAAAGTGCCGCTTGAACACCTTGGAGAATGCGCTCTCCGTTTCGTACCCGACGCTGGCGGCAATGGCGCTGATGTTGGACGTCTCGACCGCGAGCAGCTCCGCGGCGCGGTGCATGCGCCAGCGCGTGAGGTACGCGAGCGGCGTGAGCCCGAGCAACTCGGTGAAGCGCGCCGCGAAGGCCGCGCGCGACATCGACGCGGTGCGCGCGAGCTTCTCGACCGTCCACGGCTCCGCGGGCGCCTCGTGCATGCACCGAAAGGCGGCGCCAAGCCGAGCATCGCCGATCGCGCGGAGCCACCCAACCTGACATGGGTTGTTGTTCACGTGGGAGCGCAGCGCATGGACGAAGAGCACGTCAGCGATGCGGCTCGCGACCAACTCGTATCCGGGCTCCTCCGTGTGCATCTCGAATGCCATGAGATGCAGCGTCGACTCGAGCCATCGCACGACGTCGCCCATGTCACCCGGGACGTGAATCACCTCCGGGAGGTGCGCGACGAGCGGGTTGAGCGCCGTCGTGTCGAACTCGAAGCCACCCGAGATGATCGTCACCGGAGCGCCGCCGCCCCCGTACTGGATGACGCCGCCGCAGCGCCCTCCTCGTTGCGCGTAGACCGCGTTGACGCTCGCCGCACGCGAGCGAGCGTGGTCTTTCAGGGTGTGAGCGAGCCCCTTCTGGAGGAAGACGAGATCGCCTGCGCCAAGCTGGATCTTCTTCCCACGGACCTCGAGGACCGCCGCGCCACGCGCCACGGCATAGAACGAAAGGCGCCGCGTACCGTCCACGCGGAGCCCCCACGGCGCGGACAGCTCAAGGCGACCATAGATGGCGGTCCGGCTCATCCCTTCGCGGAGCACTTCGGTCAGGACATCCACAGGCAGCCCTCGCGCAAGACGATTGGACAAAAACCATGGACGAAAGCACGGTACACGTCCAGCGCGGAGCAAGTATCTCTCTCGCATGGCAGACAAGCTCAAGATCGGGCTCATCCTCAGCACCACACGCGAAGGGCGGCTGGGAGAAGACATCGGGCGCTGGGCCCTGGAGCTTGCCCGGAGACGCAACGACGCCACATTCGAGCTCGTCGACCTGCGCGACCACCCGCTCCCGTTCTTCGAGGCGAAGGTTGCTCCGGCCCGCTCGCCCATCGACACGCCCGCCGCGAAGCGATGGAGCGAGACCATTTCCGCCTTCGACGGCTACGTCTTCGTGACGGCGGAGTACAACCACAGCATCACGGGCGTGCTGAAGAACGCGCTCGACTACCTGTACCCCGAGCTCCGGCGCAAGCCAGCCACGTTCATCGGCTACGGGGCAGTGGGCGGCGTCCGTGCGGTGGAGCACCTGCGGAACATCCTCGCCGAGCTCCAGGTCGCGACGCTCCGGTTCACCGTGCACATTGGAAAGAGCGAGCTCCTCGGCCTCGTCCGCGAAGGGAAGACGCTCGCGGACTCCCCCGACACCGCCGCCGCGCTGACACCTGCGCTCGATGAGTTGGTCTGGTGGGCCGAGACCCTCAAGGCCGGGAGGGCGCGCGCACCATGAATCGCCTCGAAGCGCTCTGCGTGCGAGAGGTCATCGAGCGGTTCCACGACGCCGTGAACCACCGTGACTTCGCGGTCATCGAGGCCCTCTTCGCCTCCGAGGGTGTCTGGGAGGTCGCGCCCCCCTTCGAGCACCGCATCGAGGGGGCTACGAACATCGCCGCCGGCGTGGCCGAGAGCGTCGGGAAGCTCGAGTTCCTCGTCCAGACGTGCTCGCCAATCGTCGTCGACCTCACGGACGCGACACACGCCAGCGCGCGGACATCCATGCAGGAGTTGGGTCGCTTCAAGGGCGGAGGCTCGATGCGCGTCGCGGGGACGTACTTCGACACGCTCCGCAAGGACGGCGGGGTGTGGCGCTTCACGCACCGCGTCTTCCGCCCGCGCTACGCCGATGCCCCACCGCTGACAGGACAGTTCTTCGACACCTGGGAGTCTCCATGAGTACGAACAAGCCAATCGGCGTAGGCATCATTGGCGCGAGCCCCGGATACACATGGGCGACGCTCGCCCACCTACCGGCGCTCGCGACGCTGCCGGCGTTTCGCGTGGTCGCCGTGAGCACCACCCGCACGGAGAGCGCGAACGAGACCGCGAAGAAGTTCTGCGTTCCGCGCGCGTTCGGTCGCCCCGAACCGCTCATCGAAGACCCCGAGGTCGAGCTCGTCGTCGTGTCGGTGCGCGCCCCCTCCCATGCGCCGCTCGTCCGGGCAGCGCTCGCGGCCAGGAAGCATGTCTTCTGCGAGTGGCCCGTCGGCGCCACCTCGGCGGACACGGGTGAGTTCGCCGTGCTCGCCCGAGAGGCCGGCGTCCGCACCGTCGCGGGGCTTCAGCGCCGCCTCGCGCCAGGCGTTCGCCACGTCAAGAAGCTCATCGACGAGGGATACCTTGGCCAGCTCCGCTCGGTGAACGTGATTGGCTCCGTGCCACTGCTCGGCGCGCGGCGCCCCGCTTCGTGGGCCTACACCGCGGACCTCCAGAACGGCGCCAACGCGCTCCACACGATGACCGCCCACTTCCTCGACACCGCGCTCTCCGTCGTAGGAGAGCCCGCAAGCTTCCAGGCGCTCGTCGCGCGCCAGTTCTCGGAGGCCACCCTCGAGGAGACGGGCGAGAAGATTCCCGTCACGGCTCCTGATCAGATCGAGGTCGCGGGGACGCTGCGCTCGGGCGCCGTGTTCTCCGTGCGCATCGAGTCTGGCAAGCGCAACGGCGCCAACATCGCGTGGACGTTCACCGGCACTGAGGGAGATCTCGCGCTCGGCCCTGACCTCGCGCTCGTGGGCGCGCGCGGCGACGGCCAGCCGCTCACGCCCATCGAGGTGCCGGCCGATCCAGCGTGGCCCGCGCGCGGCGAGCTGTCCGACGACGCCTTCCAGACCGCGCACCTCTACGCCGGCTTCGCCGCCGAGAGCCCGCTCGTGCCCACCTTCGATGACGCTGCGCGCTTTCGCCGCATGCTCGAGGCCTTCGTCGAATCGTCGACGACGGGCCGCCGGATCGAGTGGCCGGAGCGCTGAGCCCAACTCCACGAAGCCGCGTCACGCCCGCGCCCCCTCAACGCAATGACTTCGCCAGCGTCAGTCCGAGTTGAGGCAGCGGGAGGGCATGACGCGGCTGGCGCGCAGCTCGGGCACCCAGCACGCCAGTCGTGAACAGACGGACAACACCCCCGCGGCTTCCACGCCGTACAGGAGGCTGGCCATCAGCCGGGTGCGGCCAACCGCCGCCACCACTCCCGCACCCACGCCCCAGAGCGTCAGCCGGAGGCCCTGGCCGAGCACCAGGGAGCGGAGCTGCCGTGGATGCGCGCCCAGTTCCCCCAAGCAGGTGAGGAGGAGGCGAGAGCGGGAAAGGAGGCAGCGGCCAGAACGGAGCGGATGAAGCAGAGAACGCCGCGAGTGGACGGGGCCGAGTTGCCGAGGGGGACGTTCGACTTCGACGTGTTCGCCTGCGTGAAGTGTGGAGGCCGCAGGAGGGTGCGGGCATACCTGACGGCCCCCGGTGGGGGGCGCGCCATTCTGGAGCACCTGGCATTGCCCTCGAGGCCTGCGAAGTTGGCCCCGGCACAAGGTCCACCCCAGTGCGCGTGGTGTTCCCCCAAGCCCCCACAGTGCCCCGGAAGCCCACGCCCCTGCCGCCTGCCGTCTGGCTCGACCGCTTGGGCCGGCCTGTGCCCCGAGCCGCGGCACTGCCTCTGCTCCGGCCCCGAGCACAGCCCGCGGGGCACCCTCCTGCGGCCCTTCCTGGCCCCTCTTCACCAGCCCGCCGCCCTTAACAGGGCTCCTCTCCGTCCTATACTTTCGCCTTGCTGCCTCCGTCTGGCATTGGAGTCGCAGCCAGAGGATGAGCGGTCGATGAGGCGCAGAAGCGGCTGGCTCCTGCGAAGCGGGGCTTTCTGGCAGAGTGTGTGCTTTCGCCAGGGGCCCGCCATGCAGAGCAGTGCCATCACCGAAGTGTTCCTGCCGATTGCGTTGGGCGTCATCATGCTCGGCCTCGGGCTGAGCCTCACCCTCGCGGACTTCCGCCGCGTTGCTTTGTATCCGCGCGCGGCGCTGGTGGGCCTGGGCTGTCAGACGCTGCTCATGCCTGGGGTCTGTTACGCCATCGCGACCGGCTTCGGGCTACCACCCCAGCTCGCCGTGGGGTTGATGCTGCTCTCCGCCACGCCGGGCGGCGCGACCGCGAACCTCTTCAGTCACCTGGCCAAGGGCGATGTCGCGCTGAACGTCAGCCTGACGGCGGTCAACAGCGTGCTGTCGCTGCTCACGCTGCCGCTCATCGTGAACTTCTCCCTGGCGCACTTCATGGGGGAGGAGCGCGCCATTCCGTTGCAGTTCGCGAAGATCGTCCAGGTGTTCGGCATCGTCCTGGTGCCCATCTCGCTGGGAATGTTCGTGCGCGCGAAGCGGCCGGCGCTCGCGGATGGCCTGGACCGGCCGGTGCGCATCATCTCGGCGCTGTTCCTGGTGCTCGTGGTGCTCGCGGCGACGCTCAAGGAGCGGGACCAGTTGGTCACGTACTTCCAGAGCGTGGGGCTCGCGGCGCTGGCCTTCAACCTGGCCAGCATGGCGGTGGGCTTCGTGGTGCCCAGCCTGCTGCGCGTCGAGCGCAAGCAGGCGGTGGCGATCGCGATGGAGGTGGGCATCCACAACGGCACGCTCGCCATCGCCATCGCGTCCAGCCCCCGGTTGCTCAATGACGGCGTGATGGCCATTCCCGCGGCCATCTACAGCGTCATCATGTTCTTCACCGCCGGAGTCTTCGGCGCCGTGGTCGCCCGGAGGCAGGCCCCAAGCGCGACCGCGGAGGACCTCCAACCGCGCAGGGCTCCGTGAAGCAGGTGGGCCGGCGCGGGAGCCCCCGGGGGCCTCGGGGGGCTCGATCCGCCACGGCCGCGGATATGCGCTTCACGGATGCGCGGAGGGCGCGGGGCCGGCGACACGCTCCAGGGGCACGGGGTGCGCGTGCGCGGCGACAGGCTCCATGGGCGCGGGCTGCATGAGGCCTGCGCCCAGGAGCGCCCCCTCCATCGAGCCGTGCATCCGCCCTTCGAGCAGGTGCTTCGCGATCGGCTCGAGCGCGGCCTCCAGATGGGGCGGCACCTTTACCAGGGCCAGGTGCGCGCTGCGCACGGCGAGGAACTCCGCCAGGTACTGGAGCGTCGCCACACCGGCGGCGTCCACGAGCGACACCCGCGACAGGTCGACGACCACGAGCTTCGCCCAGGGCGGGCCGTCCACGAGGTCGTAGAGCTTCAGGTGGTTGATGAACAGGATGGGCCCGTCCACGCGCGCGACCATGAGGTCCAGCGCTTCGGGGGTGTTGGGCGTTTCGGGGGCCTGCGTGTGCAGGTTGCGCTGCAGCTGCGACGCATCCGTCACCCGCTGCACCTCCAGCCGCAGGGCGCCATGGCGCCGCACGTAGAGGATGCTCGCCAGCGCGAGCCCGGCCCCGATCCCGGCGAACACGTTGAACACCGCGATACCCAGCGCGGTGACGAGCACCACGCTCAACGTCGACTTGGATTGATTCCACATGGCGACAAGGCCCTCCAGATTGAGCAGGCGCACCCCCACCACCAGCAGGATGGCGGTGAGTGCGGCAATGGGGATTCGCGCCACCAGGGACGCGAGCAGCGCCATGGCCACGAAGAGCCACAGTGCGTGCAGGACGGAAGCAGCGCGGGTGCGCGCACCCGCTTGAATGGAAGCGCTGGCGCGCACGATGGCGCCCATCACCGGGAAGCCACCCACGAGTCCGGCGGTCATGTTGGCCAGGCCTTGCGCCATCAGGTCCTGGTCCAGGTCACTCTGGGTGCGCGCCCCCGTGAGCGTGTCCAGCGAGCTGGTCGCGAGCAGCGAGCCCAGCGACGCGAGCAACGCGAGGCCGAACGCCGCCGGCAGGAGCGACGCGAGGTGCACGCCCTCGAAGGACGGCAGCGTCGGCATGGGCAGCGACCGCGGCAGGGCGCCCACCGCGTCGTAGCCCACCCCGAGCGTGACCATGAGCACGGTGCCGAGCGTCAGCCCCACGAGGACCGCGGGGATGCGCTTGTGGAGCCGGGGCAGCCCCACCATGGCCAGCGCCGTGAGGGCTCCGGCCGCGACCCCGAGCCACCCCACGTGGTCGCCCCAGGTGCGCCGCAGCACGAGCGCCACGGCGTTCGCATGCGTGTCCTCCACCGCGAACAGCCGCGGCAGCTGCGTGTTGAGCAGCAGAAGCCCGATGCCCACCGTGAAGCCCATCACCACTGGCCGGGGAATGAGCCGCGCGAACCGGCCGGCGCGCACGAGCCCCAACGCCACCTGCATGGCGCCCGCGAGCACCGTGGCGATGGCGAGGCCCGCGGCCCCATGCGCCGCCACGATGGCCGCGGCCATGGGCAGCAGCGCCGCCTCCGGGCCGGTGACCTGGAAGCGGCTGCCACTGAGCAGCCCGCCCACGACGCCGGCCACCACGCCGGAGACGAGCCCCACGCTCGCGGGCAGTCCCGCCGCGGTGGCGAGCGCGACATTGAGGGGAAGGGCCACGCACGCCACGCTCAGGCCGGCGGCCGCGTCGGCTGGCAGGCTGCTGGGCTGCACCATCTCGCGCCAGCTTTGGAGGAGCTCGCCCGCACGGCGGGTCGAGAAGGGTCGCTTGGAGAGAGCGGTCGTCGAACGCATGGACGACACGCCTTTCAGGTGTCGTGCCAGGGGCCGTGTCAGAGGGAGGCGTGCCCCCGCTGTCGGTCCACACCAGCAGCGCCCTGTCGGCTCCGACCAACACTGTTGGGACCGACAGACGGCCGTGCGAAGGGACGGGCCGTGCGCACGGGCGCGGGTTAGATTGCGCGCCATGTTGGTGCTTCGACTGCGTGCCCGGCTCCTGTTGTCCTACGCCGTGGTCACCGCGCTGCTGTTGGCCGCGTTCTCACAGATGGCCGTGGGCCTCATGCACACCCACGAGGTGGTGGCGAGCGTGGGCCAAGAGGAGCTCGCGTCCTTCGAGCGGGAGCAGCGGGTGTACGTCGCGGCCTGGGCGCTCGAACTGGCGGTGCGGCGCGGCGTGGTGGCCTGCGAGCAGCACGACAGCAGCGCGGCCTCCGTGCACCGCGCTGTCGCCAGCGCGCGCCAGGATCTCCAGACCGCGCTCGGCGCCGGCTCGGAGCGACTCGACGCGGGCTTCCGCGCGAGCGCCCAGGACTATGTGCAGTACGCCCTGCAACTGGAGCAGGCCGGCACCTGTGAGTCGATGCTGTCGTTCCCCCTCCGTGAGCGGCGGCTGCACCTGGATGAGGTCCTCACCACGGTGTGGTCCGAGCGCACGCGGGACATGCGCCTGGCCATCCAGGCGAAGGAGGACCACGCGCGCGCCATCGGCTCGGCGTCGCTGCGTTCCGGCGGACTCTTCGGCCTCCTGGGCATCCTCGCCGCGGGAGCGCTCGCCCTGTCGCAGGCGCGCGCGGTGTCGAACTCGGTGGCGCTGCTCTCCACGCATGCGCGCCGCATCGGCCAGGGGGACTTCAGCCCGCTGCCCCCCCTGCGAGGCCCCGAGGAGCTGCGCGCGCTCTCGTTGGACCTGGACCGCATGCGTGGGCGCCTGGCGGAGCTGGATCAGCTCAAGAGCGCGTTCGTGGCTTCGGTGTCCCACGACCTGCGCACGCCGCTGGCCCGGGTGCGCGAGGCCCTCTCGCTCCTGGGCGATGGCAGCACGGGCCCCCTGACGCCGCAGCAGGCCCGCGTGGTGAAGCTCGCCCAGGCCGCGTGCGAGCGGGAGATCCGCATGGTGACCTCCGTGTTGGACCTGTCGCGCGTGCAGTCCGGCCAGCCGCTGCAGCGCAACGCCGGGGCCTCGGTGGACCAGATCGTCCAGAACGTCCTCCGGGACCTTGCCTTCGAAGCGGATGAGCGCAAGGTCCAGCTGGTGTACGACCCCGCCTCGAAGCCCGTGCGTGCGCCCATCGACGACCCCCTGGTCGAGCGCGCCCTGTCCAACCTGGTGAGCAACGCCATCGCGGTCTCCAGCGCGGGCAAGACGGTGCGCATCACGTGTGAGCTGGTGAGCCGCAAGCGCCATGGCGCCGCCAGCGCCGTTCCCGCGGTCCAGCTGTCCGTCGCGGACCAGGGCCCGGGCGTGCCCGCGCACGCGCGCGAGTGGATCTTCCGGCCCTTCGCGAGCCTCGAGGTCGGCGGGCGCCGCAGCACGGGGCTGGGCCTGACCATCGCGCGTGAGATGGTCGCCGCGCATGGCGGTGAGCTGTCGCTCGCGGACACTTCCGGGCCTGGCGCCACCTTCACCTTCTGGATTCCCCTTGAAGACTCCGCGTCCCCCGGAGGCCGCCTTGACGCCTGAGCCCCCCGTCCAGCAGCCCCATGTGCTCCTGGTGGACGATGACCTCCAGCTCGCGGAGCTGATGTCCATGCGGATGACTTCACGCGGCTACCGCGTGACCGTGGAAGGCGAGGGCAAGGCCGCCCTGCGCAGGCTCTCGCAGGAGCGCGTGGACGCGATGGTGCTCGACCTGCGTCTGGAGGACATGGATGGCATGGATGTGCTCCGGGCCGTGCGGCAGCGTGCGCCCGAGCTGTCCGTCATCATGCTCACCGCGCACGGCTCCATCGAAACCGCGGTGCAGGCCATGCAGGAGGGGGCCTACGGCTTCCTGACCAAGCCGTTTCACGACCACGAGCTCATGCAGAAGCTCACGCACGCGCTCGAGCGTTCGCTGCTGCGCCAGGAGGTGGCCGAGCTGCGGCGGCGCATGGGGGAGGAAGGCGAGCCCCTGCTGCTGGGCATCAGCGAGGCCATTTCGCGCGTGCGCGAGGTGATTGCCCGCATCGCCCCCACCGACGCCACGGTCCTGCTCACCGGCGAGAGTGGCACCGGCAAGGAGCTGGCGGCGCGGATGCTCCACGTGCTCTCGCGCCGCAACACGGGGCGCTTCGTCGCCGTCAACTGCGGCGCCCTTCCGCCAGAGCTGCTGGAGAGCGAGCTGTTCGGTCACGTGAAGGGCGCGTTCTCCGGGGCCGTGCGCGAGCGCGAAGGCCTGTTTGGCGCGGCCAACGGCGGCACGCTGTTCCTGGATGAAATCGGCGAGGCGTCCCCGTCCGTGCAGGTGAAGCTCCTGCGCGTGCTACAGGAGCAGCGGCTCACGCGCGTGGGCGCGGACGTGGAGGAGCCCGTGGACGTGCGGGTGGTCGCCGCCACCAACCGGGACCTCGCGGAAGAGGTGGCCGCGAAGCGCTTCCGCCAGGACCTCTACTTCCGGCTGCACGTGGTGCCCATCGAGCTGCCACCCCTGCGCGAGCGGCTCGAGGACATCCCCCTGCTCGCGCAACTCTTCCTGGAGCGCACGGCGAGCCGCTACGGCCTGCGTCCGCCGCGCCTGTCGCCCGCGACGGTGGAGCTGATGCAGCGCTATGGCTGGCCGGGCAACGTCCGGGAGCTCATCCACGAGATGGAGGCCGCGGTGCTCCTGGCCGGTGCGGACGAGCTCCAGCCGCGGCATGTGCCCCGCCTGGGGCAGGCGCTGGAGCGGCCCCCGGCCGGGAGCGCGCAGCTGCCGGTGGTTCCGGCCGGGACGGAGGACCTGCCCTCGCTGCGCGAAGCCCGCGATGCCTTCGAGCGCGCCTACCTGGCGGAGGCCATGCGCCGCTGCAATGGCAGTGTCAGTGCAGCGGCGCGAATGGCCGGGCGCAACCGGAGCGACTTCTACGACCTGCTCAAGCGGCACGGACTGTCCGCCGCTGACTTCAAGGGACCCTCCGAGGGCGGGCCCACGGGTTGAGCCCGCCCCTTCGCCGCGGTGGCTACGGCGTCCTCACGCAGACCCCGCGCTGGGGCTCCGTCTTCAGTTTGAACGACGTCTGGCCCGAGGACAGGTTGATGCCCAGGGCCGTGGTGGTCGGTGAGCTCCAGGTGCTGGAGCTCCAGAAGGAGTCCGCGGACCAGCGGGAGACGGGGCTCACACCGCACCAGTTCCTGCTGCGGACGCGGGTGCTCCACGCCCTGGCCCTGCTGCGCGACACGCGAAGGCCGGTGACGGAGATTGCGTTCGACGTGGGGTTCGGGGACCTGTCGAACTTCATCCACACGTTCCGCAGGGAGCTGGGCTGCTCCCCGCGGGCCTTCCGCGAGGCGACGCCCGCGGCCTGGGCCGCCGCGAGCCTCCAGACTCAGGGCGCGCAGTAGCGCACGGACTGGAGGCTGTAGCTTTCCGTCGGCATGTTGGTAGCGGTCATCAGGAGCGCCCCCATCCAGTGTCCGGGGAGCTCATGCATCAACACCCACTGCGAATAGCGGTGCAGGGCCATGTACTGGGGGCCCGGGCTCTGGTCCTTCGCGAGGCCGTTGGGCCCCCGAGTCCAGAACCGGCCCTCCCAGTTGAAGAACGTGTCGTCCGCCCCCTGGGGGGACACGCCGCGCACGGAGAGCCAAGCCATCTGGAGGCCCCTGGAGGTCATCGTGGCGCCGAACCACGGCACCTCGCCCTCCGTCGTGGACACGAGCGTTTCCGGAACACCCCCCTCGAGAACGGCCCGGACCTGCTTGAGCGGGGAAGGACGAACCGACGTCTCGCGATAGAGCAGCGACGGCTCGTCGCCCAGCAACATGGCCGTGGGCGAATACCCCACGTCGACCACCCGCGACTGGGTCGCGGCCGACAGGCTGCCGTCGTAGCGCATCAACTGGATGCGTGACGGCTGGTCGACGCCATGGTCTTCCAGCACCATCAACAGGAACCCTCCATCCTCGAGCCCCATCACGGTCGGAGTGGAGAGCCTGACCTGCTCCTCCTTCGTCAGGAACAGGATCCAGGGACCGCTCACCACGCCTCCGTCCAGGTCCACGACCCGCCCCAGCACCTCCTTGGCATTGCTCGTGGCGCTCCAGACCACCGCGAGCTGCTGCCCATCCCTGCTCGCGGCCACCCGCGCGGAGACCGTGACCTGGAAGTGTTGGAAGATGACGACGCCCCCCGCGGGGCCCACGGGGTTGCCCTGCTCATCCAGGTGAACGAGGCGACCTTGCGAGACGACGTCCGAGGTCACGTACCGCCCGACGTAGACCAGCGCCGGTCCACGCGCGGTCCGCACCAGGCTGACCGAGGTGATCGGAGCGGGGCCGGGCGCGACGGGCACCTGTATGACGGCCTGCAGCTTCAGGGACGCATCGAGACGGCGCACCTGGATCGTGTCCGAGCCCGCGACGGATGCCACCAGGAAGCCCCCAGACACGGGCAGGCTGTCCACGAGGCCTCCGTACGGCGGCGTTCCCAGGGAATCCACCTGCGCCCAGGTGGCCGGATCCGCCACCCCGTCACAATCGTTGTCCAGCCCGTCGCAACGCGTCTCCGTGGCCTCGTAGTCCGCGCCATAGGAGCGCGCGGTGCATACGGGCTCATAGGCGCCGTCCACCATGGCCCGTCTGGCTCCGGCACAGACGCCCTGGGTCTTCTCGCAGGGCAGGGCCTGCGCCACGCCACTGTCGGGCGTCCCGGCGTCGTCCGTGCTGCCCGCATCCGTCCCGGCATCCACCTGCGTGCCGGCATCCGGCCCGGGGCCCGACGGGCTCGTGTTGGAACCACAGCCCACGAGCAGCAGGGCCATCAACAACGACACGCTGCCCAACGACTTCACGACCCATTGCATGTTCACAGACCTCAAGGAGCGCAGTAGCGGAGCGAGTGAAGGGTGTAGGCCCTGGGGGTTTCCGTGGCGGTCATCAGGAGCGCGCCCATCCACTGGCCCGGGAGCTCCTGCAGCCGAACCCAGTCGCCCTGTCGCTCCATGGGCATGCGCGCGGGTCCGGGAGTCCACTCCGTCACGACGCCCGAGGGGCTCCGGCCCCAGAGCCGTCCGTTCCACGGATAGAAGGCACTCAAGCCAGGAGTATAGGCGGCGCTCAAGGAGATCCAGGCCATCTGGAGCCCCCGGGAGGTCATCGTGGCGCCAAGCACGCCGGTCTGGCTCCACGACGTGGGCGTCAGCGTCTCCGACATGCTCGGGCCGAACAGGGATTGCACCAGGTGGACCCGGGGAAGGTGTCCGTCGGGTTCGCGGTAGAGCATCACGGGCTCCCCGACGCCGCCCTCTTCCGTGGGAGGCTGCCACAACAACATGGGAAGGGCTCCATGCGCCAGCGGGAGGAGCTTCTCTCCTTCATCCGGCGAGAGCTCTCGGTCGAAACGCTTCAGCCAGACGCGCCCCCAGAAAAAATCGCCCATGTTCTCGTTCGCCGTCATCAGGAAGCCGCCCGTCTCCAGTCCCACCACCGAGGGTGAAGAGAGAAGGAGCCCGCTCGACTGGAACAGCGCATGAGGTGGCGTCAGGGCCTGTCCGCTCGCATCCACGGTCATGCCCCGCACCTCGTAGGATTCGAAGGTGCGGGTCCAGACCACGGCGATCCGCTCCCCATCCAGGGATGGAGCCACACGCGTGAAGACAAAGGCACTCGGTTCCTCGAAAAGAACCAGGCCCTCCGGTGAGCCGATGGGCGTCCCCTGTTCATCCAGTGGCACGAAGCGTCCCTGCGTGACGCCGTCCGAATTCATCGCGGTGAAGAAGAGCGCGACACCGCGCGAGGTGCGCACCAACTGGGCATTCGTGATGCGCACGAAGTCAGGAGGCAGTGGAATGAGCGATGAGCTCCGCAGGGCGAGGGCTTCATCGAACCGGAGCACCTGGATCCCCTCCGAGCTGTCGACGAAGACCATCAGGAAGCCCCCTGCCACACGGAGGCTGTCCACGGTGTTGTCAGCGGGTGCCCACTTCATCGGAGCGACGTCCGACCAGGTCGCGGGATCCGCGACGCCGTCGCAGTCGTTGTCCAGGCCGTCGCAGCGCGTCTCTGACGCCTCGTAGTCCGCGCCATAGGAGCGTGCCGTGCATACCGGCTCGTAGGCGCCATCCACCAGCGCCCGTTTGGCACCCGCGCACACGCCCTGGGTCCGTTCGCACGGCAGGGCCTCCGCCACGCCGCTGTCGGGCATCCCCGCGTCGTCCGTGACGCCCGCGTCGTCCGTGACGCCCGCGTCGTCCGTGACGCCCGCGTCCACTTCCGTCCCAGCATCCGGCGGCTTCGTGGAGGATCCACAGCCCACGAGCAACAGGGCCACCACCAACGACACACTGCCCCACCACGATTGCATCGTCCCCTGACTCCCTGCGCCGACCAAAACAGAATTCAATGCAAAAACCAGAATTTACACTGGTTCTTCCCCAGCGTCCAAAGCCTAGCATGGCCGCCGCGGTCGCTAGAATGGATCCATGCAGGCGTGGGCCCTCCGGAATCCCTATGACCCTCGCAGCAACGCCAGCCCGCGCAGGAAGTCCTCTGGCAATGGCGACTCCACCTGGATGATCTGGCCCGTCGCGGAGGAAGGCACCTCCAGCCGCCACGCGTGTAGGGCCCGCCGTCCCACCGCGAGCGCCGCCGGATGCTTGCGCGCCTCCTCCGTGCCGTAGCGCGAATCCCCCAGCACCGGGAACCCGGCCTCCGACAGCTGCACGCGGATCTGGTGCGTGCGCCCCGTGTCCAGGTTGATGTCCAGCAGCGCCCCTTCGCGGAACCGCTCGCGCACCGTGAACGTCAGCGCCGCCCTCCGCGCGGAGGGCACGCGGGTGGTGAAGCGGCGCTTGCCGATACCTAGGGGCTTGGGGGGCTGCTGTTCATGGTGGATAGCGCGAGCAAGCACCCGACGGGTGGAGACCTTGTCCACGGGGTCATGCGGGTTTGCGGGACCCGCGCGTCGGTCAATGCATTCTTTGTCAACTGTCTCAGGCGTCACCTTGAGATCATGAACATGACCACCAGACCACCCGTGCCTACGGTCTGACGGTGCTGACCCTGGATGAGTCCCGTGCGCGGCGAGCGCTGATCGAGCACCGGCTGGTGATGCGAAGCGCGGATCTCTTCAGGACGGGCGGCGCGGCCGAACCCGGTGGCGCCGCGCTCGGCGGCCCCAGGCCGGGCATGTCCGAGCCCGGTGGCGTCAAAGAAGCCCTCCAGCTTCGATCTCCGAGGGCGCTCCTCCCGGGCCGCCCTGCGCTGACAACACCTGACGGAGGCGCGGGCCGGGCGGGGCCGCGAACGCGTCCCCGCCTCCTTCTGGCGGCACGTGGCCCCCCCTTGCCGCCATCGGCCGCGCGCCATCCGCTCAGGGGCTCACGGTGAAGGTCCGCGTGTAGCTGTTGTTCGCCTCGTTGCTCTCCTGGACGGTATTGCCATCATCCACGCGCATGGTGAGGGTGTAGGTGCCCGCGGGCAGGGGATTCAGCTGGATGTCCGTCACCCCCTGGCCCGACAGCGACAGGAGACCGGTGGAGGACGCGGTGACCAGGGAGCTGCCCTGCAGCGTGAGCAGGACGGTGAAGGGCCCCGCGTCGGCGTTGCCGAAGTTGGCCCAGGCCAGGTCGATGTAGACCGACTGGGCCGTCGTGATGACGGCGCTGTTCGTGCTCGTCCCGGGCTGGTTGGACACCACGATGGGCGCGGACCAGCCGGACGGCGTGAAGGGGGCCAGGTCGGGCAACGGGCAGGACGAGGTCACGATCCGCTGATTGCCCGGGTTGGAGGTGCCCACGCTCACCCAGGCCGCCGGTCCCGCGGTCACGTCCTCCAGGCTGTTCGACGTCCCCGAGCTCCGGCTCACCCACGACCCGGAGCCGGACGAACTCGCGATCTGTCCCCCCTGGCCGACGACGACCCAGACGCCATCCAGATACGCGCCACTGAACCAGGCCAGGGTGCTGGGCGTCGCATCCAGGGACCACGACTGCCCCGTGGTGGACTTGTAGAGCCTTCCATCCGAGGTGCCCGCCACGAACTGCCCCCCGCCGGAGGCGACGAACTTGAAGGTCGCGCCGGGCACGTAGGCGGCATAGGACCAGGTCGTCCCATTGGACGAGGAGTAGACGTCGCCCTCCTGGCCCGTCACGACGAACACGCCACTCCCGAACGCGACGCCACGGCTCGCGGTGGTCGCTCCCGACGCGGGGATGGAGTTGACGACGTTCCAGGAGAGCCCTCCGTCCGTCGACGCGATGATCAACGAGTACCAATGGAAGCTGGCGTCCAGGTAGGACCCCGTGACGACCCAGGCCCCGTTGCCATAGGCCACGTGGCCGAGCACGAAGCCCGAACCGAAGGACACGGTCCCCGTGACGGGCCCGCTCAACAGGGAGATGCGCCCTTCGGTTCCCACCGCGACGAAGGTCCCGTTCCCGTACGCCACGTCCAGATAGGAGAAGGGGCTTGAAGCGGTGGACAGGTCGCTCCAGGCCGTCCCATTGCCGGAGGTGAGGATCTCCCCGCTGTTTCCCACCGCCACATAGAGGCCGTCGCCGTAGGCGACACCGCCCAGGATCCTCCCGGGCGCCACCTGCGGCTGAACGGCCCAGGCATTCGGCTGGCAGGCCGCGAGCGCCGCCAACGCCCGCTCAGCGGTGGGCGCCGAAGCGGTGCCCCCCGTCAGGTCCACCGCCATTCCACGGGAGGTGACAAGCCTTGCCTCATCCCGCACGCGCAACGCCTGCTCCGACAGGCGTGACTGGGAGGGCGTTTCGACCTCGGCCGCGGAGCGCTCCAGGGCGGCTCGGGGCCACGCGGCCCACTCCGCGGGCGCCGTGCTCCGGGGCTCGCTCGCTGTGAGGTCGGGTTCGGCTCCGCAGCCCGCCAGGGAGATGACGGAGAGCAGCGATAGGATGGACAATCCATGACGTCGATAGGGAATAGAAGACATGGGGGCTTCTCCTGATATGGGAAAGGGGCGGGTGGGAATTCAGACATGGGGGGTTTGGTAAGGGCAAGCATGACTCCAGGCATGGCAAGAAAAGCCCTCATTCCAAGACGGGGTCCGGCCTGACTTGGGAGCCCGGCTCCCGGGACAGGAGGACCGGTCGCGCCGGGTCCTCTCCCCCGGAACGTTCGAGGTGACACCTTCCGGTGGGGGCGCGGTGTTCCCTTCGCGCACCGCATCTATCGAGGGGAAATCACCATGTCCTTGTTCGTACCCGCGCAGGTTCCCGCCGAGCATCTGGGGTGGCTCAGCGGCAAGCTGCTGGGGGTGACGCTCACCAGCCGCACCCACGCCCTGGGCCACGCGCTCGTGGGAAGCCTGCGCGCGGAGGTCCGCTCGTCATGCATTGCCCTCGCGGCCTGCGACGCTGGCCCCGGCACAGGGTCCTCCCCAGAGCGCGGGGTGTTGAGCCCAAGCACCCACAACAGGGCTCCTCTCCGTCCTCTACTTGTCGGCCCTGGTACGCGGTCACCCACTTCGCGGGCGAGCCTTTCAACTCCAGCGCCACCTTCTGGGTGCGCTCGGAGTCATACAACGCCTACTCGCAGCGGGGGCCTTCACCGCGGCCACACGGAGCGGGCCGAAATATGTTGAAGATGGGCACATGTCGCCGCCCCCGGCCCATCCCTCCCTGACCTCTCTCGTGCCTCCGCCGGGAGAGCTCCTCCGCACGCAGCAAAAAGCCGGCCGGTCCGCCGTGGTCGGGCTGATGCTCCTCTGGTGCGCCGCCTTCGTGAGTCCCTTCGTGACCTACCAGGCGGACGTGAAGGCGGCGGAGGGCGAGCTCCTCATCCACCTGTCGGACCGCGCGGGCCTCCAGGCCCAGGCGCTGGGCGCTCACCTCGGACTGCTGCGCTCGGAGCTGCAACGGCTCGCGGAGCACCCGTCGCTCAGACCCGAGGACGGAGTAGCAGGCCCCGAGCTGGCGCTCCTCGAGAATGCCTTCGGCCACACGTCGCTCTTCTCGGGGGGCGTCGCGCTGGTGTCCGCGACCGGCCAGCGCATCTGGAGCGACCCGGTGAACATGCCGCTCGGGCGCACAGCGCTCACCTCGCGCCCCTGGTTCCGGCGGATGATGGAGAAGCAGGCCGCCTCGGTGGGACTGGTGGACGAGGAAGGCGGAGGGCTCATCGCGGTCGCGGTCCCCATCGTGCGCGACGACCATGTCGTGGGCCTCCTCGTGGGTGAGCTCGCGACGGCGAGCGAGCTGCTGCCGCCCCATCGCGGGACGAACGAGTCCATGGTCGCCCTGCTCGGCGAGCGCGGCCGGCTCCTCCTCCCGGCGACGCCCCCTCCCCTCCTGCGTCAGGTGGATCTCGCCGCGCACCTTCGCCCGCTGGTGGACGCTCCAGGGGCCGTCACGCTCGGAGGCGCGCGGTTCCTCGGCGCGGCGGCGCTCGTTCCCGGAACCGAGATGCTGCTCGTCGTGCTCGAGGACGAGGCGCGGGACCGCGCGCTGCTCAAGCGCCGCTACCTGGGCCAGCTCGGGACTCACACCGCGCTGCTCGGCGGAGTGCTCCTGCTCTTCACCGTGCTCCTGCGCCGCTCCTACCGTTCGCTGATGGCCGCCGAAGAACACCTGCGGCGCCAGGAGACGATGGCGGCGCTCGGCACGGCCTCCTCGCTCATCGCCCACGAGGTGAAGAACGCGCTCAACAGCATGCAGGCCGCGCTCAGCATGATTCGCGCGAAGGGAGGGGAGACGGCCCTGCCCGTCCAGGCGCTGCGTTCCCAGGCGGACCGGCTCGGACACCTCGCCCGCTCCCTG
The DNA here is from genome assembly GCF_009909145.1 of Corallococcus silvisoli. NCBI lineage: Bacteria > Pseudomonadati > Myxococcota > Myxococcia > Myxococcales > Myxococcaceae > Corallococcus > Corallococcus silvisoli. The sequence continues at coordinate 234,959 of NZ_JAAAPJ010000013.1, forward strand.
CTGAGCTTCGCCTCCCCCCAGTCCACGCAGCAGCGCAGCTGCGAGATGCACCTGCTCGTCCAGGACGCGCTTCAAGCCGTGAGGCTCCTGCCGGAAGCAGCGGATGTCGCCGTCGAGACCTCCCTGCAGGAGGGGCTCTTCGTGAAGGGGGATCCGACGCTGCTGGTCTCCGCGGTCGACAACCTCATCCGCAACGCCGTCGAAGCGGGCGCCGTGGCTCATGACACAGGACAGCAGCCGACGCCTCGCGTCGAAGTCCGGCTCCTGCGCGAAGGCGCGGAGGTGGTGCTCCTCGTGGAGGACAACGCAGGAGGCGTGCCCCCGGCCTTCGAGCCCAGGCTCTGGGAGCCCTTCGCGGTGGGCCGCTCGAGGGGCATCGGGCTTGGGCTTCCGATGGTGCGCACGGCCATCCGCGCGCATGATGGAGGAAGCGTTTCCTATACACGCGTGCCCGGAGGCAGCCGCTTCACGGTTCGCCTCCCGCTCGAGAAAATGGCTTCATGAGCACCTCCCTGCTGCTCGTCGATGACGACAGGACCTTCTCCTCGCTCGCGGCCTCCATGCTGAGCCAGGAGGGTTTTCGCGTCCGGGTCGCGCGCTCACTGCATGAGACCCGCGTCGCGCTCGCCGCCGAGGCGCCAGACCTGGTGCTGCTGGACCGCAGGCTGCCGGACGGAGATGGGCTCGACTTCCTGCCCGAGCTGCGCGCCCAGCTTCCGGCGACCATCGTGCTGATGGTGACCGCGCACGGCGACATCGAGAGCGCGGTCGAAGCCATCCGCGCGGGTGCCCGCGACTACCTGAGCAAGCCGGTCGAGATCGACGACCTGGTGATGCGCGCACGCCGCGCGGCGAGCGACCTCCAGCTCCAGGAACGGCTGCGTCAGGCCGAGAGCGTCCTTGAAGGACGGCATCGGATGGCGGAGCCCCGCTCGCCGGCGATGCAGCGGACGCTCGTGATGCTGGAGCGGATCGCCACCACGCCGCGCAGCCCCGTCCTCCTGCTCGGGGAGACCGGGACCGGGAAGGCGGTGCTCGCCCGCCACCTCCACGCCCTGCGCCAGAAGCAGGGAGCCTTCGTGCAGATCAACTGCGCCGCGCTTCCGGACACGATGATGGAGAGCGAGCTCTTCGGACACGAGCGCGGCGCCTTCACGGACGCGAAGACGGCCAGGCGCGGGCTCGTGGAGCTCGCGAACGACGGGCTCCTCTTTCTCGACGAGGTGGGTGAGCTGCCGCTCGCGCTCCAGGCCAAGCTGCTCACGTTCCTCGACAAGGGGGCCTTCCGGCGGCTCGGTGGGATGACGGAGCTCACGAGCACCGCCCGCATCGTGGCGGCCACCAACAAGGACCTCGAAGCGGAGGTCGCCGCCGGGCGCTTTCGCGAGGACCTCCTCTTCCGGCTGAGCGTGTTCCGGGTGGACGTGCCCCCCTTGCGTGAGCGCCGTGAGGACGTGCTGCCGCTCGCACGGACGCTCGTGCAGGAGCTCAGCTCGGAGCTCGGCCGGCGCCCGGTCCCCTTCTCACCCGCCGCGGAGGAGCGCCTGCTGAGCTATCCCTTCCCCGGCAACGTCCGGGAGCTGCGCAACGTGCTCGAGCGGGCGCTCGTGCTCGAGGGCGGGCCCACGCTCGAGCTCCAGGCGCTCGCCAAGGGGGGCGGCGCGCAGGCCCCGATCGACCCCAACGCGTTCTTCGTGTCGGGCCCACCCCGGCCGCTCGATGAAGTGGAGCGGCTCTACGTCCGGCACGTGCTCGAGCAGCTCGGAGGCAGGCGCGTGGAGGCGGCCCGCGCACTGGGTCTGTCCTACCCGACCTTCCTCCGCCGCATGGAGGAGAGCCCGCCCTCGGAGTGAAGGAATTTAAAATTCGTTCATCGCCCGGACCGACGGATTCACGTTTCTTTCATCGCCCGGTCTGGAAGCGCCACGCCCCCGACGGAAGGGGCCCGGGGCGGTCTGGCACAACGCTTGCGTAGCCCCCTGTCACGTCGAGCCCCGGTTGCGGCCCGGCGGATGACAGGGAGCGCGTGCAATGACTTCGGATGTAAAGGCTGCAGAGGCGAAGCCGTCGTTGAAGGCGATCCTCGCTTCGGATTTGCCAGCTTCGCTGGTGGTGTTCCTGGTGGCCCTGCCCCTCTGCATGGGCATCGCGCTCGCCTCTGGAGCGCCCATCATGGCGGGACTCATTGCCGGCGTCGTGGGAGGCCTGGTGGTGGGCTTCCTGGGCGGCGTGCCGCTGCTCGTGAGCGGCCCCGCGGCGGGCCTCGCGGTGATGGTCTTCGGCTTCATCCAGCAGCTGGGCTTCGCCGTGACGTGCGCGGCGGTGGCGGCGGCGGGACTCGTGCAGGTGGCGCTCGGCGGCCTGAAGGTCGCGCGCTCGGCGCTGGCCATCTCGCCGGCCGTGATCCACGGGATGCTCGCGGGTATCGGCATCCTCATCGTGCTGGGGCAGGTGCACATCGTTCTCGGTGGCTCTCCGCAGAGCAATGCCTGGAACAACCTGCGTGAGCTGCCCGGGCAGATCCTCAACCTTCATGGAGCGGCCACGCTGCTGGGCCTGCTGACGCTGGGAGTCCTCATCGCGTGGGGGTTCCTGCCGAACGGGCGGCTGAAGAAGGTCCCGGGGCCGCTGGTGGCGGTCGTGGGCGGGACCGTGGTCGCGGCGGTGATGAACGCGGACGTGGCGCGGGTGCAGCTGGCGGCGGATGCGCTGGCGGCCATCAAGCTGCCGTCCCTTCCGGAGGGCTCCATGTGGGGCGCCTTCTTCGTCGCCGTGTTCTCCCTCGCCCTCGTGGCGAGCGCCGAATCGCTCCTGAGCGCGGTGGCGACCGACAAGCTCCACACGGGCCCGCGGGCGAACCTGGACCGCGAGCTGCTCGCGCAGGGCGTGGCGAACACCGTCTCCGGTCTGCTCGGCGGCCTGCCCATCACCGGCGTCATCGTGCGCAGCGCGGCGAACATCAACGCCGGCGCGAAGACGCGCTGGTCGGCGGTGCTCCATGCGGTGTGGATGCTCGCCTTCATCACCCTGCTGGGGCGCCTGGCGGCGTACGTGCCCCTGACGGTGCTCGCCGGCCTGCTCGTGCACGTGGGCATGAAGCTCGTGAACCTGGCCCACATCCGGGAGCTGCGGCACCGCGGTGAGCTGCCCGTGTACCTCATCACCGTGTTCGGCGTCGTGGGCATCAACCTGCTCGCGGGCATCGGTCTGGGACTCGGCGCGGCCATCCTCCGGCTCCTGTGGCAGCTGGGCCAGGTGCGCGTGGAGATCCGCGCCGCCAATGGCATTCATCAGGTCTGCATCAGCGGAGCGCTGACGTTCGTCGGGGTGCCGAAGCTGTCGACGGCGCTCGCGAAGGTCCCCGCGGGCTCCCGGGTGGAGGTGGACGTGGCGGTGAACACGCTCGACCACTCCGGCTTCGAGGCGCTCGAGAGCTGGGCGGACACGTATCGCAAGACGGGCGGCACCGTGACCATGGAGCCGCTCGAGGACGTCTGGACCCGGCGCAGCGCGCGTGCGGGCCCGGCGCCGGGCTCCGCGGCGCCAACCCCTTCCTCCCCCGTTCATCACGTTTCGACTCTCTCTCCCGGAGGTGTGCAGTGAAGAAGCTCATCAGAGGCCTGCTCGATTTCCAGCGTCACACGCTGCCCTCGTACCGCGCGACCTTCGCGAGGCTCGCGAAGGGGCAATCCCCTGACTGCCTCTTCATCAGCTGCTCGGACAGCCGCGTGGTGCCGAACCTGCTCGTCTCCACGGACCCGGGCGACCTCTTCACCGTGCGCAACGTGGGAAACCTGGTCCCGTCGGCCACGCCCGGCGGTCAGCCCTCGGCGGACCGCGGAGAGGCGGCGGCCATCGAGTTCTCCCTGGGCTTCCTGCCCATCGAGGACGTCGTGGTCTGCGGCCACTCGGGCTGCGGCGCGATGAAGGCCATCCTGGCCGGCGGCGCCGTGGACGGCGCTCCGAACCTCGAGAAGTGGCTCGCGCACGGAGCGCCCTCGCTCAAGAAGCTGCGTGAGAACAACTCCCAGGTGGGCGAGGGGCTGCCCGACGCGGATCGCCTCTCCCAGCTGAACGTCCTCGAGCAGCTCGAGCACCTGAAGACCTACCCCATCGTGCGCGACCGGCTCGCGGCGGGGACGCTGCGGCTGCACGGCTGGTGGTTCGACATCGGGGCGGCGCAGGTCCACGCCTACCGGGCGGACCTCGGCCGCTTCGTGCCCATCGACGAGACCGAGGGCGACCGCCTCCTGATGACGCTGTCCGACGAGCAGTCCGCGCTCCGCGCCGTCCAGTAAGGCGGCATCGAGGCAGGCAACGTCGAGCCTCGGCGAGCCCGCGTGCAGCGGGGGTCGCCGGGGCTTCGCTTCAACCCCTTGCCAGCCACCTTTCGCCCTCGGCGGCAGGGGCTGGCAAGGCGGCGAGCCGCTTCAGGGGCCCAGTGCCGTGATCGCCACGAAGCGCTGGACCTCCTCGGGCTCCGTTGCATGGAAGGTGATGGGAATGACGCAGCCTCGCGTCATCACGGCTTGCTCATGGACGCCTCATTCGTCCGGCACTGCCTCGTGGTCTAGAGTACGGACCCATGCGTTGGCGCTGGCTGTTCATGTCCCTGGTACTTGGAGTCACCGGATGTGCCCATCCGGGCATCCCGACCCTGCCCGCGAGCCATGGGCATCTGATGTCCGTGATGGAGGACTTCCAGTCGAAGAGGGGCCTCCCGTCGACAGGGCTCTGGGACCTGTCGATGGGGGACGAGGCCCCGCCCGGGCCGCCGCCCAAACTGGATCCAGCGCAGGCGCCTCGCGTCTTCGAGGAGGCGGTCAAGACGCTGCGTGGTACCCCCGGAGAGGATGCCGTCCTCCGCGCATTCCAGGACGTCTCGGCCGCGTGCGCCGCGGAGCTCGCCGAAGCTTGCACGTTCGCGTCCGGGGCGCTCACCCGTCCGGAGCCGATCTCTCCGGCGGCCTTCAGGTATCCCGAAACGTTGGTCGGGCAAGGTGCGTTCGCATTCATGGTCTTCCAGTGCCACATCGACACGGATGGCCACGTGCGTGACTGCACGGTCGTGGAAGGGGCTCGGCTTCCCGGCATCGAGCAGAACCTCGCGGCGCTTCAGTCGGCGCGATACCGTCCCGCGACCCTCTCGGGGCATCCCATGAGGACTGACTACACCTTCTACGTGCGCTTCATCCCGAGCGGGCTCACGTTGACCCGGCAACAAGAACAGGACTGGGCCCGGCTGCGGGTGCGCCAGAATCCCGATAGCCGTTCGGCATGGCTCAACCTGGCCCGGAAGCTCGCGGAGCAGGCTCCAGGAGATCCGCTCTATCCCCAGGCCGTCGCCCGCACCTGGTTCCTGGCGCCCAGGAATGGGTGGGCGGCCATCGAGTCCGCGTGGCAGTTCGTGCAGTCAGGCCAGTATGCGCCGGCCCTCCGTGCGGTGCGTCCCTTCGTGCGACGCAGCCACAATCCCTATGTGCTGGAGACCGCCGCCGCCGCGCAGTTCGGGCTGAAGCAGTGCACCGCCGCACTGGCCGAACAACAGAAGGCCGTGGAGCTGCTGCCCGCGGAATGGCCCGCGCCCGAGAAGGAACGTTTCCAGGCCAGGCTCCAGGACTACCAGTCCGCCTGCGCCACGTCCCTGGCTGCTCCCTGACGCAATGTGCCCAGGCGGGTGCTTCGGGAACTGCCGCCTCCCGTTGGGCGCGAGCTTGGCACGGGCTCTGGGCCGAGGCCGGATCCTTCGTGCGCAGGAGCGCCGCGCACGGCCGCCGGGCTTCGGCCCGGCTTGGACGCTCAGCGGGCTGCCTCCGAAATCGCGGCCCGCAACTTCTCCGGCGCTCCCGGGTTCACAGGGGAGAAGTAGCGACAAGAGCGGCCACCGGGTCAAGGCCATCAACCTCACGGAGCAGGCCATCGCCGCCGTGCGCGACGGCATCCCGTTGGACACCCCCCATTGAGCGCGCCCCGCACCGCGGTTGCTCGATCCCGCGCGAACAGCTCTTCGAACGGCCTGCTGTCCTCGATGGCGCGGTTCGCGTCGCGCAGTCTTCACGGCGCGCGACAACGCCGTGTCAGCGTTCCCCCAAGCAGGTGAGGAGGAGGCGAGCGCGGGAAAGGAGGCAGCGGCCAGAACGGAGCGGATGAAGCAGAGAACGCCGCGAGTGGACGAGGCCGAATTGCTGAGGAGGACGTTCGACTTCGACGTGTTCGCCTGCGTGAAGTGTGGAGGCCGCAGGAGAGTGCGGGCATACCTGACGGCCCCCGGTGAGGGGCGCGCCATTCTGGAGCACCTGGCATTGCCCTCGCGGCCTGCCGTCTGGCTCGACCGCTTGGGCCGGCATGTGCCCCGAGCCGCAGCACAGCCTCTGCTCCGGCACGGCGCACAGCCCGCGGCCCCCTCCAGCGGCCCTTCTTGGCCCCTCTTCACCAGCCCGCCGCCCTCACCAGGGCTCCTCTCCGTCCTATACTTCCTATACTTTGGATCAACAATGCAGCGTGGCGTTGCTGGTCGTGATCAATGGGCCTCTACGCAAATCGGCTCGTCTGCGTCTTCAAGATGGAAGCACGACTGCCCGCCTGGGCAATCCGCGTCAGAAGAGCAAGGAACTTCACAGCTGTGAACTGCTCTGAAACGTCCTTTGTCTATCTGCCTGTGGACTGTCGTGATGCATTTACGACCCACAGGGCAATCGTCTGATCGCCTGCAAGACCCTTCGTCGAAGACGCCACTCGCATCAAGCAGAAGCGCTGAGCAGAGAAGAAAGACCAGTACAGCGCCTATGGACGCCGCCCTCCGCAGCCATTGCCGGTGGAATGCCATGATGACTCCTTCCAGCACTTCTCAACGGTGTCCTCAGTGTCGTCCCAGCCCGGGCTCCATTTGCCGAACGGGGTACCCCAGCCGTCCTTGGCGGAAGGCGCCGTGATGCCAATAGTCTGACACATATGGATGGCCTCGTGTATGAGCATTTGCGCGAGCTCTTCGGTATTGTCGAACGAATACCCTGGCACGGTCGTGTTTCCGCAGAGCCAACGTGCCAGCCCGAGTTGCGTCCGGTCCGGATTCAGGCCACCACGAATCCCGCCAGTCATGTCGAAGATGCGGGCGGTAGGTGGTGTCGACTCATCCAACCACGGGCAGATATCACACGGAAGAGCACATTTTGTGCAGCTTTGCTGGGAAGAGACTCCTCCGGATTCCTTTTGACATCCCGCCTTTACCTTTGCTCGTGCGAGTGCCTCACTCCAGTTCTTGCATTCGCCTTCAGGCCGGATGAACAGACCGGTCGGATCCGAGTTCCTTACTGGATTGTTCCCCGCATATGAGTACGCAGCCCAAGAACCCGACCTGGCATCAACAGCCATCATCGGCTCCGGCTGCAGGTATCGCCCGATACTCGGGTCATAGTAACGGTTCCAGTTCTCAAAGAGGTCGGTCTCCACGTCATGGTACTGCCCCGGGAATCGCAGGGGCGTCCAGAAGGGGGACGCGCCCGTCTGGACCCGGCGGTACTCATAGCCGGAGATGACGGCGCCCTTCTGCGTCTTCGTGCCCACCCCTCCGCAGCTGCAGTACTCCGCGACGATGGTGCAGAACTTGTAGCCCGTGTTGTTGAGGGCGGCGCGGACGCCGGACGCCCCAGGGGTGAACCAGGATGTCCAGGAGCGTCCCTTGTCCCAGGGCGTCAGCGTCGCCAGGTCCGTACCGGTGGATTCATCGCGTAGGGACACGGTGTCGTTGCGGCCCTGACTGTACTCGTCCGTGCACTGCTCGAAGTCACTCCACAGGTCCAGAGCATCGAAGAGGACGCGCTGCTGGAGAGTGGTGCCCGCGACGGCAGGCTGCTTCATCACGGTGCCGAAGGGGCCGGAGGTTGCGATGGTGTACGGGTGCGGCGTCTCAACGTCCACGCTGACGCGGTTGACGTGGCCGAAGGCGTCGTACTCTCCGGTTCCTGAGACACGGCCCTGCTCGTCCAGCGTGAGGACGGGCTTGCCCAGATAGTCGGTGATGAGGTGGTAGATGCCGCAGGCGGCGGCCTCGCCTCCGCGAGTGCAGTCCGCCGTATTGTCGGGGAGGAGGAGACTACCAGCGTGTCTTGGAACGGCACGGCCTGCGCTGCAGCATGAGCCGTCGGGGCAACTGCTACGACAACGCGGCCATGGAGAGCTGGTTCAGCACGCTCAAGAACGAACTGGGTGAGGCCTTCGAGAGCGCCAACGACGCGAAGGGGAAGCTGTTCGACTACATCGAGGTCTTCTACAACCAGCAACGCATGCACTCGGCAATCGTCTACGCTTCGCCGGCCCAGTTCGAACGGGCAGCGGCATAGTCAACCTGTCCACGAGAGCGGATCACGCCCACCAGAACCTCTCCACGACCCAGCGCTACATGCACCTGAGCCCAGCGGCCAAGTCAGCGGCCATCCGAATGCTGGAGGGCATGAAGCCGGAAGCCCCAAAATAGAAACGGGCTGGAGACCCAGAAGGCCTCCAGCCCGTCACTGAATGGTCGGGGAGACAGGATTTGAACCTGCGACCCCTTGGTCCCGAACCAAGTGCTCTACCAGGCTGAGCCACTCCCCGATATCCGTGCCGCGCCGGGAACTGCCCTCGGGCCGACGAAGCGTGGGCGGATCTATCCGAGCCACTTCCTTGAGTCAACGCCCACTTTCAAACCGCCCTTCCCCACCCCTCCACCCCCTCCCCGGTCCCCCGACTGTTGTCCTACCTACCCTTCAGGACGGGACAATGTTCACCCTCTTCACAAGATCCGGGCCTTCCTGTACTTCCAAGGTGTAGCACGTTGATCCGCCCCTGTTCCCCCACAGAGGACCCTGATGCCTCCAACTGTCCTCATCTCGGATGATGAGCCCCTCGTGGTGTCCGCCCTCGCGCGGGAGGCCAAGCGCTCTGGCCTCGTGTGCGTGTCCGACACCACCTCCGAACATGTGTTGGAGCTGGCTCGCAAGCACCAGCCCGCCGTCATCATCCTGGACATCAACCAGCACCAGGACGGGCGCGATCTGCTCGCGCAGCTCAAGAAGGACCCCGCCACCCGCGACTGCAAGGTCATCATGCTGAGCGGCGTGGAGGACCAGTTCACCCGCCACGTGTGCTTCGAGCTGGGCGCCGACGACTACGAAGTGAAGCCGTGCGACCCCACCTTCATGACCCGCATCGCCCGGCTCGCCACCGCCGCCGCGCGCCCCCCCGCGCCGACCGAAGCCGCCTGAAGCCGCCTGAAGCCTCAGGGCCGCAGCGACTGGATGGCCTGGGCGTAGTCCTTCGCGCCGAACACGTAGCTGCCCGCCACCAGCACCGTCGCCCCCGCGTCCACCACGCGCTTCGCCGTCTGCGCGTTGATGCCGCCGTCCACCTCGATGTCCACGTCCAGCCCCCGCGCGTCCAACATCGCGCGCAGCCGGCGCACCTTGTCCACCGTGGACTCGATGAACGACTGCCCCCCGAACCCCGGGTTCACGCTCATCAAGAGCACCATGTCCACGTCCCCCAGCACCTCCTCAATCGCCACCAGCGGCGTGCCCGGGTTCAACACCACCGACGGCTTCGCCCCCAGGTGACGGATCTGCTGGAGCGTCCGGTGCAGGTGCGGGCTCGCCTCCTGGTGCACCGTCAGCACATCCGCCCCCGCCTTCACGAAGGCCTCCACGTACTTCTCCGGCTCCACGATCATCAGGTGCACGTCCAACGGCTTCGTCGCCACCCGCTTGATGGCCTCCACCACCACCGGCCCCAACGTGATGTTGGGCACGAACCTGCCATCCATGACATCCACGTGAATCAAGTCCGCGCCAGCGGCCTCGACGGCGCGGACCTCTTCGGCCAGACGGCTGAAATCACTGGAGAGCAGCGACGGGGCGATGCGGACGGGGCGTTTCATGGCGGCGCTTCATAGCCGCTTCCCGGAAGCCAGGGTACTCCTGCCCGGCTGGACAGAAGCCTGGCGGACAGAGGTGGACCCAGGGGGTGGTGGGTGGGGCGACCAAGACAGGGCGCGTGCTACAACCCGGTGCGCCCGCGGCCATCCGCCGCATCCCACGGAGCCCGCCCCGGTGCTTCCCCAGTCCGTGCCCGCCTCCCCCAACCTGTCCCGCCGGCTCGCGAAGCTGACCTCCATCCTGGATGTCGCCAAGGCGATGAGCGCCGAGCGGGACCTCGACCTGCTGCTGCCCCTCATCCTCTATGAGGCCACCAAGGTCGTGGAGTCGGACCGCTGCTCGCTCTTCATCCTGGACCGCGAGCGCAACGAGCTGTGGAGCAAGGTGGCCCAGGGCTCCAAGAATGAAATCCGCCTGCCCATGGGCAGCGGCATCGCCGGGCAGGTCGCCCACACCGGCGCCGTCATCAACATCCCGGACGCCTACGCCGACCCCCGCTTCAACAGCAGCTTCGACATCTCCAGCGGCTACCGCACCCACACCATCCTCTGCGTCCCCATGCGCGACGCCAACGGGGACGTGACGGGCGTCATCCAGGCCCTCAACAAGCGCGGCGGGCGCGTCTTCGACGCCGAGGACGAGGAGCTGCTGCTCGCCCTGGGCGCCCAGGCCGCGGGCGCCATCGAGAACGCCCTCCTCCACGAGGAGATCAACCGCCTCTTCGAGGGTTTTGTCTCCGCGTCCGTCGTCGCCATCGAGGCGCGAGACCCCACCACCGCGGGGCACTCCGGCCGCGTCGCGGACCTCACCGTGTCCCTGGCCCAGGCGCTGGAGCACCACACCATCGGCCCCTATGCGCTGACGCGCTTCTCCGCCGTGGAGATCCAGGAGCTGCGGTACGCGTCGCTGCTGCACGACTTCGGCAAGGTGGGCGTGCGCGAGAACGTGCTCGTCAAGGCGGAGAAGCTCTACCCGTATGAGCTGGAGACGCTGCGCGCCCGCTTCCAGCTGGCCCGCAAGGACCTTCAGCTGCGCAGCTCCCGCCGCAGGCTCGCGTCCGTGGAGGCGCGCGGCGTGGCCGCCCTGCCCGCCATCCACCAGGAGGAGGACGCGCGGCTCGCCCAGGAGCTGGCGCAGCTGGATGAGGTGATGGCCTTCCTGCTCACCTGCAACAGGCCCACGGTGCTCGCGCAGGGCAACTTCGAGCGGCTGCTGGAGCTGGGCAAGCTCACGTACACCGACGCGCACGACCAGGGGCAGCCCCTGCTGCTGCCCCATGAAATCCAATCCCTCTCCATCACCCGCGGCACCCTCTCCCCGGAGGAGCGCCGCGAAATCGAGAGCCACGTCGAGCACACCTACCGCTTCCTGTCCCAGATTCCCTGGACGCGCGCCCTGCGCCGCGTGCCGGAGATCGCCTACGCGCACCATGAGAAGCTGGACGGCACGGGCTACCCGCGCGCCATCCCGGAGATTCCGGTGCAGTCGCGGATGATGTCCATCTGCGACATCTACGACGCGCTCACCGCGAGCGACCGGCCCTACAAGAAGGCCGTGCCGCACGGGCTGGCGTTGGACATCCTCAACAAGGAAGTGGGGGCCGGCCAGCTGGACCGGGACCTGTTCGCCATCTTCGTCGAGGCGGAGATTCCCCGCCGGGCCCTCAAGAAGGGCCCGGCGTAGGCACGTCACATCACATCAGGCGCTGATGGTGTGCAGCCGGAGGCTGTTGATCTTCCCGGGCTGGCCCACCGGCGCGCCGAACACCACCACGATGCGGTCGCCCCTGCGAGCCAGGCCCCGCGACACCAGCTCCTCCTCCACGCGGCGGAGCATGGTCTCCGTCTCCTGGATGGGCTCCAGCACGCGCGGCACCACGCCCCAGAGCAGCGACAGGCGGCGGCGCACCTCCTGGTTCGGGCTGAACGCGACGATGGGCACCGTGGGCCGGTAGTGCGCGAGCAGCCGCGCCGTCACGCCCGACAGCGTGAAGGCCGCGATGAGCGTGGCGCCGCTGGCCTTCGCCGCCTCGCACGCGACGCGCGCGATGACGTCCGGGAAGTGCAGCGGCAGGCCCAGGGGCGCGTCGATGACGCGCGGCAGGTACTGGGCGCGGGCGGAGGACTCGGCCGCCAGGATGATGCGCTCCATCATCTGCACGGAGTCCAGGGGGAACTTCCCGCTCGCCGTCTCACCCGACAGCATCAGCGCGTCCGCGCCGTCGTAGACGGCGTTGGCCACGTCGCTGGCCTCCGCGCGCGTGGGGCGCGGGTTGTCGATCATGGAGTTGAGCATCTGCGTGGCCACGATGACCGGCAGGCCGCGCAGGTTGGAGCGCCGGATGATGTCCTTCTGGACGGCCGGCACTTCCTCCGGGGGGATCTCCACGCCCAGGTCGCCGCGGGCCACCATCACGCCGTCCGTCTTGTCGAGGATGGCGTCCAGCCGCGCGATGGCCTCCGGCTTCTCCAGCTTGGAGATGATGGGCACCGTGCGGCCCACCTCCGCCATGGCCTGGCGCGCGGAGTCCAGGTCCGACGGCTGGCGCACGAAGGACAGCGCGATGTAGTCCACGCCCGCCTTGAGGCCGAAGATGAGGTCCTCGCGGTCCTTCGGAGTGAGCGCGTCCGCGCGCACCGCCACGCCGGGCAGGTTGATGCCCTTGTTGTTCTTCAGCGTGCCGCCGTGGATGACCTCCGTCTTGATGAGCTGCTTCTTGTCCGTCTCCACGACGCGCAGTTCCAGCAAGCCGTCGTCCAGCAGGATGCGGTCGCCCGGGTTCACGTCCGCCGCCAGGTGCGGGTACGTGGTTGAGACGATCTCGTCCGTGCCCTTCACCGTCTCGTCGGTGGTGATGTGGAAGGTGCCGCCCGGCTTCAGCTCCGTGCTGCCGGTGATGAAGCGGCCCGTGCGAATCTTGGGACCCTGCAGGTCGCCCAGGATGCCCACCGCCTTGCGCACCTTCAGCGAGGCCGCGCGCAGCATGTCGATGTTCGCCTGATGCTGCTCGTGGCTGCCGTGGGAGAAGTTGAGCCGGGCCACATCCATGCCGGCCTCCAGCAGCGCTTCCAACATCTCCGGGGTCTGACTGGCGGGGCCGAGGGTGCAGACAATCTTTGCTCGTCGCATAGGAGCGCGAACATCCGGCTCCACCGCGTTTCGGTCAAGCAGTCCCAAGAGGAGGCCGAGCAGGTAAACCAGTAAATGTCCAGGCGGCTCGGCGGACGATCAACCGCGCAACAGCGCGCCCAGATTCTCGCGCTCCCAACGCAGCGCGGCGGCGTAATGCGGGTACGTGCGCTCGCGCTCACGGAAGGCGCGCGGGTGATGCACGCGGCGGCCGGTGCGGTTGCTGCTGGGGAACAGTTGATGAAGCATCTCGTGGAAGACGATGAACTCCACGAAGAAGGCGGGCACGTCCGGCTTGTCCAGCGCGGGGTGGATGCGGATCTCCCGCGTCTGATGGTCGTAGACGCCCAGGCGGATGGACTTGCGGCGGCGGCGAGGGGGCATGCGGCCCCAGCCGATGCGCGCCTGGATGGCGTTCTGGAAGTGCGCTTCGTTGACGCCGTTGAAGAGCGCGCGCAGGTCGAAGCAGCGGCCGAGCGGATTCAGCTCCGCGTCGGATTCGCGGCGGAGCTGGCGGATGAGCGGCTGCTGGCCTCGGATGTATTCGTCCAGCAGGCCGCCCGCGGCGCGGTGGCCCCGGCCGGCGTAGTCCGCCACCGCGCGCACCACCTGCTCCGGCGCATCCAGGAACATGTGGTGCAACCGCAGCTGGAGCACCTGCGAGCCCCGGCGGAAGGACACCATGGTGGAGCGGTTGTCCGTCACGGCCAGGCGCACGGGCATGCCCAGGTTCGCGCTCAGGCGCCACGCGAGCGACTCCGCGCGCGACCACAGCTCCTCGCGCGACGCGGTGAGGACGCGCGGCGCCTCCTCTGGAACGCGGTTGCGCGGCGGCAGGGGCGCGGGCCCTTCCGGCACGCGCTGCGCGGGAACGGAGGCGCGTTCCGCGGACGAGCCACGCGGGAACAGGGACATCTGGCGGAAGGCTTCGGGCGTCACGCGGGGGGCATCGTACCCGGCACTTCTCCGGACTCAAGGCCAGGGGCTGGACGCCCGTCCGCCCGGCGACCACGCCCACACGCAGCGCGTGACAAGCGGGGTTGATTCCCTCCCACCCCTTCCGACTTCAGGGCAGGGCCGGGTCGCCCCCGTGACGCGACTTGAGCAGCCGCTCCAGCCGCTCCGGCTCCATGCGCACCACGAAGGTCTTCTCCCGCGCGTACGTCACCTGCCCGGGAGCGGCGCCCTTCAGCTTGCGCACGAACTTCACCGGCATGTAGCTGACCTCTCCGCGCGGCTCGCCCTTCGCCCCCGAGTGGTGCAGCGCGAGGTGCGCCGCGTCCAGCAGTACCTCCTGCGCCACCTCCGCGTGCTTCTCCACCGGCACCACCACGTGGCTGCCTGGCAGCCCCCGGGCGTGCAGCCACAGGTGCCAGGGACGCGCCACCTTGAAGGTGAGCGCGTCGTTGTCCTCCGCGCCCCGCCCCACCCAGATGCGCGAGCCGCCGTGGCCCACGTACTCCTTGAAGGGGAGGCCCTCCTTCGGGCCCTCCTCTCCCTGCGTCACCTGGAGCACCTCCGCCTGCGCGAGCAGCGCGGCGTCATCCATCGCTTCAATCTGCTGGAGCGACAGCTGCGCGTGCGCGACCTCGCGCCCGAGCGTCGCCTCGCGGTGGCGGGCCGCCTCCACGCCGCGCAGCAGGCGCCGGTACTGGTGGAAGTGCCAGTCCGCCTCCTCCTTCGGGGTGCGCTTCGGGTCCAGCTTCACCTGGACCTCCTCCACGCCCTGCTCCGTATAGGCGGTGAGCGTCACCTGCGAGGCGCCGCGCTTGAGCCGGTGCAGGTTCTGCGCGAGCAGCTCGCCCACCTCGCGGTGCTTCTCCGCCTCCGGGCCTCGCTGGGCCTCCGCGCGCACCTTCTCCAGCGTGCGGGAGGAGCGCTTCAGCCGCGCCCGGTACGGCTGCGCGAGCCTGCGGCGGATGGCATCCGCGCGGCTGGTGCGGTCCTTCTGCCCGAGCACCCGTTCGGCGGCTTGCAGGTTCGGGAGCGGGTCCGCGTCCACGAGGGCCAGGCGCGAGGGCTGCGCCCTGCCCTTCGCCAGCGCTTCGGCGGACACGGGCTCCGGCGGGGACCACTGCGCGCCGGGGTAGAGGTTGCGCCGCGCGCCGAAGCCCTCGCCGGAGAGCATCAGCACGCGCTCGTTGTCGCTCAGCAGGAGCAGCCCGCCCGGGGCGCCCACCTCCAGCACCAGGCGGCGGCGCACGGCCTCGCGCTCGAACTCCAGCACCACGGCGCGGGAGGCCTCCAGGTAGCGCGCGCCCTGGAGCTTGAAGCCGGTGAGCTCCTGGCGCAGCCAGCGCTGGAAGGGGGCGGGCTCTCCCGGCGTGGGGAAGCGGTCCTCCGCGACGGACAGGCGCGACAGCTCCCCTTCCGCGCACAGGCACAAGACCACCGATCTGCCGGGGACGCGCAGCTCCAGGTAGGCCAGCCGGGGCAGCGGGCACCATGCCTTCTGGGCGACCGCGCCCACCAGCCGGGCCGCGACCTCCGCCACGACCTCCTCGAACTCAACCGGACGCAGCGACATGGACGGGCCCCTTCCGGACGGCGGGCCGCAAGGGCTTGGAATCCCTGGCCCGCAAAAGAAAAACGGCCCGGCGGGTTTCGCCGAGCCGTTCACTGGACGTCAACCGACGTCCGTCATGACGCCGTACTTCAGGCTTCCGGGGTCGCCGGGGCCGCAGCGGCCTTGCTGGCGCTCTTGCGGGTGGTCTTGCGCGCGGACTTCTTCGCGGCGGCCTTCTTGGCCGGGGCCTTCTTGGCCGTACCGCGCTTGGCGGCAGGGGCCTTGCGGGCAGTCTTCTTCGTCGCGGTCTTCTTCGACGCGGCCTTCTTCGCGGTCTTCTTCTTCGCGGCCATCGGAATCCTCCGTTCAGTGTTGAGGCCCGCGAGGACGCGAGCCCTGCACCCACTTTGGACTGAACGTGAGTGCTTGAAATGAATGGTACGGGCGACATGCCAGTGTGTCAACGCATGGTGATGTATTGCAGTGCGCGGCGAGGCCGATTTTTGGCCTCCGGGCGCTTCGAACCGTTCGTGGCGGTCATTTCGGGGGTCCGGCGCGTCGCGCGCGGAGCCGAATTTCCGGCTCCGGACGCATTTCGGGGGTCGGCGCGGCGGGTCCGGGTGTCCGCTGCCGAGCAACCCGCGCGCACGCATCGCGTCGCTTCCCGTCGTGGAGGCGAAGTCCTACGGTGCCGCCCCGCATGCGAGCTGCTGACCCGCTGACCTTCCCCGCGTCCTTCACCTTCGGCGTCGCCACGTCCGCGTACCAGGTGGAGGGCGGCATCGAGAACGACTGGGCCGCCTGGGAGCGGCAGGGGAAGTTGAAGGAGCCCGGCGCGCGGTGCGGCCGCGCGGTGGACCACTGGAACCGCTACGAGGAGGACTACGCCCTGGCGAAGGCGGTGGGCGCGGGCGCCTTCCGGCTGTCGCTGGAGTGGGCGCGCATCGAGCCCGAGCGCGGCCGGTTCGACGGGGCGGCGCTGGAGGCGTACCGCGAGCGGCTGCTGCGCCTGCGCGCGCACGGACTGCGGCCGGTGGTGACGCTCCATCACTTCACCCACCCCACGTGGTTCCACGCGTCCACGCCCTGGCACCTTCCGGAGAGCCTGGAGGCCTTCCGCCGGTACGTGCGCCAGTGCGCGCCCCTGTTGGAGGGCCTGGACGCGCTCGTCATCTCCTTCAACGAACCGATGGTCCTCTTGTTGGGCGGCTACCTCCAGGGCCTGATGCCTCCGGGCATCACGGACGGGGCGAAGACGATGGCGGCCCTGGAGAACATGGTGCGCGCGCACGCCATCGCGCGCGAGGAGCTGGGGCAGCGTCTGGGCCGGGTGGAGCTGGGCATCTCCCAGAACATGCTCGCGTTCACGCCGGACCGCTGGTGGCATCCCCTGGACCGCTCGCTGGTGCGGTTGGCGGCCCCCGCCTACAACCACGCGTTCCACGAGGCGCTCTTCTCCGGCCACCTGCGCGTCTTCATGCCGGGGGTCGCGTCCACGAACGTGCGCATCCCGGAGGCGCGCGACTCCGTGGAGTTCGTGGGCGTCAACTACTACACGCGCGCGCACCTGCGCTTCATGCCGCGCCCGCCCTTCATCGACTTCAAGTACCGCGACCCGGACGGGCGGGGGCTCACCGACATCGGCTGGGAGCGGCGCCCGGAGGGCTTCCTCCAGCTGCTCCACGAGGTGAAGCGCTACGGCAAGCCGGTGTGGGTGACGGAGAACGGCGTCGACGACCGGGCGGGCGCGGCGCGGCCGGAGTACCTCCACTCGCACCTCCAGCAGGTGCTGACCGCGCGCGCGGAGGGCGTGGACGTGCAGGGCTACCTTTATTGGAGCCTGCTGGACAACTTCGAGTGGCTGGAGGGCTGGGGCCCGCGCTTCGGCCTCTACCACGTCGACTTCGACACGCTGGAGCGCCACCCCACCCCGGCCTGCGACTACTTCCGCGCGGTGGCCACGGGGCGCGTGCTGGTGCCGCCCGCGGCCGTCGCTCAGCCCAGCGCGGCCCGGTAGTCCACCTCCGGCTCCTCTAGTGGGGCCGTGGGGTCGGTGTCCGCGCCCGCGAAGAAGCGGCGCACGCTGTCCTCCACCGCCTCCGGCGAGTCCAGCCCGTTCACCTCCGCCCGGAAGTGCGCCGCGCCCTTCAGGCCATGGGCGTACCAGGCCAGGTGGCGGCGGAAGGAGCGCACCGCGCCCAGGGCGTCCCCGACGAACTCCGCGTGGGCCTGCGCGTGCTCCAGCACCAGCGCGCAGCGCTCCTGGGGGGACGCCGGCGGGCCGCCCACCAGCTCCCGGAAGAGCCACGGGTTGCCCAGGGCGCCGCGGCCAATCATCACGAAGTCGCAGCGGGTGACGTCCAGCATGCGGTGGGCGTCCGCCACCGTCTTCACGTCCCCATTGCCGATGATGGGCAGCTCCGGGAAGTGGCGCTTGAGGTCCGCGATGTGGGACCAGTCGGCCTGCCCCGAGTAGCCCTGCTCGCGCGTGCGCGGGTGGAGGGCGAGCCCCGCGCACCCGGCCTCCTGGAGGGCCTCGGCCACCTTCAGATAGTTGAGCGTGCGCGCGTCCCAGCCCGAGCGGATTTTACAGGTGACGGGCAGGCCGGTGGCCTCGCGGATGGCCCGGACGATGGCCGCCGCGCGGGGCACGTCGCACAAGAGGCCGCTGCCGGCGCCGTTGCGCACCACCTTCTTCACCGGGCAGCCCATGTTGATGTCGATGAGCTGCGCGCCCGCGGCCTTCCCCACTTGCGCGGCCTGGGCCATGGCCTCCGGTTCGCCGCCGAAGATCTGGAGCGAGTAGGGCTTCTCCACCCGGGCGTCGTAGCGCAGGTACTTGAGGGTGCGCTGGTTCTGGCGCATCAGCCCCTGGGCGCTGACGAGCTCCGTGGGGCACAGGGCGGCGCCCAGCCGGAAGGCGATGACTCGGAACGGGCGCTCGCTCACGCCCGCCATGGGCGCGAGGATGTAGGGGTTGGGGAGCGTGTAGGGACCCAGCTTCAGCATGGCGGCGACACCCTATACCCGACGGAGGGAAACAGAAGCGCGCGGGGCGTGAGAACGGCCCTGCGCGAGTGGGGGGCAACGATTAAGGTCCCCCTCCATGTTCCGTTTTCGGCTCGGGAGCGTCCCCGTCCACGTCCACACGAGTCACCTGCTGTTCTCCGCGGTGCTCGCCTACAACTCCCTGCCGGTGCCGGGGCGGCACTCGGGTGCCGGGTGGCTGGGGGACCAGCTGGCCGACCCCTCGTCGTCCGGCCACATGGGCGCGGTGGTGGCCTACGTGCTGTCGTGGATGTTCATCGTCTTCGTGTCCGTGCTGGTCCACGAGCTGGGGCACGCGGTGGCCTTCCGCTTCTATGGATACCGGCCGAGCGTGGACCTGGTCTTCATGGGCGGCGTCACCCGGCCCAACACGGACGCGCCGCTGCCCTGGCACAAGGACGTGGTGAGCAGCTTCGCGGGCCCGCTGGCGGGGCTGACGCTGGGCGTCTTGTGCTGGGCGGTGCTGATGCAGGTGCGGGGCCGCTCGGAGATGGCGGACTTCTTCCTGGGCAACTTCTTCTTCGCGAACATGGCGTGGGCGGTGCTGAACCTGCTGCCGGTGCCGCCGCTGGACGGGGGCCACATCAGCACGGCGCTGGCGACGCGGATGTTCGGGCGGCGGGGCTTCATCGTGTCCCACGTGCTGGCGCTGGGCCTGTGCGTGGGCGTGGTGCTGCTGGCCATCAAGAGCGGGGCCCTGTTCATGGGCGTCCTCTTCGCCATGTTCGGCTTCCAGGCGTTCCGCGTGCTGGCGGAGGTGATGCGCGCGCGCAACGAGGCGAAGGAGGAGGAGGGCCCCCAGGCCCAGGGCCTGCGCGAGGCGCAGCAGGCGCTGCGCGAGGACCGGCTGGACGACGCGTGGCGGCTGGGCACCCAGCTGCTGGAGACCCCGGGCCTGTCCGCGGGCCTCACCAGCCGGGCCCATTACCTGCTGGGCTGGGTGGCGCTGAAGCAGGGCCATGGGCGGCCCGCGCTCGACCACTTCTCCCAGGTGCAGGGCCAGCCCGTGGAGATGCACGCGGTGGCGGCGGCCTTCTCGCTGGTGGGCGACGACGCCCGGGCGGTGGGCTACTGGAAGCAGGCGTGGGGGGAGTCGCAGGACCGCACCGTGATGCACGAGTACGCGGGCGCGCTCATCCGCCTGGGCCAGGTGACGGAGGCGCTGCGGCTGCCCCGCGTGGACGCGGCGGCCGCGTTCCGGTGCGCGGAGCGGGCGCTGTTCATCCGGGGGGCCTATTCGGAGGCCGCGGCGGTGAGCGAGGCGGCGCTCGGCCACGTCCCGGACGCGGGCATCGCGTACGACGCGGCGTGTGCCTTCGCCAGGGCGGGCAACGTGGCGGACGCGGTGCGCCTGCTCCAGCGCGCCGAGGCGCTGGGCTTCCGGGACGCGGCGTACGCCGCCTCCGACGAGGACCTGTCGCACCTGCACGGTCACGCCGCGTTCGAGGACTGGCTGACGCGCTTGCAGCCCACCGCCACGCCCTGACTCAAGGTCCGGTGCCCTGGACGCATGTCCGGGGCTAGAGTCCGCGCCCCCCTCCGTGAGCCCTTCGCCCCCTGTCGTGAAACCCTCCCCCGAGCCCATGCGTACCGGAGGCATGCCGGCATCCTCGGGAGGCGAGGCCGACTCGGACGAGGTGCTGATGGAGCGGTTCTGCCAGGGCGACGCGCCCGCGTTCGACGCGCTCTTCCAGCGCTACGCGCGCCCCATCCAGGGCTACCTGTCCCGCCTGACGGGCAGCCCCGCCACCGCCGAGGACCTGGTCCAGCTCACGTTCCTGTCCCTCGTTCGCTCGCGCGGCCGGTACCAGGTGGGGTCCCGCGTCCGTCCCTGGCTGTACGCCATCGCCACCAACGCCGCGCGGGACCACGCCCGGCGCCACCGCCGGCCGGAGGACCTCACGCCCGAGGGCGAGCTGCCCCTCACCGTCGTGGCGGACACCCCGGAGCCGCGCGACGTGGGCCTGGAGCGGGCCGTGCAGCACGCCCTGGCGCGGCTCCCGGAGGGCCAGCGGCTGCCCATCCTCATGCACCGCTTCGAAGGCATGGGCTTCGCGGAGATCGCCGAGGCGCTGGGCCTCACCGAGAGCGCCGTGAAGGTCCGCGCCCACCGGGGCTACGCGCGCCTGCGCGAGCTGCTGGCCCCCCTTCATCAGGAGACCGCGTGATGACGCCCGAGTGCGAACGCGTCCTGGACTGCCTGACCGGCCCGCTGCCTCCGGAGCTGGCGTCACACACGGCCGGGTGCGCGGACTGCCGCGCGCTCGTGGAGGGATTCCAGGACCTGGGCTCCCCGCCACCGCCCCTCCCCGTCGACGAAGCGAAGCTCGAACAGGCGCGGCGCCGGTCGCTCACGGAGCTGGCCGCGCACCCCCGTCCCACGCCGTGGTGGAAGGAGGTGGCGGTCCTGCTGGCCACCTATCTGGGCGTGGGCGCGGTGGGGCTGCTCGTGGTGGGCCGGCACGGGATGCTGCTCAACTCCGCGTCCACGCTGAGCATCGCGCTCGTGGCGCTGCTCATCGTCGCGGGCGTGGGCGGCGGGGCGATGGTGGCGCTCGCGCCCCGGCAGCGGACGTGGCCCCTGGGGCTCGTCGCGGTGGGCGCGCTGGCCGTGGCGCTGGCGCAGCTGGCCGGAGGCTCCGGCGTCCAGGTGAGGCCCCTGCTCACCAGCACCCTGGGGTGCATGGGCACGGAGGTGGCCCTGTCCGTGGTGCCGCTGGCCCTGGCGCTGGTCCTGCTCTGCCGCTCCGCCTTCCAGCCCATGCGGGCGCTGGCGGCGGGCCTGTCCGCCGCGGGGGTGGGCACGCTGGTGCTGCACGTGCACTGCCCCGACGGCGCGGCGGACCACCTGATGCTGGGCCACGTGCTGCCGTGGCTGGCGCTGGCGGGCGTGGCGGTGTTCGTCCGCTCGCGCCTGCCGTCCCGCACCTTCGCGCCCTGAGGCGGCGCCCTACTGGAGCCGGGCCAGCGCTTCCTGGGGGAAGGCCCGCGCGTCCACCTTGGCGTGCCATTCCTTGATGCGTCCGTCCGGCCCGATGACCACGCCCACCCGGCGCGCGTTGGCGGCCGAGGCGTCATCCGCGGCCCCGTAGGCCAGCCCCACCTTGCGATCCACGTCGCACAGCAAGGGGAAGTTGAAGCCGAACTTCTGGGAGAAGGCCTGGTTCTCCGCCGGCGTGTCGAAGCTGATGCCCAGGATGGCGGTGCCCTTCTGCTCGTACTGGGCCTTGTGGTCGCGGAAGGAGCAGCCCTCCGCGGTGCAGCCCGGGGTGTCCGCCTTCGGGTAGAACCAGAGCACCACGTTGCGGCCCCGGTAGTCCGACAGCCGGTGCGTCTGGCCCGTGGAGTCCTGCACGGTGAACTCCGGCGCCACGTCTCCCTGCTTGAGCATGTGGGATGCCTCCTGCTTCGGGTGGAAACCGGGGCCGTCGTACCACGCCCCGGGGGCAGGCGGCCGGGCACCGCTCGGACGATGTGTGGAGTGGAGTGCAGGCGGACGGCGCGGACATCACGCCGGCATCAAGAAGCTTGAAACCCACCGCCCTCGTCCGTTTAGTAGGTGCTCCAAATGAACAACTCCGACGAACCTCCGCCTGCCCAAAGGCAGCGCGTGGCCGCGCTCACCGCGTGGGCACGGCAGAACCTTTCGCGCCTCATCCTCGTGTTGCTGGGCGCCTCCAACCGCATCCGCCTGCCCACGCCGTCCGTGTTGCCCATCGCGGGGGCGGTGGTGGGCCTGTACAGCGGGCTGGCGGCGGGCATCTTCTCCAACCTGATTGGCGTGATGAGCGGCATCACGTTCAGCGCCGCGGAGCTGTCGGTCACGTTCCGGCCGCAGCGGCTGCGCACGCTGATGGAGTCGCTCGCGTCCGCGCGCTGGCACCTGGAATACGCGCTCGTGGGCGTGCCGCTGGCGCTGGGCGCGCTGCTGCTGGCGCGGGTCATCGAGCCGGGAGGGCCGCGCGACGAGGTGAAGCGGCGCCTGCGGCTGCTGTCGCTGCTGACGCTGGGCGCGCTGTCGCTCTACTACCCGCTGGTGGGGCTGGCGGCCGTGAACGCGGTGTTCGGCCACGCGCACAACCTGCCCGCGGCGCTGCCGCACCTGCCCTGGTGGCTGATGCTGCTGGCGCCCACGGTGGGCGGGCTCGCGGTGGGGCGGCTCTTGCGCGACCGGCCGGAGACGCACGGCCACGGCCTCCCGGAGGTGGTGCGCGCGGTGAAGAGCGGCGACAACGTGGTGCCGGCGGACCGGGGGTTGCTCAAGCTCATCGCGTCCGCCATCACCATTGGCAGCGGCGGGTCCGCGGGCCGGGAGGGCCCCATCGTCTATGGCGGCGCGGCGTTCGCGTCCAGCGTGGGGCGCGTGCTGGGGTTCAGCCGCAAGGAGCTGTCCATCCTGCTGGCGTGCGGCGCGGGCGCGGGCATCTCCGCGTCCTTCAACGCCCCCATAGCGGGCGCGGTGTTCGCGATGGAGATCATCCTGCGCGAGTTCGAGCTGCGCGTGTTCTCGCCCATCATCCTGGCCAGCGTCGCGGGCACGCTGGTGAGCCGGGGCGTGCTGGACGAAGCGCCCATGCTCAACCGGGTCAACTACGAGCTGGTGAGCGGCTCGGAGGTGTTCGCCTACGCGGCGCTGGGCATCGGGTGCGGCCTGCTCGCGTTCGCGTTCGTGAAGCTGCTGCACGGGGTGGAGCACTTCTTCCATGGGAAGGCGGGCGGGACGCTGTCGCCGTGGCTGGGGAAGAAGCCGCTGCCGGTGCGCGCGGCGCTGGGCGGCCTGTGCACGGGCGTGCTCGTGTTCCTCAGCCCCACGGTGTGGGGCAGCGGGCACGACTTCATCAACCTGGCGGCAGCCGGACAGCTGCCCTTCCTCTTCCTGGTGACGGCGTGCGTGCTGAAGCTCCTGGCCACGTCCCTGACCATCGGCTCGGGGGGCTCCGGCGGCACGTTCTTCCCCGCGGCCGTCATCGGCGCCATGGCGGGCGGCGCGTTCGGCACGCTGGTGCACTACTTCTTCCCGCTCTCCACCGGGCCCAGCGGCGCGTACGCCATCGTGGGCATGGGGGGCGCGGTGGCGGCGCTCACGCGCGGCCCGCTCACCGGCATGATGATGCTGTACGAGCTGAGCGGCAGCCATGAAATCATCCTGCCGCTGATGGTGACCTGCACCATCGCGTCCGCGCTGTGCCACTACCTCACGGAGCGCACCTCGCCCAAGGTGCAGAGCGACGAGGACCTGCTCACGGGCACGCACGTGCGGGCCCTGATGACGGAGGTCCCGGCGGTGCCCGCGGGCACGCCCCTGCGCTCGCTGACGGACCAGCTGCTCACGTCCGAGGCCGGCACGCTGCCGGTGCTGGACACGGAGGGCCACCTCTACGGCACGGTGCAGGTGGAGCAGCTGCGCGAGGTGTGGCGGGATGAATCCATGTACCCGCTGCTCGTGGCCAGCGACCTGGCGCGCAAGCTGCCCGCGCTGGCCCCGGATTCGGACCTGGCGCACGCGCTCCAGGTGATGGACCAGGAGGACGTGGACGCGCTGCCCGTGGCCCCCGTGTTGGGACTGGCCCCGTGCGGCCTCATCACCCGCGCCGCCGTCCGGCGCTTCCTCTTCGCCCAGCACACCCGCGCGCACGCCAGGGGCGACTACCCCATCACCCCGACCGAGGCGACGCACTGACCCTGGAGCCAGCGGGCCGACCGGCCCCAGGTCCCCACAAAGGCAGACACCCACGGCGGGAGCGCCTCCCGCCCCCGCCGTGAGAGGGATTGACCGCGGAGGCGGGCGTTACTGGATGACCAGCGCCAGCTGGAGCTGACACGTCGTGGGGTCGATGCCCGACTGCGAGGGGATGAAGCCGCACGCCACGCCCTGGGTGCCCTGGGCATAGAAGTTGATGTTCGCCTGGCACGCGCCGCCCACGAACGCGGTGGAGACCGCGTAGGTGCAGGTCTTGGCCGCGCCGTACGGGTCCGCCGGGTTGGTCGTGTAGGAGATGACCTGGCTCCACGGGCCCGTGACCTCCGCCTGGCCGGCGCCCACGAAGTTCGTGGGGCTGGACCCCATGGACGCGGGCAGCGGAACGGGGACGCTCACCCCGGTGAGGGCCGTCCCGTTGTTATAGACGACCACGTTCGTGAAGTTGGCGAACAGGAACGTCTGGTAGGTGTTCGCCGCCCGAGCCTGGGCCCCGGACAGCCCCGGACGCGACGGAACCTGGACCGCGCGGTCCAGGCTGGTCACGAAGTCGCGGGCCACCTGCTGCGAGTCGAACGCCGGCTCCGCGGCGGCGGTCAGGCCGGCCAGCAACGAGGCGACACCCAGGGCAGGAACGGCAAAGCGCTTCATTCCATGACGCAGCATGTGGGTTTCTCCAATGTCTGGGGTTGTGTCCCCCCCGGGCCACGACGCCAGCCTTCCGGCAGGGGCGGACAAATGACTAACATGCCAATCATTTGAATAGCAACCCAATAGCCGCAAAACCAACAATTCAATCTAGAGCAGATGTGTTTGCCCAAGGCGGAGGCGCCCGGCCGGGCTGGAGGGTCTGTCAGGAATCGGGGGGAGCAGGCATCCTTGGGCGCCATGTCCGAACCCCAGCTGTCCGCGCTGCGCGCCGAGCTGTCTTCGACCTTCCATGATGCCCGGGTGCGTCAAATGGTGGCCCTGGGCCGCCAGGCCCGGACGGACCCGGGAGCCCAGGCGCTGCTGGACGCGCTGGCGCGTGGGGACGCCTCCGAACGGCGGCTGGCGTTGGCGGCCCAGTTCACGCGCCGCGACGGCGAGGCGGTGCTGAGGGCCACGAAGGACGACTCCTTCCGGGTGCGCTCGCTGGCGTTCGAGCTGGCGTCCGTCGTCTGCGATGACGCGCAGGCCCTGGAGGTGCTGCGCATGGCGCACGGCATGCGCCGCGAGCAGTCCGTGCTGCGCCAGCTGCTGAAGCGGGGCCGCCGGGCGGTCATCGACGCGTACGTGGACGGGCTGGCGGAGCGGGGCGAGCACGCGGCCCTGGCGGACGCGGTGCCGCTGGCGTCGGAGGCGGCGCTTCGGCGGCACCTGGCGCGGGCGCTGGAGCGGCCCAGCCACCGGTTCTGGGCGAGGCTGGCGCGGGGGGCGCCCGCGGTGCTGGGGGAGGTGATCCTCGAGCGGCTGCGGGCGGTGACGGGCGAGCCGGATCCGGTGACGCGGTGGCAGGTGCGCAGCTCCCTGGCGGGGCTGGCGGAGCAGACGCCCGACGCGGCGGAGGCCATCGTGGCGCTGCTCCTGGAGCGGGGCATTCCCCCCGACGAGCAGGCCCTGCGGACGCTGGTGCGGCTGCGTCCGGTGCGAATGGTGGCGCTGCTGCGCCGCCACCCCACCGCGTTCCTCCCGCACCTGCTGTTCGTGAAGGCCTCGGCGTCGCTGGACGCGGAGTCCCTGGCGTGGGTCGTCCAGCGCGACCCGACGCTGCTGGGCCAGGCAGGCGCCGTGCTGAAGAAGGTGACGGATCCGCTGCGCCAGACGCTCACCGAGGCCTGGGCCGCGTCCGTGGACCGGGCCCCCTCCTGGGGCACGGAGCTGCTGGCCCGCATCCAGGACCCGGGCGAGCGCGAGCGCGTCTACCAGCGCTGGACGGTGGGGGCGCGCAACAGCGACGGCATCATCGCCCTGGAGCGCCTGGGCCACCTGCCCCCGGCGCTGCGCGAGCGCGAGGCGCGGCGGCACCTGCACGACGTGGTGGCGCTGGGCACGCGCGCGGAGACGCGCCTGCCGTACGCGCGGTTCCTGCCCTGGGAGGAGGCCCTGGGCGCGCTCCGGGGCGCGCTGGGGCATCCGGATGCCGCCATGCGCGGCGTGGCGCTGGGCGCCGTGCTGGCACTGCCCGGCCTGCGTCCGGACGAGCCCTCCTGGGTGGCGCCCGCGCTGGCGCTGGTGCTGGCCCGGAAGAACGAGCAGGACCCGGTGCGCGGGACGATGCTCCAGGCGCTGGCGGCGTGGCCCCGGCGCATGTGGCGGACCGAGCACACGGAGGCGCTGGGCCGGATGCTGCGCGACGCGCTGGACGCCGCGGACCTGTCTCCGATGACGGCCCAGGCGGCGGAGCGGCTGCTGGTGCGGGCCTTCGGGGCGGACCCCGCGTGGGGCGCGCAGTGGCTGGGCACCTTCCTCAAGGAGCGCGGCCACCTCCAGGACGCGAGGCTGGGCCTCCGGTTGACGGACGAGGAGGTGCGCCGGGCCGCGCCGTTCCTGCTGACGCTGGCGAAGAGCTGGGCGGAGCGCGAGCGCGGCGGCCCCCTGCTCCAGCTCGCGGCGAGCCTGGGCCAGCGCGCGGCGCTGGTGCCGGGCCTGTCGGAGTGGCTGGTGTCCATGCGCGACACGACGCCCGACGGGCGGCTGGCCCTGGCGTTGAGCCAGTGGCTGTCGCGGGAGGACCGGCCGCGCTTCGAGGCGACGCTCGCGGCCACGCTGCGGCGCTGGAGGGACCGGGGCTGGGACGACGAGGTCGTCGCGCTGGCGGTGGCGGAGAAGCGCGGGCAGGACCTGCACCGGGAGCTGGTGGCGGAGCTGGAGCGCGTGGCGCTGCGGATGGGCACCCCCTCCGAGACCGCGCTGTGGGTGCTGCGCCACCGCGCGGTGGCGGACTTCGACCGGATGCTGCCCGCGCTCCTCAAGCGGGACGAGAGCGCCATCGTCATCCCGGTGGTGCGCGAGTACCTGCACCGGCGGCGGCAGGACCTGCTGGGCCCGTACCTGGCCGCGCCGGTCATCACCGGCCAGTTCGCCACCGGGGCGACGCGCTGGCTGCTGCCGTTCGACTCGGGGTTCTTCCGGTGGACGGCGGAGCAGAACCGGGCCTATTCGGGCGCGCTCGCCAGGCTGTGCGCGGACCCGGAGCGGGACACGCCCGCGCTGTTGGCGGCGGTGACTCGCATGGCGGCGCTGGACTGGGCGCCCATGGACGCGCTCCAGGCGATGGTGGACGACCCCCGGCCCGCGGTGCAGGAGCGGACGCTGCGGGTGCTGGCCCGGTGCGACCAGGGCCAGGGGGTGCCCACGCTCTTGCGCTGCCTGGAGGACGGGCGCGCGCGCATCGCCATCTACGGGCTGCGCCGCGCGTTCAACGGCATGCCGCCCTCGCGGGTGCTGACGCTGCTGGCGGACGTGCCGCTGGCCAAGGTCACCGTCGCCAAGGAGGTGGTGCGCCTGCTGGGCGAGCTGCGCTCGGACGCGGGCTACGCGCGGCTCCTGGAGCTGGACGCGCTGCCCCTGCACCGCGACGTGCGCATCGCGCTCCTGCGCGCGCTGTGGGACCACCTGGACCGCGAGCCCACCTGGACCGTGTTCGAGCGCGCGGTCTCCGGCGAGGACGCCATCATGGCCTCACGCGTGGGCGACATCCCGGCGAACCGGCTGACGGAGGCGCTGGACGCGCGGCTGTCCGCGCTGCTCGCGAAGGTGCTGGCGCGGCCGGAGCCGGACGCACGCATCGACCTGCTGACCCGCGCGGCGTGGCTGTCCGTGAAGGACCGGGAGCGCGTGTTCCTCGCCGCGTGCGGCGCGCGGCTCGCGTCGCCCTTCGACGACGAGGTGCGCGCCGCGATGGGGGCGCTGGTGTCCCGGGCGGATGAGCGCGACCTGCCGCTGATGGAGCGGATGTTCGGCGCGGTGGTGGCGGACCGCCGCGCGCTGAGCGTGGCGTTGGACGCGACGCTCCAACGCCGGGAGTGGATGCGGCCCGTGCCCCTGGCGATGCTCCAGCACCTGGTGACGGACCACCTCGCGCAGGACCCGTGTCTGGCCACGCTGCGCGTGCGCTGCGCCGCGGTCGCCCTCGCGCCCCCGGCCTTCGCCAGCCACCTGGACGCGATGGGACAGGACGGGGCGCTCCACGTGGACGCGCTGGCCGCGGCGCTGACGGCGGTGTCGACCCTGCCCGTGGAGACGTTGG
Source organism: Corallococcus silvisoli (assembly GCF_009909145.1). Taxonomy (NCBI): domain Bacteria; kingdom Pseudomonadati; phylum Myxococcota; class Myxococcia; order Myxococcales; family Myxococcaceae; genus Corallococcus; species Corallococcus silvisoli. Next base: position 263,479 of record NZ_JAAAPJ010000013.1, read on the forward strand.
AGGCCGTGGGCACCCGGCTGGCGCGCAGCCCCAGTCCGGAGGCGCGGCGCGTGGCCCTCGCCTGCCTGGTGCGGGACGCGCAGGGCGGGCGCGGCTGGACGGAGGAGCGGCTGGCGAGGCTCGCCATGTTCCAGCGCGACGCCTCACCGCTGGTGGCCGGCGCCGCGCAGTTCGTGTTCCCGCCCCGGGAGATGGCGCAGGCCCCCCAGGCGAAGTGAGGCGCTGCCTCGCGACGGCGCGGACGCCCACGAGCGGCAGTGAGGCGCTGCCTCGCGGTGCCACGCGACGGCGCGGACGTCCACGAGCGGCAGTGAGGCGCTGCCACGCGACGACTCGGTCGTCCACGAGCGGACCGGGGCCCCTCCCCGAAAAGCTGGGGCCCTGGCGTCACGCCACCGCGACTACTTCGACGGCGCTTCGGCCTGGGTGGGCGGCGTGTTGCCCGCGGGGGCGGACGCGGGCTTCGCGGCGCCGCCCTTGCGCAGCGGACACGCGACGATGGCGCCCGTGGGGTCGATGGCGTCCTTGCCCTCCTCCACCTTGAGCACCTTGCGGCCCTCGCCCACGACGAAGGTGTAGCGCTTGGACACCGTCACCACCGGCATCTTCACGTCGTACGCGTTCACGACCTTGCCGTCGGGGTCCGGGATGAACGCGAAGGGCGCCTTCAGCTCCGTCTTGAAGCGCGTCAGCGTCTCCGCGTCGTCCGTGGAGAAGGCCAGCACCTGCCCCTGGGCCTGCTCCACTTCCTTGTAGCGGTCGCGGTACGCGGTCAGCTCGCGCGTGCAGCCGCCGGTGAACGCCTTGGGGAAGAAGGCCACGATGACGGGCCCCTTCTTCACCATCTCCGACAGCGTGTAGGTCGTCCCCGCGGTGTCCTTCACCGTGAAGTCCGGGGCGGTCTCGCCCACCTGGGGAATCGCTGCGCTGAGCCAACCGATGACGAGCAGGGAGTTGAGCATGCCCGGGACTTAACGGGCCCCGGGCACGGCCACAAGCCTGCCTCCCGGCAGGGCCCGGGCCTACGACATCCGCGCCCACACCGCGGCGGCGGCCTCGCGCGACTGCTCGGCCACCACGGTGGGGTTCACCGACAGGGGCCGGCGTGCCCAGACGCGCCACACGCCGTCCACCATCACCGCCTCCACGTGGCGGCTGCCCAGCCCGTGCACCACGTGCCACGCCAGCGTCTCCGCGGTCAGCGGCGTGGGCGCCTGGTAGTCCAGCACCAGCAGGTCCGCGAGCGCGCCCTCGCGCATGGGGCCGATGGCCGCCTCGAACACCTGCGACGCCAGCCGGTGGCCGTTGGCCAGATAGCGCAGCACGTCGATGGGCTGCCCCGCCTCGCGCGAGCGCAGGTACGCCGCCTGCGCCTCCGCGAAGAGGTCCGGCGACGTGCCATCCGTGCCCAGCGACGCGCGCGCCCCGAACTTCAGCGCGGGCGCGTAGCCCACCTCCTGGCCCTGGTTGGAGCGCGGCGTGTGCAACAGCCACGTCCCCGTGGCCAGCACCTGCGCCAGGTCCGCCCACGCCAGGTGGCCCGCGTGCGCCGCCATCGCCCGGGGCGACAGCAGGTTGCCGTTGAGCAGCCGGGTCACGGGCGGGTTGCCGTGCCGCTCGGTGGACAGCCGCTCGTCCAGCGGATCCTCCGCGAGCGGGAAGTGCAGCCCGGCGCCGGTGGTGTTGAGCGCCTCGCCCAGGCCCTGGAGCGCGTCGTCGCCCAGCGTGAAGCAGGCGCTGGCGCCCACCTGTCCGCGGAAGCGGCCGCGGGCCTTGCGCGCGAAGCTGACCGTCTCCTCCAGGCCCTCCTCCCGGCCCACCGCGCCCATGCGGTCCGTCACCGCGTAGGACAGCACGCCGCGCACGCCCACTTCATGGAGGCCGCGCGCCGCGCGCAGCAGCGAGCCCGTCACCGCGCGGGGCGAGGCGTGCAGGTCGAACAGGGTCGTGGTGCCGCACTGGATGGACTCCAGGCCGCTCGCCGTGGCGGCCACCTGCACCGCGTCCAGGTCCAGCGCGTTCTCGAAGGGCCAGCGCACCTGCTCCAGCAGGGCCTGGTAGGACGCCGGGGTCGGCCGCACCAGCCCGCGCGACAGCACGCTCGCGAGCCGGTGGTGGGCGTTGACAAGCCCCGGGAAGACGAGCTTGCCGGACAGCGCGACCACCTCGTCGTCGGGGCCGGGCGCCAGGTCCTCGCCCCGGGCCACGATGCGCTCACCCTCGATGCGCAGGTCCACCCGCTCCACGGACGCGGGCTCCAGTTCGACGACGAAACCACCCTTGAGGACGGTGCCCAACATCCCTCCCTGCATCCGCGACGATTCGCGAGGTTCGTGAAGGCGGCCCCCTCCCCTTAGGGGTCACGCTTAAAGCCGCGCACGTTAGCACTCCCGCCCCGCCGGACGTCATCGGGTCCACGCTTCGTTCCACCCACACCCGTCGTCACAACCGCGCCAACACGGCGCGCATGCCCCGAGGCGAGGGTTCTTCGGTGCCGGAACATCCGCGCGAGTTGGGAACAGCCGGGCAGGCGGGCCGGCAGGACGTTGGGCACCGGGGGCGCGGCCCCGTAGACTGCCGCCACCTTGGCGTCGGACCCCGACATCTCCTGGGCAGGCCGCTACCGCCTCAGCGCGCGCATCGCGACGGGCGGCATGGCGGAGGTGTATCTGGCGCGGGCCATCGCGCCGGACGGCCAGCGAGGCCCGGCGGTGGCGGTGAAGCGGCTGATGCCGCACCTCGTCGCGGACCGGCGCATCGTGCAGATGTTCCTCAACGAGGCGCGCATCACCGCGCAGGTGCGCCACCCCCACGTGGTGTCCATCCTGGAGCTGGGCATGGAGGGGGGAGAGCCCTTCATCGCCATGGAGCTGTTGGAGGGGCGCTCGTTCGCGGAGGTGCGGCAGGAGGCCGCCGAGCGCGGCCAGCGCGTTCCCCTGGGCATCACGCTGCGCGTGCTGGTGGACGCGTGCCGGGGGCTGGACGCCGCGCACCGGGCCGTGGACGAGGCGGGGCGGCCGCTGAAGATCGTCCACCGCGACTTCACGCCGGACAACATCCACGTGGGCGTGAACGGCGCGGTGAAGGTCATCGACTTCGGCATCGCGAAGGCGGATGCGCTGGGCTCCGGGACGGAGCCGGGGACGCTGAAGGGCAAGTTCTTCTACATGTCGCCGGAGATGATCGCCGGCCGCAGCGTGGACCACCGCGCGGACCTCTTCGCCGCGGGGGTGATGCTCTATGAGCAGCTGTGCGGCCGGCGGCCCTTCACGGGCATGTCCACCGACGAGGTGCTGACGCGCATCTCGGAGGGCCGGCCGAAGCCGCCCACCGCGTTCGACCCGTCGGTGCCGCAGGCGCTGGAGTCGGTGTGCCTGATGGCGCTCGCGAAGGACCCGGCGGACCGCTTCGACAGCCTGCAGACCTTCATCGCCGCCATCGAGCTGCTCGGTGGCCCCGCGGAGGTCGCCACGCCGGCGCAGGTGGCCGCGTACCTGGACACGCTGTTCCCGCCCGACAGCGACCCCAAGCGGCTGGCGCTGCGCCGGGCGAGGCTGGCGGATCCGTCCAGTTCGGGCACGGACGCCACGCAGGGCGCGGACGTGCTGCCGCCCTTCGGCGTGCGGGGCATCCCCTCCTGGCCCGTGCCGCCGGCCATGGTCCACACCGTGTCGCTGCGCGGCGGCTCCCGCCCCGGAGTCCCCGCCCCCCAGGGTCTGACGGGCGAGGGCACCGGACCCGCCCCCGCGGACGCCGGAGGGCCCGGCCCGGCACCCGCCTCGCCGACGGAGGCCGGCGCCACCGCGCCCCCCTCCCCCGCGTCGCGTCCGCCCCGGAAGTCCTCCCGCGCCCCGAAGGTGGAGGGCGGCCCGGCGGCGCCCCGGTCGCGCCGGGCCCTCTTCATCGCCCTGGGCGTGCTCGCGCTGGGCGGGCTGGGCGCGGGAGCCGCGTGGTCCCTGCGGCGCCCGGACGTCGCCCCCACCGCGCGGCTCGCCGCCGCCGAGTCCGCCACGACGAAGGAAGCGAAGGTGGCCGCGCTGGACGGGCTGGCCCGGGACGTGCGCGCCACGGCCCCCGAGCTGGCCCGCGCGGGCACCCTGCTGTTGAACGCGGGCGCCCACCCGCAGGCCCTGGCGCTGGCGGAGGCCTACACCGCGCGCTTCCCGAAGGAGGCGGAGGCGCACCTGCTCGCCGCGCGCGCCGCCACCGAGCTGCGCATGGGCAAGCGCGCCGAGCGCGCCATCGACGAGGCCACCCTGCTCGCGCCCAAGGACATCCGCGCGCCCCTGGCCCTGGCCGACCTGCGGGCCCTCCAGGGCGACGTGCCCGGCGCGCTGACGGCGCTCGCGAAGGCGTACGCGCAGGCGCCGGACTCCGCGCAGGTCGCCCCCCGCTACGGCCAGCTCCTGTCGCAAGGGGGCCGGCTGGACGAGGCCGCCGCCGTGTTGTCCACCTGGACGCGCCAGCACGACGACGCCGCGTCCCTCGCGGAGCTGGGCTTCGTGCGCTTCCGCCAGGAGAAGCTGGACGACGCGGTGGCGCTGCTCAAGCGCGCGCAGAAGAAGGCCCCCACGCTCGCGGTGGCCCACTCGTACCTGGGGGCCGTCCTCTTCCGTCAGGGCGACCTTCGCGGCGCCGAGCGCGAGTACCGGGAAGCCGAGCGGCTGGCCCCGGACGACCCCCGGGCCCTGACCGCGCGCTGCCAGCTCCACGTCCACGAGGGCGATGCCGCCCGGGTGGCCGAGGTGAAACGTACGCTGGCGGAAAGGTTCCCCGACCGCGCGTTGGCCCTCGCGGCCGAGTGCGGCTCGAAGAAATAGCTTCCCGCATGCGCCGTCCCCTGCTCCCCCTCACCCTGGCCAGCTTGCTGCTGGCCGCCACCGCCTGCGACCCCGCCTCGGGCGCCTCGCCGTCCGCCGACGCGGGGACGCCCCCGCTGGACTCCAGCGCCGGAGACGTGGCGCCCGCGGACCGCACCGCCTGCGCGGGCCTCACCGTGACCGCTGGCACCTACGACTGGACGGTCGAGCACGACGGCCGCACCCGCGCCTACCGCGTCCACGTCCCCGCCGGCTACGACGCCACGAAGCCCACGCCCGTCGTCCTCAGCTTCCACGGGTTCAGCTCCAACGAGCTGGAGCAGGAGCAGCTGACCGGCCTCTCCCCCCTGGGCGACGCCGAGGGCTTCATCGCGGTGTACCCGCGCGGCCTCAACTTCCAGGAGGTCTACGGCCGGGGCGACCTGGACTCGCGGAGCTGGAACGCCGACGCGTGCTGCGGACCGGCGCAGCTTGGCAAGGTGAACGACGTGGGCTTCGTGGACGCGCTGCTCGCGGACCTGGACACGCGCGTGTGCACGGATCCCCGCCGCGTCTTCGCCAACGGCTTCTCCAACGGCGGCTTCTTCTCCTACCGCCTGGCGTGTGAGCGCGCGCAGCGCATCGCCGCCATCGCGCCCGTCTCGGGCATGGAGGCCGTAACGGACTGCCACCCCTCCCGGCCCGTGCCAGTGCTCCACTTCCACGGCACCGCCGACGCGACCATCTTCTACGACGGGGGCGACAACCTCCTCGCGGTCGGAGGCAAGCTCTACCCGTCCGCCCCCGAGTCCGTGCGCCGCTTCGCCGAGCGCAACGGCTGCACCGGCCCCCAGCAGCAGACGTATCAACATGGCAACAGCACCTGCGTGGCGTCCACCGGCTGTCAGCCGGAGAGCGCCACCGCGAGCCTGTGCACCGTCACCGGCGGCAAGCACGCCTGGCCCGGCCAGCCGCTCTACAATGACGGCACGCTGGACCTGGACGCGTCGCGGGAGATGTGGCGCTTCTTCCAGGCCCGTCCGCGCCCCTGAAGGAGTCCGCCACGCCGCCCCGTGCACTCATCATCAACGCCGATGACCTGGGCTACGACCCGGGCATCACGCGGGGCATCCTCCAGGCCCTGCGCGAGGGCGCCGTCTCCTCCGCCACCCTGATGGTCAACACGCCCTGGAGCGAGGAGGCCGCGCGGCAGGCGCGGGGGTTCGCCATCGGGTTGCACCTCAACCTGGACCGGGGTCCACCCGTCGGCGCTGGCTTCCCGCGCCAGGGGCTCACCGGGGACGGAGGCTTCGCGGGAGCCCGGGTGGACGCGCTCCCCGCGGACGCGGTGGAGGCGGAGGCGTTCGCGCAGCTGGAGCGGCTGGAGCGGCTCCTGGGCCAGCCCGCCACGCACCTGGACGTGCACAAGCACCTGCACCGGCACCCCCAGGTCCTGGAGGGCGTGTCGCGCGTCGCCCGGCGCGCGGGGCTGCCGGTGCGCTCCCTGGACGCGGACATGCGCGCCGCGCTGCGGGCCCGGGGCGTGGCCACGAATGACGCCTTCGCCGGCGAGTCCGGCGAAGCGGCCTGGTGGACCCAGGAGCGCTTCGCCTCCGCGCTGGCGGCGCTCGCCCCCGAGGGCGTCACGGAGTGGATGTGTCACCCGGGATACCCGCCCGAGGTCGTCACCAGCCGCTATGCCGCGCAGCGGGAGGTGGAGCTGGCCACCTTCCTCCATGCACGCACGCGTGAAGCCCTGGTGCGCGCCGGAGTGCGCCCCACGGACTTCCGCGTCCTCCACGCCGGATGACTTACGCCGGGGTGACGAGCGGGGCCTCCAGCTCCACGGGCGTCAGGGCCCGGCGCCGCTCGCGCGTCAGCACGTCGCGCACGCCCGCGAGCAGCTCCGCGGGACGGTAGGGCCTGGAGCACAGCGCGGCGTCCTCCTGCGCCCACCACGGCCGCGCGTCCCCCGCGAGCAGGATGGGCACCGGCCGCGCTCGCGGCAGCGTGGCGAACGTCTCCAGGAAGGTGCCCACCTGCGGCTGCGTGGCGCTCGTCGACAGGACGATGAGGTCCACGGGCAGGTGCGTCGCCTTGCGCAGGGCCTCCGCGCCGCTCTCCACGGTGAACACCTCGAAGCCCTCGGCGCGCAGGGTGCGCTCCGCCGCGGCCTCCTGGCCCCGGTCCTCGTCCAGCACCAGCACGCGCCGGGGCAGCCTGCGCACCTCGTGCGCCGGCATGCGCGGCAGGTCCAGCGTGAAGGTGGAGCCCTCGCCCTCCAGGCTCCGCAGCGCCAGCGTGCCCCCGTGCATCTTCACGATGGAGTGGCTGATGAACAGCCCCAGGCCCAGCCCTCCGAAGTTGCGGTGCGACACGTTGCGCGCCCGGTAGAAGCGCTGGAACACCAGCGCCTGATCCGCGCCCGGGATCCCGATGCCGTGGTCCTGCACCTGGATGCGCGCCGCGTCCGCCGTGCGCCCCACCCGCACCGCGATGGGCGTCCCCGCCGGGCTGTACTTGTGCGCGTTCTCCAGCAGGTTCACCAGCACCTGCTCCAGCCGGTCCCGGTCGCCCAGCATCCAGACGCCATCGGGAGGGACCTCCACCGTGAAGGGGCGCTCGAAGGCGTGGCGGAAGTGGTCCACCACCTCCGCCACCAGCTGCCCCACCTCCAGCGGGGCCGAGTCCAGCGCCAGCCGCCCCAGCTCCAGGCGGCTTGCGTCCAGCAGGTCCTCCACCAGCCCCGCGAGCCGGTCCACCTGCCGCTTGGACTTGAGCACGCTGGCGAGCGCCACCGGCTGCCCCGCGGAGAGCCGGCGCTCCATGGAGTACAGGCCCAGCTTCAGCGGCGTGAGCGGCGTCTTCAGCTCGTGCGACGCGATGGACATGAACTCCTCGCGCACGCCCAGGGCCGCCTGGGCCTCGCGCAGCAGGCGCGCGTTCTCCACCGCCACCGCCAGCTGGCTGGCCGCCGCGCTCCACATCTCCAGCTCGCGCACGGAGAAGGACGCGCCCTGTTCCTTGTAGATGAGCAGCAGCCCCACCGTGCGGCGCGGCGCGCACAGCGGCACCGCCGCGAACACCGACCCCTCCGCGTCCCCGGAGCCGCGCTGGAGGCCCAGCTGCGGCTGGCGCAGGGCCAGGGCCTGCCGGTAGGGGTCCTCCGACGGGTCGAACGCATCCTGGGGCGCGTCATGTCCCTCCAGGTCCGACACCGCCTGGCGCTTCAGCGTCGCGTCGTCCTGCTCGTAGAGGAACACCTCCGCGCGGCGCACCTGCGCGCACCGCACCAGCGACACCACGGCGGCCGAGCAGACGCGGTCCACCTCCAGGGACTCCCCCACCGCGCGGGCAATCTCCCGCACGGCCTGTGAAAAGGCGCCCTCGTCGTCCACGCCGGAGGGCTCCATCACCAGCCAGGCCCCGGAGGCGCCGCCCGTCCGGGTGGGCCTCACCTGCACGCGCACCTGCCGGAGCGCGCGGGTGATGACGTGGCCTGAGTGCGCCCGGCCCTCGCGGAGGGCGCGCTCCAGGGCGTCCAGGCCGCGGCCCCGCTCCAGCGCGTCCAGCAGCGGACCTCCGGGCGCCAGCGCCACGCCCGTCTTGGCCGCGAAGCCCTCCTCGCACCACTGGACGCGGAGGTCGGAGCCCACGCGCAGCAGCGCTTGGGGCAGGCACGAGAGGACATCCTCGACGTCGTTGGGTGGCAGCATTCGCGGGGCGGGGACACGCTTCAGGGGTCGCCGGAGGGAGATAGGAATCCCCGAGCATGTTCGCCAACCGCCCCTGGACGTTCTCTTGTCCTGGAGTCCCCCTGCCCGTTGGAACCCGAACAGAGCCGGCGCCGGGCAGCCAGGGAGGCGACGTCCCGCGGGGCGGTGACAGCGGGCGAACGTGTGCTATGCGACAGCGCATGTCCTCTCAGCCGTCCAAGGAAATCCAGACCTTCCCCAACCCGGCCGCCGATCGCGACTATGAGATCGCCTTCGACGTTCCGGAGTTCACGTGCCTGTGCCCGCTGACGGGCCAGCCGGACTTCGCGCGCTTCACCATCAAGTACGTGCCGGATCAGCTGTGCGTGGAGCTGAAGAGCCTGAAGCTCTACATGTGGTCGTACCGCAACGAGGGCGCCTTCCACGAGAAGGTGACCAACACCATCGCGGACGACATCATCAAGGCCATCCAGCCGCGCAAGCTCACCGTGGTGGGCGACTTCTTCGTGCGCGGCGGCATCGGCACCCTCGTCACCGTCACGCACGACAAGAAGCAGCAGGCGTAGTCAGCCCGCCCGGCCCCGTCCTCAGCGGGTCAGCTGCTCCAGGAGCGGCGCCCACTGGGACTGGGACAGGTAGAGGCCGGTGCCGGCCGCGGCGGCGAGCGCGGCCAGCACCCACTTGAGCGGGCTCCGGGAGCGCGCGGGCTTGGGCGTGGAGAAGACGTCCAGCACGCCCAGCTCCTGCTGGGTGAGGTGGGCCAGGGCCTCGGTTTCGGTGAGCTTCTCGCGGTAGCGCAGGAAGGCCACGAGCAGCGCGGGGTGGGACACGCGCACCTCGTGGGCCAGGAACAGGTCCAGCTCGCGGCGCATGGCCGCGGCGTCCGGGAAGCGGGCCTCCGGCTTCACCGACAGCGCGCGCTTCACGATGCGCGCGAGCGGCGGCGGCACCTGCGGGGCCACCTTCTGGAGCGGCGTGAACTTGCCGTCGCGGATGCGGGCGAACACCTCGCCGGCGGACTTGCCCACGAAGGGGCGGACGCCGGAGAGGGATTCGTAGAGCAGCACGCCCAGGGAGAAGATGTCGGTGCGCGCGTCGATGGGCGCGCCCGTCACCTGCTCCGGGGACATGTATGACGGCGTGCCCACGGCCATGCCCTGCTGGGTGAGCGCTTCGAGGCTCACGTCCTTGGCGATGCCGAAGTCCATCAGCTTCACCTCCCCCGTCTTGGTGAGCATGACGTTCGCGGGCTTGAGGTCGCGGTGGATGATGCGGCGAAAGTGCGCGTGGTCCAGCGCGCTGGCGATGCGCGCGCCGATGACCGCGGCGACGTCCGGCGGCAGCGGGCCGTCCTTGATGAGCGAGTGGAGCGTGGGGCCGTCCACGTACTCCATGACCATGAAGAGGCTGTCGTTCTTCTCCACCAGGTCATACAGGGTGACGATGTTCTGGTGGCGGAAGGCGGCCAGCGCCAGCGCCTCGCGGCGGAAGCGGGACAGGGCCTCCTGGTCGCGCTGGCCTTCGGGCAGCAGCTCCTTGATGGCCACCTCGCGCTGAAGCAGCTCATGCAGGCCGCGATACACGAGCGCCATGCCACCCCGGCCCAGCTCTCCCAGCACGCGGCAGGCGCCTATCTTGCGGTGACGAACGGCTTTCTCATTCTTCTCGGCGGCGACGGTCACGGGCCGAAGGGTACCGATTCACGTCTCATGCGTCGATGGGCCCTCCTCCTCGCGGAGCCGTTCGCACAGGTGTGATGGAAAGACGCGGTGTCGCTGTCTCACGCCAGGGGGCCTACCTGTCGTGCGCGGGCTGGGGCCCTGGCCGTCCTCCCGGGATCCGCGCCGCTTCCCCGACGGAGCGCTCCGCCTCCCGCCCTCCCGGTCCTGCAGTCCCCCGCGAGCGTTCCCATGCTTCTTCCATTCAACTGATGGGGAGGACGCCATGTCGGAACGGGATGAATACATCCAGAAGCTGGAGGCCGAGCAGCAGGAGGCGACCGCTCGCTTCCGGGAGATCCAAGCCCAGGCGGACCTCGCGCAGAGCGAGGACGAGCTGCAGGTCCTGACGGGCGCGCGCGCGCTCCAGAACGACGTCGACCGTGAAATCCAGGCGCTCCGCGCCGCCGACCAGCGCGACTGGGAGCGCGTGAAGGAGCGCGCGGAGAAGGCCCGGCTGCGCTTCAGCGCCTACGTGGACCGCGCCGGCCTCCAGTGGAACCAGCTCCGCGACGGCTACCGCCGCAAGCGCGAGGCCGAGCTGGACGAGCTGGGCGCCCAGGTGGACGGCTGGGAAGCCACCCACCAGCGCGGCTCCGCGGAGACGTCGCTGCTCACGCGCCGGGAGCTCGAGTTCGTGAAGCGCGGCCTCCGGAGCTCCGGCGACCTGCTCCGGAACATGCGCCATTCGCGCGGGCAGGCCTGGAAGCAGGCCCGCGAAGAGTACGAGTCCGCCTGGCGCGACCTGCGCGAGCACTACCGCCGCATCCGCGCGGAAGGCGGCTCCGACGCCGATCAGGCCCCGCCCCCGTAGCACCTGGCAGGCGGGGAAGCGCGCCGGCCCCTGCATCTTCCAGCGCCACGCGGTTGTCACACGGCTACGCTAGGAATCCCCCACCCGGAGGGGATACGGCCCGGAAGGACCGTGCCCCTCCCGGGCGTTCAGCCCGCGAGCCCATGCCCCCTTCCGCCCGTCCGAACCTGCCCCCCGTCCTCGCCGCCATCGACGTGGGCACCAACGCCGTCCGCCTGGAGCTGGCCCGCCCCGACGCCGAGGGCTCGCTTGAGACGCTCCACCAGGAACGGGACCCCATCCGCCCCGGAGAAGGCGTGTTCACCACCGGCGTGATGCCCCCGGAGACCGCGGACCGGCTCCTGTCCACCCTGCGCCGCTACGCCGCCCTCTGCCGCCGCCACAAGGCCCAGGTGCGCGCCGTGGCCACCAGCGCCCTGCGCGAGGCGCGCAACCGCCAGGACATCGTGCGCCGCGTGCACGAGGAGGCCGGCCTGGAGCTGGAGGTCGTCAGCGGCAAGGAGGAGGCGCGCCTCATCTGCCTGGGCGTGCTGCACCGCAAGCCCGTCAACAGCCGCTCGCTCCTGGTGGACATTGGCGGCGGCAGCACGGAGGTCGCCATCGCCACCGGCGAGAAGCCCGACGAGCTCTGGAGCCTCGCGCTGGGCTCCGTGCGCCTCACGGAGGTGTTCGACACGTCTCGCACGGTGACGCCCAAGCAACTGCGGCTGATGCGCGGCTTCGTGGACGAGGTGCTGCACAAGACGCTCCCGGAGGAGCTGCCCGCGATGCCCCGCGTGGCGCTGGGCTCGTCCGGCACCATCCAGGCCGTGGTGGGCTTCGCCGCCGCGGAGAACGGAGGCAACGCCACCGTGCGCCAGCTCACCCAGACGGTGGAGTCCCTGGCCCGGATGCCGCCAGAGCGCCGCCGCAAGCGGTTCGACCCGCGCCGCGCGGACATCATCGTCTCCGGCGCCGTCATCCTGGAGGGCGTCGCGCGCCACCTGGGCGTGGAGTCCGTCAGCGTCGTCAACCGGGGCCTGCGCGACGGCCTGCTGGTGGACCTGCTCTACCGCCAGGACGAGACGCGCGACGACCACAGCCTCGCGGACGCGGCGTTCGCCATGGGCCAGCGCTTCCACTTCGACGAGAAGCACGCCCGCCAGGTGGCCCGCATGTCGCTGGCCCTCTTCGACGGGCTGGCCGCCCTGCACCAGCTGCCCCTGTCCGTGCGCCCCCACCTGGAGGTCGCCGCGCTGCTGCACGACATCGGCACGGCGGTCAGCTACGAGCGCCACCACCGGCACACGTACTACCTCATCCACAACGCGGACCTGCCGGGGTTGGCGGACCGCGAGCGCGACATCATCGCGCGCGTCGCCCGCTACCACCGGCGCTCCCAGCCGGAGCTGTCCCACTCCGGCATGGCCGGGCTCACCCCGTCGGAGGCGCGCCGCGTGCGCAAGCTGGCCACGCTCCTGCGCCTGGCGAACGCGCTGGACCACAGCCACCACCAGCCCATCCGGGACTTCAAGGTCACGGACGGCCGCGAGGCCGTCACGCTCCACCTGCACGCCCGCCAGCCCCTGGACCTGGAGCTGTGGAACGCCGAGCGGGAGGTCGCCGCGTTCCGCAAGGTGTTCGGCAAGCGGCTCGCATTCCAGGTCCACTCCGCCGGGCGCTAGGGGCGCTGACCTCCCGCCTGTCCTCCGGAGGGGGGAGCACCGTGGGCCCTGCCCGGGGCCCCCGCCGTGGCCAGAGTGCACGGACGGGTCCCGCGCGGCACGCGCCAGGGACCGTTCCGTCTTTCAAGGCCCTGGCGGGCAAGGAGCGCACCATGAAGGCCGTCGTATTCCACGGCATTGGGGACATCCGGCTGGACGAGGTCCCGGAGCCGAAGCTGCAGGAGCCCACGGACGCCATCATCCGGCTGAACGCCAGCGCCATCTGCGGCACCGACCTGCACATGATTCGCGGCACCGTGCCCGGGATGAGGCCCGGCACCATCCTGGGCCACGAGGGCGTGGGCGTCATCGAGGAGCTGGGCCGGGACGTGCGCAACTTCAGCGTGGGCGACTGCGTGGTCATCTGCTCCACCATCGCGTGCGGCAACTGCGCGTACTGCCGCGCGGGCTATTACTCCCAATGCAACGACGCCAACCCCAACGGCCCCTCGGCGGGCACGGCCTTCTTCGGCGGCCCGGAGCTGACGGGCCCCTTCGACGGCATGCAGGCGGAGAAGGCGCGCATCCCGTACGCGGCCGTCACGATGGTGAAGGTGCCCGAGGGCGTCACGGATGACCAGGCCCTCCTCGTCTCCGACATCTTCCCCACGGGCTACTTCGGCGCGGAGCTGGCGGAGATCAAACCCGGCGACACCGTGGCCGTGTTCGGCTGCGGCCCGGTGGGCCTGTTCGCCATCGTGAGCGCGAAGCTGCTGGGCGCGGGCCGCGTCTTCGCCATCGACAGCCACGAGGACCGGCTGAAGCTGGCGCGGTCCCAGGGCGCGGAGGTCATCGACTTCGAACGGGAGGACCCGGTGGAGACGCTCAAGCGCTTCACCCGAGGCATCGGCGTGGACCGCGCCATCGACGCGGTGGGCGTGGACGCGCAGCACGCGCACTTCGGCCCCGCGGCGAAGAAGGCCAAGGCGGAGAAGCCCGAGTTCAAGCGCGAGGTGGCGCAGGTCGCCCCCAAGCAGAACCCGCACGGAGACAACTGGGTGCCCGGCGACGCGCCGTCCCAGGCCGCGCAGTGGGCGGTGCAGGCGCTGGCCAAGGCAGGCACGCTGTCCATCATCGGCGTGTACCCGCAGACGATGAACGCGTTCCCCATTGGCGAGGCGATGAACAAGAACCTCACCCTGCGCATGGGCAACTGCAACCACCGCAAGTACGTCCCGAAGCTGCTGGAGCTGGTGCGCTCCGGCGCGGTGGACCCCACCGCCATCCTGAGCCACGTGAAGTCCATGGCCTCCGCCATCGACGCGTACCGCAACTTCGACCTGCGCAAGCCTGGCTGGGTGAAGGTGGAGCTGGAGCCGGGCGTCACGCTCCAGTAGCCCGTCCCGCGCGCCAGGTCCGGCGCTCCCATGGGATGGCATCCACGCCAATCCGTTGGCAGGATGCCGGCCCATGAGCGACGAAGACCTCCCGGGCAGGCTGGCGCGCAACCTCCGGACCCTGCGGGAGACGCGGGGGGCCACGCAGGTGCAGCTGGCGAAGCTGGCGGGGGTGCCCCGGGCCACCTGGGCGCACCTGGAGTCCGGCGCCGCGAACCCCACCCTCTCCGTGTTGCACCGGGTGGCGGGCGCGCTCCAGGTGTCGCTGGAAGAGCTGCTCGCCCGGCCCAAGGCGAGCGCCCGGCACTACCCCCGGGACAGCCTGCCCATGCGCCAGCGCGGCGGGGCCTTCCTGCGCAAGCTCCTGCCGGATCCCCTGCCCGGCATGGAGTTCGACCGGATGGAGGTGCCACCCAAGGCGCGCATCACCGGCGTGCCCCACACGCCCGGCACGCGCGAGTACCTGGCCTGCGAGGCCGGCACGCTCACGCTGGTGGCCAGCGGCGAGCGCTTCGTCCTGGAGGCCGGCGACGTCGTCGTCTTCCGGGGGGACCAGAAGCACTCCTACGAGAACCCGGGCACGCGCACCGCGGTGGGCTACTCCGTCGTCCTGCTCGCGCCGTCCCGCTGAGCCGTGAAACAAGCACGGGCTCGGAGTAGAGGCTTGCATCACCGGGCGTGAGGGTGTCAAAGGACCCGGGCACTCCACCTTGGGACACACCATGACCTCCGGAAAGAAGTCCCGTCGTCGCCTCACGAGACACGCCGTGGCGTTGCTGGCGCTGGGAGGGATGGCCTGCGGCGGCAAGGACGTGCGCCCCCCCGACACCGAGAACCCGGTGGCCGGGGACCCCTGCGCGCCGAGCACGGCGGGGGAGCCGGCCAGCGGGACGTGCGCGCCGGTGCGGCTGCAGTGCGCCCAGGACCTGGAGGGCTTCAAGACGGACCGCTACGTCTGGCGCGACCGCGACTGCCACGTGCGCTCGGTATCGCTGGTGCGCAACGACGCGGCGGACCCCGCGGGCTGGAATGGCGGCTACATCCGCCGCTACACGTATGAGGTCGCCAACGCGGAGCGCGTCTGCGACGGCCAGAATCCGCAGGTGCCCGGCTGGGGCATGGTGACCAGCCACCTGAACGGAGGGCAGACGTGGGGCGCGTGGACGCAGGACGTGCGCGGCACCGGTCGCGTCGTCTTCAAGGGCGCGCACCACGCGCTGCATGAGCTGAAGTGGCCGCTGTCGCTGGACGGGAACGTGGTGCGGGTGACAGTGCAGTACCTGTTCGCCACCGGCCAGGACCACCCGCTCTACGCCATCACCCACGACGCGTCCGGCTTCCCCGCGGACCGGATTGAAGCCGACGTGCGCTCGCCCTACGGCGACCTGGGCTTCGACGGCAACGCCAACACGGACATCGCGGGCCTGGGCTGGGGTGACCGCTACCGCTTCGTCACGCTGGGCTCGCCGGTGACGCTGACCACCGGCTGGGACTACCGCGAGCCCAACGTGGTGCCCTACACGCGCATGTGGACCGACGCGCCGGACGCGGAGATGGGCGTGGTGCAGACGCAGACCTGGGAGCAGAAGGCCGCGGGCGGCTACTGGCTGTATGGACAGTGGGGCACGCGCCACGCCAACGGCCCCATGCCGGAGGACTACAACTGGGCCTACCAGCTCAACCAGTACGAGCTGCCCTTCGTCACCAACTCCCACCGGCTCGCGTGGGGCAGCAACTTCGGCGCGGTGGGCCGCGCGCAGTACCCGCGGCTCGGGGACGACGGCACGATGCTCTCCGGCCATCCGTACCAGAGCTACTCCGTCTTCATGGTGCTGGGCACGCACGCGGCCAACCCGGTGCTGTCGCGGGTGGCGGAGGTGGAGGCCTGGCAGGGCGTGAAGCTCACCGCCTCCGAAGGCACCGTGCGCACGCGCGGCCCGGGCGGCGTGGGGCGCACGGACGCCGTGGCCTATGACGTGGCCGGCTACAACCCCGTCTATGCCACGTGGGAAGCGGACGCCGCCGCCAACCGCGTGACGCTGACGTTCGACACCGCGGGCCGCACGCTCACGCACCCGATGCTGGTGGTGCACGGCTACACCGCCACGGACGCGCCGAAGCGCCTCACGCTGGACGGCCAGGCGCTCACCGCGGACGCGGACTACTTCGCGTCGGTGGACACGCAGGGCCAGGCGCTCTGGCTCACCCTCCAGCGCGACCTGAAGGGCTCCGCCACGCTGCGGGTGGAGTAGGCACGCCCTTCCGCGAACGGGACGGGCCCCTGGCACTCCACGGTGCGAGGGGCCGTCCTTGAAGTCCTCAGGCCATCAGGCGTCAGTCGGCGGCGCCGCTGCCGCCGTAGCCCTGCGGGGCCTGGGAGCGCAGCCGCTGCCACTCGGCCCGGGCGTCCTGCTCCACGCGCTTCTGCTCCTCCACGCGGTGGCGCGCGCTCTCCACGTCGCGCTTGGCCGCGGCGACGGCGGACAGGTAGTTGGACTCGGACAGGTCCTTGGCGCGCACGTCCCCGCTGCGCGCCAGCGCCTGGTACTGGGTCAGGTTGAGCTGCGTGTCCGCCACCTTCAGCTCCGCGTCGCGAAGCTCCTTCTGGGCCTTGAGGGTGTCCGTCTTGCGGTCGTGCCAGGAGACCTCGGCGCGGGCCGCGTCACGCCCCGCCTCGGCGCCCTGCAGCCGCGTCCTCGCCTGCGCGATGGGGCGCTGCTGACCGGTGGCCTCGGCGGCCTTCACGGCGGCCTTCTCCGCTTCCATGCGGCTGTCCGCGGCGTCGCCATTGCGGCGGGCCACCTCCGCCTCGCGCTCCGCGTCGCGCACGGCCACCTCGGCGCGCGTCACGTTGTCGGCGGCCTGGGTGCGGGCCATCTGCGCGTCACGCACATCGCCCAGCTGGTCCTCGGGGATGCGCGCCATCACCGAGTTGTCCACGCGGGCGGCCTTCGCACCGCCGCAGCCGGCGAGGAGCACCATCGACGCCCCCATCGCCAGACCCACCATCCAATGCCGCTTCATCCTGTTCTGGAACATGCGCTCACTCCCCCGTACGAAGATGACTTGGGGAGAAGCTAGACACGCCCAGGCCGGGAGGCAGGCGCCACGGACCTCGCCGTCCCCCTGGAATCCACCCCGGCGCGGGGGCTGGCCGAGGAGCAGGCAGCCTGCCCTCCTCCCACCTGGCGCCATTGCGGCGCGCCCCCTTCGTGCGCGGGTCATGTCCCATCCCGATGGGGTCGCGTGTCGGAAGGTCGCGGCGAATTCGCGCCACCAGGGAGAGGGACGACATGAAGCGAGCCAGCTGGGGAGTCGCGTTGGGAACGGGCTGCGCGTTGATGGTCGCGGCTTGCGGATCCGGGGTGGAGGAAGACCCGCTCCCGGGTGACCAGACCGTGACGATGCGCATCTCCCTCGCGGGAGACGCCTGCGGGGTCGTGGCGGCGACAGCGACCGTGACCGCGCCGGACTTCCCGCCCATCGGACCTGAGTCCCTGTATGTCTGGAACGGGTACATCGAGGGGTACGTGAACCCCGTTCCCGTCGGGCGGCAACGGCTGGTGGACGTGCGGGCCTACAACCGAGACGGGCAGGAGGTGTACGCCGGGAGCACCGCGGTGGACGTGTACGAAGGCGAAGTGTCGTACGCGCAGATAAGGCTGCTTCGCAACGCGGAGCTCTGCCCGGGTGGGATGGGGAGCATCTACCTCACCGGAGTGCTGGAGAACGGCACCGGTTCGTCGGATGGCGGGCCGGTGTACGACGCGGGACCCGGACCGTCCTTTGACGCGGGCACCGTGTCCGACGGCGGCGCAGCGTTCGACGCGGGGTAGGCCGGGGCCGAAGCCCCGGATGTCTTGAGAGCCTCTCTCTCCCTGGAGCGCGTCACGCCACTCCAGGGCGGTCTTCCTCCAATCCTTTGTCAGCCTCTGGAGGAGGACCTCGTAGGTGCGCGGGCGCCATTCATTGTCTGTCAGGCGCACGCAAATCCAAGAGAGGAGGTTCATCATGAGACGAAGCATTCTTCATGCATTCGCGCTGTCGACGTGTGTCACGGCGCCGTGGGGCGTGGCCTGCACTCCGCCGGATGAGACCGTGGGCGGGCCGCCGGAGTTCGCTCAAGGCGCGCAGGGGCTGTCGCGCACGAACAGCCAGGCCCCGGCCGTGGATGGGGCCGTCGGAGATCACATGGACAGCCTGCTGGAGGCCTGCGACATCGATGATCCGGCCACCTGCGCCTTCCTCTTGCCGCTGCTCCTCGCGCGAGGCGCCCACGCCACGGAGGTGTTGGACGCTGACCCGGCGCTCGTCGTCGGCGTCGGTGCCTGCACGCACGGCGCGTGCACCCAGGGAGGGCCGCTGACCCAGGGTTGCAGCAGCTGCGCCAACACGGTCTGCAATGTCGACTCCTATTGCTGCACCATCACCTGGGACAGCATCTGCGTGAACGAGGCGAAGCAGCTGTGCGGCACGACGTGCGCGATAGGGGGGAGCTGCGCACCCGCGACGTGCGCGGCGAAGGGGGTGATGAGCTGCGGCAGCACTCCGGATGGGTGTGGAGGCATGCTCAACTGCGGCACGTGCGCCACCGGCTCCACGTGCACCAACAACGTCTGCATGGCACTCGCCTGCGTCCATGGCGAGTGCGCCTCGGGGCAGGCGCTGGCTCAGAACTGCAGCAGCTGCGTGAACACCGTCTGCGCCGTGGATGGCTATTGCTGCACCACCGCCTGGGACACCATCTGCGTGAACGAGGCGAAGCAGATGTGCGGCAAGACCTGCAACTGAGGGTGAGCCCCTTCTCTACTGCCCCCTGCCGTAGAACCAGGCGGTGAGGGCCAGGCGGGCGGCGTGCACGGGGAGGACCTCGTGCTCCAGCCGCTCGCTCAGGAACACCACCAGGCGGTCCAACACCGGCGCCACGTCCACCGGGGCGCCGGTGTCCTCCGGGAAGAGGCGCAGCACTCCGCCGTGCTCCGGCTTCCAGTCCGCGTTGGCGTACCAGATGGCGGTGAGCCGCCGGTTGGACTGGCCGGGGAACGCGTCGCGGTGACGGGCGTAGTGCGTACCGACAGGGTAGCAGGCGAGCTGCATGTCGAAGCGCCCCAGGCCCAGGTACGCGCCAGAGGACACGGCGTCGCCCAGGGCCTGGAAGCGGAGCCACAGCGCTTCGAGTTCGGAGGCCGCGCCGGGCATCACCCATTCGATGTGGTCGCCACGCTCGGCGGCGTCGAGCGAGCGGTCCGCGCCGCGCCGGATGCCCGCGGGCCGGAGGGTCCCTGCGTCCACGCGCGCGAGCGCCGCGGCCCGCGCCGCGAGGGCCTGTGCATCTCCGAGGAAGCCGTCCCGCACGAAGAAACCATGCGAGCCCAGGGCTTCCACCTCCACATCTGTTAGCGCCACCATGTTCCCCTTCCGGGCGCCCGCCAGGAGCCCTGGCCGACACGCTGCCCCAGGACGCCCCCGTTTAGGAAGCGAGTAGACTTCCCACCCATGGCGAACGTCTCGCGAGCCCTCTCGGTTGTCGCCGCCGCCGCGCTGGGCGCGCTGGCGGCCTGGGCGCTGCTGCGTCCCGCGTCCCCCCGGCTGCCAGACACGGCGGCGGTGGTGGAGCAGATGCGGGAGGTGGCGCGGCTGGAGACGCTGGACGTGTCGCTCTACAAGAAGGTCGTCTTCACACCGGAGCCCCAGGCCACGGACGCGCTGTGGAAGGACGTTCTGCTCTGGGCCAGCTACACGCTCCAGAACCCGCACGGCCGCGCCATCGTCTTCGCGGACGCGCATCTGGGGTTCGACTTCCAGCGCTTCGACTCCCGCCACCTGCGCGCCGTGGGCACGCGCGTGGACGTGCTCCTGCCTCCCATGCAGGTGACGGTGGCGCTGCGGCCGGGAGAGACGGAGATCATCGACTCCAACCTGGACAGCGCGCAGACAGCGCAGTTGCTGGAGAAGGCCCGCCTCGCCTTCGAGAAGGAGGTCCAGCAGGATGCGCGCCTCAAGGACAAGGCGCGGCAGTCCGCGGAGCGCTCGCTGCGGGGGCTGCTGCTGACCCTGGGGTTCCGGGAGGTCCACTTCGTGGAGACCTTGCCGGTGGGGAGCGCGGGCTGACGGGCCGCGGGCCTTGCATCAGGGAGACCTCACGCGACGCGAAGGGTGTCCCCGTCCAACACATACAAGCCGGGGACGCCGTCGGGTGCGTGCCCCAACGAGGCGAGCCGTCGCACCGAGTCGCTGTCCGAGTCCCGGCACAGGAGCGCCATCTCGCGCCGTCCCAGGCTCACGCGCAGCGGCCCTCCGCCCGTCGCGTCGTCCAGCCTCCGGCGCTGCGCCTTCGTGAGCAGTCGCGCGCCGTCATGCCCGTCGCCACCCATCACGGCCCACACCCCGGAGAAGGCCTCCGCCAGCCGCACCTCGCCCTGGTCGATGACGACGGGCCGCACGTCGGCGGGACGCGCCTCCAGGTGGTGCCAGGCCGCCGCGTCCACCGCTTCGGGCGTGAGCCCCACTTCGCCCAGCGCGGAGGCCGGCAGGTAGCGCACGAACTCCGCGTCCTCCAGCACGTAGAAGACCTCCAGCCCCGCGGGGCCCGGGCGCAGCAGCGCGCCCTGCGCTCCCGCCACGAAGCCCGCGGGCCGCAGCACCGGGCGCAGCGCGTCCAGCGACACCCCCGAGGACAGGCCGCCCAGCCGCGCCGCCAGCGCCTCCACGTGCGCGGTGAGCCCGTGCGCTCCCGGTGACTCGCGATACGCGGCGTAGAGCGAGCCCACGTCCACGCGGCCCACGCCTCCGGAGGACAGCTTCACCAGCAGGTCCCGGCCCTGGCGCCGGAAGCCCACGCCCGCGCGGCCCAGCGCGGCGGTGAGCGCGGCGGTGAACTCCGGACGCAGCACCTGCTCCTCGGGCGCCGGGGGCGGAGGCAGGTCCGCGGCCTCCAGCTCCGCGCGCAGCAGCTTCGCCTCCGCGTCGAAGGGGTCACGCTCCACGGCCTCGGCCACGTAGGCGCGGGCCCGCGCGCCTTCGCCCTGTCGCAGCGCGAGCACCGCGAGCACCTTGAGCGCCTCGGGATCCCCAGGGCTCAGGACCAGCGCGTCCCGCAGCTCCACCTCCGCCTCGCGGTGCCGCTCCAGGCCCAGCAGCGCCCGCGCGAGGCCCAGGCGCACCTGGAGGTCCTTCGGGAAGTCGCGGCGCAGCGACTGCATCCAGGGAAGGGCTTCACGCTCCGCGTCCGCGTTGACCAGCGCGTGCGCCACCGTGAGGCGCAGCGTGGGCCCGGGGCTCCTCGCGGCCTCGGCGCGCAGCGCGTCCAGCTCCGCGCCGCTGAGCACGTCTCCCGCCTCCACCTTGCGGCGCAGGCGCTCCAGTTCCGCCGGGGAAATCACGCGCGGACTCTAATGGTCCGAGCCGGGAGCGCCCAGCCCCGCCTTCCCCTCCCCTGTCTTCACGGCGACGGGGAGAGGTCGTGGAACCCGCCGGGCCTGACCCGGCGAGAGGAAGTCGTGGCGCTCCAATAGCCAATGCGCGTCGTACCGGTGGGCCCACTCCAGCAGAGCCTGCCGGGGTCCCTCCACGATTTCACAGGTGCACCCCCAGAGGAGTTGCTCCTTGAGGGACACCGATGCGTGGATGCCGACCACTGGGCATGACTTCTCCGTCGAATGGACGGGGCTCGTCTATCGGACAGAGGGCAACCAGTGTTTGAATCGCGGATATGACTCCACGACACCACAATCGTTGGCCAACAAGGACCTCGCGAATAGGACATCAGCGCCTTGCAGATGAGAACATGAAGCCCGAATGGCCTTTGCTGGTGCTTCTGATTCTCCTTTCATCCTGTGCTGCGAGCCGTGGTCCCAAGATGGCCCAAGCACATGTTCAAGATGGAGGGAGCTGCAAGAGTAGCGACGTCTGCGAGGAGGGGCTGGAGTGCATGTTCTGGCCGCTGACAACACCGGGGTCGGCAGGTACGTGTCAGCGGGCGTGCAAAGAGACTTCGGATTGCCCGAGCGGAGAGCAGTGCGGCGGGGGATTTCTTATGGATGGGCCGGGGGATTTTTGCACCCCTCCGTTCGTCAACTAATGGAGATGCGTTCAGACATGCCTCATTGGCACAACCTCCAGCTTTCGCCCCACCCACGTTCCCAGAGGGGGCTCAGGCCAGGGAGCCGACCCCAGGGTCTTGCCACAGCTGCCATACCCTCCACGCAGTAGCTCTTCGCGGCAATCCAGGGTCATTGAATCACCCCGGTCATCGGCTCCGAGGCCCGTCCGCGGAGCGCGGACCTGCTCACGACATCGGCTTCATCGTCCTCGGCCGCGGCAGCATGCGCCTGCGTCGCCGCTGTCCTGACGTTCATCAGAGGCTGCAAGCCTGGATGCCAGGGAAAACAAAACACATACATGCGCATCCGAGCACAGCCCATGTCTGGGCAGAAGACCTGACAGCGCTTCAGGGCGCCGGGCGAAAGAGTGAAAGGCCGCCGAAGTCTCACGCGGCTCAATGCGTAGCGTCGTGTGGGGCTGCTCCCTCGGCGAGCTCTTCCTCGGTGCGGCTCCGTGAGAGGAAGTCATCCAGCGCGCCCACGTCGATGGGCTTGCGAAACACCGCGTCCACCTGCGCGAGGCTCGCGCGGTTCTGCCCGCGCACGTCCATGCCGGTGACGATGGCGAGCAGGGTCTGCGGCGAGCGTCGCCGCAGCTCGCGCGCCAGCTCCCAGCCGGTCATCTCCGGCATCACGGCGTCCAGGAGCGCGGCGTCGAAGGGCTGTTTCTCCCAGATGCGCAGCGCCAGCTCCGGGCTGTGCGCCACCTGTACGTCATAGCCTTCCTCACCCAGGACCTCGGCCATCATCCGGGCGTTGTCCAGGTCGTCGTCCACCACCAGCACGCGGCGCGCGGGCCGCATCAGGCGCGGCACGCCGCCCGGAGCCAGCGGCGGCGGCGCGGGGGCCCCGGGGACTTCGGCCCGGGCGTCGCTGACGCGCGGCAGCCTCACGATGAAGCTCGCGCCCGAGCCGTCCCGCCGGTTCTCCACCGTCAGCTCTCCTCCCCAGCGCTGCACCTGGGAGCGCGCCACCGCGAGGAACAGGGAGAACTGCGGCGCACCCGGGTCCCGGCGCAGCGGGTCGAACAGCCGCGCCAGTTCATCCTGGGCATAGGGCGGGCCGGCATCCTCCAGGCGCAGGTCCAGCCAGCCCTCGCCCTCCGGGCGCGTGCGCACCACCAGCGTCCCGCCGCCCTCCATGCGGTCGCGCGCGGACAGGAGCAGGTTGACGATGAGCTCTCGGAAGAAGCCCGCGTCCACCTTCACCTCCCAGGGGAAGCCCAGCTCCAGCTCCGCGTGCACGGGGTGCTCGCGCTGCTCCAGCTCGCCCCGGGCCAGCTCCAGCGCCTCGCGCACGGTCTGGTCCACCGGCACGTCGGCCAGGCGCTCCTCGGTGCGCTGCACGTTGAACTCCTGGAGCCGCGCGACCAGCTCGCCAATCTGGCGCACCGTCTTGTCCAGTGCCTCCACGTGCTCGGGTTTGTATTCGCGTTGCAGCAGCGTGATGCGCAGCCGCAGCACGTTGAGGAAGTTGTTGAGCGCGTGCGCGGCGCCGCTCGCCAGCTGGCCCAACGCCTGCTGGCGGGTGCGTCGCAGCAACTGCCCCTGGAGCCTGCGCACCTCGTCGTGGGCGTTCTCCAGGGCCTTGGTCTTCACGGCCGCCTCGGTGCGGTCGCTGAAGGTCTGGATGACGCCGGCCAGGCCCTGGTCCTCTTCCCACACCGGCGTGGCGCTCATCTCCAGCGTGGCGTCGCTGCCGCCCGGGCGCTCCACCATCATCATCACGCCGCGCACCGGGCCCTTCTCGCGCAGCGCGCGCAGGAAGGGCATGTCATGCACCTTGAACGGCTCGCCGGTGGGGTGCCGGGCGTTGACCTGCGTGAGGACGGGCCCCAGGGACGCGGTGGCGCGCGCGCCCACCACCGCGCGCATGGGCACGCCCATCAACCGGCTCACCGGCGGCGAGGCGAAGGACACCATGCCGTCCGTCTCCGCCAGGAGGATGCCCACCTCCACGTGGTTGAGCACCGACTCCATCACCGCCGCCTCGCGGAAGCGGACCTCCTCCGTCTTGAGCACGCGCGCATAGGAGGCCTGCGCGGACGCGTCCGCCTCCCAGATGAGCTCCGACACCAGGTCCGCCACGTCCGCGTCGATGACGCCCCCGTTGCGGCGCGCGTACACGTAGAGCAGGACCTCCTGGAGCGACTTGAACTCGCGCGTCAGGTCCTCGGGCTCGAAGTTCTGGTCGTACCGGAAGGCCCCGTGCGAGCGCACCACCTCCGGCCACAGCCGGATGGCGTCTTCCCCTCGGTCCTCGAGCAGGCGGACAAGCTCGTCCAGCAGGTGGCGCAAGGGGGCGCGCAGGTCGCGGCCGGGGACTTCGACTTCATAGGTCTCCGCCCGCAGGCGCTTGGCCCACAGGCGGGTGATGCGCTCGCCCTCGTCGGAGAGCAGGCCCGACAGGGCGTTGATGGCGATCTCGGAGGAAGGCACGTTCAAGGGCGCACGATGCGCACTCCTCGGGCGTCCAGCCACCCGGGCCCTTCCGGGAGCCTGGGAGTGTCTGGCTTCGCACGGACGTGGGGCCGCCGGTGGCTTCGAGCGCCTGGCGGCCTGTCAGCCCTGGCCGGAGGAGGCGGTCGTCCCCACCTTTCCGGGCACGGATGAGCGGCAAAGAGCGCAGGCAGAACGACCTGGAGCAGCCCGAGGTCTCCCAGCAGGCCATGGCACAGCTCTTCCGTGGGGAGCTGAGCCGTTCGGACACGTGGCGCACGCGGCTGGACACGACGACGAACTGGGCGCTCACGACGACGGCGGCGGTGATCTCCTTCGGCTTCGCGACACCGGGGAGTTCCCACGTCACGTTCCTGGTGGGCATCTGGATGGTGGTGTCCTTCATGCTCATCGAGGCGCGGCGCTATCGCTATTACGACTTGTGGAACCGGCGCGTGCGGCTGTTGGAGGACGGCTGGTGGGCGCCGATGTTGCGGCGTGAGCCGGTGGATCCCGACGCGCTGCGCGAGCTGGCGGCGGAGATGTCCCGGCCGCAGATCCAGCTCTCGCTGGGGTCTGCCATCGCGACGCGGCTCAACCGCGCGTACGGGCCCATCCTCATCGTCCTGCTGGTGACGTGGTTCTTCAAGGTCTACAGCCATCCGCGTCCGCCCACCGACCTCGCGGACTTCGCGGAGCGGGCGCACGTGGCGTGGATCCCCGGGCCGGTGGTGATGGTGTCGCTGGTGCTGCTCACGCTGGCGGCGGGCTATTTCTTCACCGCTTCGTTCTTCATCCGGGCCCCGCTGGGAGAGCTGCGCACGCGGCCCCGGGGGCGCCGGGCCGCGCTCTGGGAGAGCTTCTACCGGCCCTACGCCATCCAGCGCCGCAAGCGCCCACGCACCACGACGGGCACGCGCCCCCCACAGCCCTCGCGCCCGCCGTCACCCTTCAATCACTGACTCACGGCGCGGAGGCGCCCGCGGCGTGGATCAGTGCCGCCAGCCCAGGACCTTGAGCTCGTTGACGGACGCGAGGCCCCACTGCCGGTTGGAGTTGTTGACGCGGATTCGGAGCAGGGACGTGGTGACGGCGTTGAACTCGACGGTTCGTTCTTCCCGGAGGGGCGTGTTCGAGCCCCAGGAGCTTGATCGGGCTCCTGAAGTCGGAACTCGACAAGGACCTGGGTGTCGTCACGCCCGTGGAAGAAAGTTAGCGTCCCTTCGCGGGAACACCATGAACCAGTTCGCTCTCCTGCTCATGACCCTTTCGCTGACGGGGTGCGATCTCTTCCACCGCCCATTCCGACCGACGCATGCGCCTCCAGCGGAAGCCGCGGCGTTCCAGTTCCCACTGGGGTTTCCCCCTGGAGAGCACACCTTCATCCCCAGCACCCTCGCCGCCGCCGTCCAACTCGCGATGGACGACTTCCTGCCTCGCGACGCGAAGCCCCCGCGAAACGCCTCGGCGGATGAACTCTGCTTCATGCGCCGCGAGTCCTATGACGTCCTTGCCAAGAGCCTGTCCGATGGGGTCGTCCTCGTGGCCTTCACGCCCGGCAAGGGCGTGTGTGTCACGGAGGGCCTGACGTTGGACGTGGGCGCCACCTACGCCGTGGACGTGCGGGGATGGCGGATCCCCGCCGTCCAGCGATAGCGCTCCCGTCACACCGGGTGCGTCAGCCCCCAAGCTGCGCGCCCACCTGCGCCATCAATGACAACACATGGGCGCGCGTGGGGCCCTGCATGCCCGGACGCAGCGCGAGCGCCTGGAGCATCTGGAAGACCGGCGCCCCGCCATCCAGGTGCTGGGCCGCCACGGCCACCAGCGCGGCCTCTTCGCCCGCCGCCAGACGCCCGGCCACCACCCAGGCCCGCAGGTGCTCCAGCGCGGAGGCGTCCAGCGGCCGCGTGTTCAGCGCGTCCAGCAACGCCCGCTGCACGCCCCGGTCCGTCTCCGTCTCCAGCGCGTCCAGCATCAGGCGCGTGGCCAGCTCCTGTGGCGCGCGGCGCAGCGCATCCGCCGCGGCGGACCGCACCTCCGGAGACTCCGCGCGCAGGTGCGGCGACGCCACGTCCACCAGCCGCTCCGCCCCCGTCCCGCCCAGGGCTCGGAGCGCGTGCGCCCGCGCCTCGTCACCGGTGGCCTGCGCCAGGCCGTTCTCCAGCGTGCGCAGCGCGTCGCGCGCCTCCGCCGAGTCCGGCCGCAGATGCGAGGACCACGCCCCCAGCGCGTAGGACGCCGCGCGCTCCACCGGCACGTCATGCTCCGCCTTCGCCCGGCCGAGCAGCCCGTTCAGCATCACACCGGTCTCCGGCTCCGGCTTCGTCAGGAACCCCGCGCGCTGAACCATCATCACGTACGCGCCCGCGTGCTCCCGGGCCTGCGGCGACTGGAGCAACGTGCGAAGCGTGGCCTGCGCCTGGGCATGGCCCGCCCCCACCAACAGGTCCAACATCAGCTCCCGCATGCCCGGGTGCGCGCCCGGCTTGAGGAACAACCGCGCCAGCTCCTGGCTGCGCCCCGGCTCCAGCTTCAGCGCCGCCACCGCGCGCCGCGCGAACACATCCAACCCCGCGATGGCCTCCGGACCGCTGGCGTTCTCCAGCGTCTCCAGCAGCTCATCCACCGTCATCCCATCCGCCTGCCCCTTCAACGCCGCCATCTCCGGGTCCACTTCAAAGGCAATCTGCGACGGCGTGCGAATCACCCCCTTGTCCTCCCCCGAGGGCGGCAGGGGCCGCATCTCCCGCGACTGGTACGTCAACCGCAATCGCAGCCGCCGCGACACCAACGTGCGTCCGTCCACCCCCATCGCGTCCAGCACCTCGTCCTGCGTGACCGCCACGAGGTGTCCGTCCCCGTCCCGGTCGAAGCTCGTGAGCGACCCCAGCTCCTGCTTCGCCACCGTCGCCCCCCCCGCGGCCCGCAGCATCTGGTAGCGCGTCCTCCGGCGCGTCAGCCTCGCGGCATCGTCTCCCTCGAACGCGAACGCCGCCTCCACGTCCCCCGTCTGCGTGGACTCGGTGGCGGTCCACGAGGCCGCGTCGCGCAGCTCGGAGGGGAACAGCTCCGCCGCCAATGTCTGGGCGAACTGGCGGAACAGCGGGGGCTCCGCTTCGGAGAAGCGCACCGCCTGGAGCCCGCCGCGCGCATCCAACTCCAGCCACGCGCTGGCGGTGGCCGGCAGGTGCGTCTGGACGGCCGCCGCGTCGGGCAACAGCGGCTGGCCCGCGAGCAGCGCCTCGTGCCGCTCCAGCCGCTGCAACGTCAGCCGCAGCCGCGTGCCCGTGGCGCGCGACTCCAGCGCCTGGAGCGTGAGCTCGCCATCCAGGTGGAACGCACCTTCGAGCAGGCTCGGCCGCGAGGCGTCCGGGCCCGTCATGGGCAGCGCCACGCGCGTCAGGTCATCCCAGACGAGATGGAAGGTATGCGCCTCGCCCACGCGCCAGCGGGACAAGGGCAGCCGCCGGGAGGACTGGGCGGTCTCGACCGCCGCGGCGGATGGGGAGGACGGAGACAGCCAGACGGGCAGCGCCCCCAGACACAACAGGGCACCCAGGCCAGCCACGCCACGAACGAGGGTCGAGCGACGCATGAAACACTCCAGCGAATCAGTCGGGAAGAAAGGGGAACCACGCCCGGGGCCGTGGGAGGCGGCCCCGGGGTCCTGCGGGTGCGGCTAGTACAGCTGCGCGAGCGGCAGGGCGTACTGGTCGTTGAAGAGGCGGGTGGTGGTGCCGAAGCCCGTCCAGGACACGATGGGCAGCTCCGCCTTGATGAAGAGCGCCTCCACGAAGACGGCGATCCGCCCATCCAGCGTGCGCAGCGTCATGTCCAGGCTGCTCCCCAGGGTGAGGAACAGCGTGTTGGGGTTCGTCGGGTGCGTGGGAGAGCTCAGCGCGACGCCGATGCGGCCCTGCAACGGCAGGTCGAAGCGCACGAGGAGCACCTGGCCGCGCACGCCCACCTGGAAGCCCGGGACGCCGATGGCCACGGACGCGAAGCCGTTCGCGGCGGTGTACGGCCCCACGTCGCCAATCAGGTCCAGCGTGATGAGGTTGCGCGTGCAGTCACGGCCGAGCGCCCCACCCAGCGACGCGTGGAGGCCCACCTCCACGGACATGCCGCCCGTGACGGTGACGGGGATGATCCACACCATGAACGTGGCGGACACCTTGGCCGCGTCCTTCTCCACGATGGG
Source organism: Corallococcus silvisoli (assembly GCF_009909145.1). Lineage (NCBI taxonomy): Bacteria > Pseudomonadati > Myxococcota > Myxococcia > Myxococcales > Myxococcaceae > Corallococcus > Corallococcus silvisoli. Next base: position 292,310 of record NZ_JAAAPJ010000013.1, read on the forward strand.
CTTGTTCTCAATGAAGGTGAAGCGCGCCGGGTAGGAGCGGTCGAACGTGTAGACGGAATAGCCAAACAGGCGCGCGCTCAGCTGCGCACGGATGGAGGAGGTCTCCGTGGAGGCGCGGCCCTCCAGGTGCGCCACTTCCTTGCGCACGGAGCTGAACACGTTGGCGTAGATGTTCAGCTCGCTGAAGATGCTGGCGTTGGTGTCACACCAGTTGCCATTGAACGCGGTGCCGGGCGTGGTGAGCTCCCAGCCGGCCCGGAACGAATAGCCGCCACCGAAGCGGTTGTCGCCCGAGTAGCCGCTCGCGGAGAAGTCCTTCGAACGGCGCTTGGTCATCGTCGCGGGCTGCACCGGCTCCTGAAGCGTCGCCAGGTATTCCAGCAGCGCCTTGAGGTAGGTGGTCATCGCGACGGGGCTCACCGTGTAGTCCTTCAGCTCCAGCCCCTTGATCTTCAGCCGGTCCGCGTTGCGGATGAAGCTCTCCGCGCCGAAGTCGTTGCCGGTCGCCGTCAGGCACTGGCCCAGGTTCAACTCACGGCGGGGCACCATGACCGCGTCCACCATCGCCTTGTAACGGCGCGGGCTCCAGTCACACGCCGTCACCCTGTCCGCGACGAGGCACCCCTCCGCGTCCGCCTTCACCAGCGACTCCTCCAGGGCCTGGTCCAGGCCGTACAGGCGCTCGGCGGCCTTCACGTCCAGCTCCGCCGTGCTGAGGTCGCGGCCACGCAGCGCCTCCGCCGCGCGCTGCCACCCGAGGTAGACGGCCTCGCGCTGCGTGAGCAGGGCCACGAAGGTCTCCTGCCGCTGCTGCGACTCGTTGAGCACGTCGTCCGCCACCTTGGCGAGCGACTTGCTCATGGCCTGGTGCCACGCGTCCGACGGCAGCACCGCCTGGCGGGCCTCCACGTTGTTCGCCTTCTTCGCCGCCTCCGACGAGAAGGAGTAGGCCTTGGTGCCCTTGGGGTACGCCCCCGGCACGAAGCGGAAGTACGCGTTCTTCTCCACGCGCGTCTTGCCGTCCCAGAGGGGCGCCAGCTTCTGGCCGTCCTTGCTGTACAGCGTGCGCTCCGCGATGCCCTTGGAGCCGTAGGCGAAGTCGAACACCGCGCGGAAGTTGTCGCCGAACGCGCCCGCGTCCTGCTCGAAGCGGCTGTAGTCGTAGTACTTCTCGTGCACGTACTCCTGGCACGAGCGCGCCACGATGCCGTTGCCGTCCCACTCCTCGCGCTGCTTGTTGTACGCCTGCTCCGCCTTGGTGAGGTTCTTGTAACCCTTGCGCGCCAGCACCTGGCCGCGCTGCACCTGCCCCAGCACCGTCTCATCCGAGCCGGAGAAGAGCGTGTCGGTGACGGGGTCGTCCTGCACCGCCACCTGCTCCACGCCGCCGCCCATGCTGTCGGGCACGAGCGCGTTGCGCTTGGGCGCTACCTCGTAGCGGGCCTTCCACTCCGACTCCAGCAACCCCTGGCAGGACCCGTCGTTGACCTTGCCGCACTCGGAGGCGCGGTAGTCCACGTCGGTGCACTGGGTCAGCGTCGGCTGGGGGCAGTCGGCCGCCAGCGCCTGGGGCGCCGCCAGCGTCACGGTGGACAACACGGCCCACCGCACGGGGCGCGGCAGCCGGAAGGGAGTTCTGCGCAAGCTCATGGAAACCTCATCCTGGGGAGTGCGACGGGCCAGGACGGCCCGCCGGTCGCGGGAGCCCCTGAGCACGTGGCGTGCCGAGCCTTCCCGGCGCGCGCTCCAGAGAGGACGCAGTCAGGCGATGAGGACGCCCAGACCACACGAGGCATCACACGCGTTGCTCGCGAGGCAACGACAGACATCCAGACACCGCCAGCCCGGGATGCCCCCGGCGGCGAGCCGTGTTTCACGCGAGGGGGAGCACGTCCTACCCCTCCCCGCCCGCCTGGCGGCCAGGGGAGAGGGGCCCCCGGGCTGATGGGGGCCATGCCCTTGGGTGAAGCCGGGCCGCTTTCGTCCTTCCGGCCCCCCCGGATTTGTGGTGTGAACCGCCCCCATGGCGAACACGCGCACTGTGACGGTCATCAACGGCGACGGCATTGGCCCGGAAGTCTCGGCGGCCACCATTCGCGTCCTCGAAGCCCTCAAGGTCCCCCTGGAGTTCGAGTTCAAGGACGCGGGCGCGGAGGTCGTGGCCAAGTTCGGCACCAACCTCCCCCACGAGACGGTGGAGGCGGTCCTCCGCAGCGGCGTGGCCCTCAAGGGCCCCACCGGCACCGTGGTGGGCGGCGGCCTGCCGTCCGCGAACGTGGGCCTGCGCAAGCGGCTGGACCTGTACTCCTCCCTGCGCCCGGTGAAGAGCGTCCCCAACGTCAAGACGCGCTACGAGAACGTGGACGTGGTGGTGGTGCGTGAGAACACCGAGGACCTGTACGCCGGCCTGGAGCACATCATCGTGCCGGGCGTCGTGGAGTCCCTGAAGATCATCACGGAGAAGGCCTCCACGCGCATCGCGCGCTTCGCCTTCGAGTACGCCAAGAAGAACGGCCGCAAGAAGGTGTCCGCCATCCACAAGGCGAACATCATGAAGCTGTCGGACGGCCTCTTCCTGGACTGCTGCCGCAAGGTCGGCCGCGAGTTCCCTGAGATCGCCTACGACGAGGTCATCGTCGACAACCTCTGCATGCAGCTGGTGAAGGACCCGACCCGCTTCGACGTGATGGTGCTGGAGAACCTGTACGGCGACATCGTCAGCGACCTGTGCGCGGGCCTGGTGGGCGGCCTGGGCATGGTGCCGGGCGCCAACATCGGCGAGCGCACCGCCGTCTTCGAGGCCGTGCACGGCACCGCCCCGGACATCGCGGGCAAGGGCATCGCGAACCCCACCGCGCTGATGATGTCCGCGGTGATGATGCTGGAGTGGCTGGACCTGAAGGAAGAGGCCCGCCGCATGTCCGGCGCCATCCAGAAGGTCTACGGCGGCGACGTGAAGGTGCGCACCGGCGACCTGGGCGGCAGCGCCACCACGCGCGAGTTCACCGACGCCATCATCGCCGCGCTGTAGTCCTGGCGGCGGTTCCCCGGGTGGAGGCCCTCCACCCGGGACGTCCCACCGGCGCCGTCAGCCGACGATGACCTTGCGGACGCCCCGCGCTTCCAGGAGCGCGGGGAGCCGTTCGCGCTGGTCGCCCTGCAACACCAGCGCGTCCTCCTCCACCACGCCGCCGCAGCCCAGGCCGCCCTTGAGCGCCTTGAGCCAGGTGTCGAGCTGGGCCGCGGGCAGCCCCAGCTGCTCCACCACCGTCACCTCCTTGCCGCCCCGGCCCTTGCGCTCCATGCGCACCACGGCGCGCGCGGGGCCCTTGGGTTCGGGCCTCTCCCGGGGAGGCGGCGGAGGCGGCCCCGCGGGCAGCGCCTCGCGCTGCGCGGACAGGGCGGCGAAGGGGTTGTTGAAGGGCCCCGGCGGCGGGGCCTCCTCCTTCTTGTCGCGCTTGCCCATGGCGTGCGGCGCCCCCTCCCTTACGGGTGGGCGTGGCCCTCGTGGCCGTTGCCCGCGCCGCGCGCGCGGGGGGGCGGCAGGGTGGCGAAGGCGGGGGCGTTGGTGTTTCCGGCCGCCAGCACCATCGCGTAGATGAACGCCGCGGACGGGGGCACCTCCCGGCCGTTCACCAGCACCAGCGGCGTGCCCTGGATGTTGTACTTCAGGGCGTACTCGACGTCCTGGCGCAGCTTGCCGATGGTCTCCGGCGCGGACATGCACGCCTCCAGCTGCGGGCGCGCCACGGAGCCGGAGCTGGCGATCTCCATCACCTTGTCGGTGTCCAGGAAGGCCTGCGCGGCGAACAGCTTCTCGCGCAGCGTCCAGAAGTCCTTCGCGCCCTCCAGGCACACCGTGGCGCGAGCGGCGGCGCAGCGCACGCTGAGCGCGTCCGGCCCGCGGTTGGGGATGGCCGGGTTGCACTGGCCATCCAGGGGGAACTGGCGTGCCTCCACGGACAGCATGCCCGCGGGGGCGTGCTTCTTGATGAGGGCCAGCTCCTCCACCAGCGCCTTGCAGTGGGGGCACTTGCTGTCGGTCCACTCCAGCACCTTCACCGGCGCGTCCGCGGGACCGAAGAGCGTGCGCGGCGAGTAGGCGGCGATCTTCGGCGTGGCGGCCCGGTACATGGCGAGCACGTCCGAGATGAACTGCAGCTGATCCGGCGGGAGGCTGGCGAGGAACGCCTCCAGCGTGGCCGGCGGCGGGGGCGCGGACGGCACGTCCGGGCTGGAGGTGCCCGGCGACGTCGCCGGAGTGGACGCCACGGGCGGCAGGAAGGCGCCCGCCTTCGGCGCGTGAGGGGTGGCCCGGCCGGGCATCTGCATGGCGACGAAGGCGACGATGGCGAGGCCCACGGTCCACTTGAGCGTGTCGCCCCACTCACCCGCCTGGGGCAGCAGGGCGCCGGGCAGGCCACGCCACGCGACGCCCGCGAAGGCCAGCACCAGCGCGTAGGTCCCCATGCAGGTGGGGCACACCACGCCCAGGCGGGCGCTGACGATGGCGAAGACGGCCACGGACCCCACGCCCGCGAGCGCCAGCAGGCGCAGGCCGTTGGCGGCGGGACGCACGGTGCGGCCCGCCTTGGCCCACGCGAGGTACAGCGCGGCGAGCCCCACGGCGGTCAGCCCCCACACCAGCCCCAGGCCGGCGATGGGGACGCCCAGCGTGTCGTGCACGGCGCTGGCGAAGTCGGAGTTCCAGACGGTCTCGCAGTTGACGTGCTCGCTGATGCCGCAGCTGGTGGAGCCGCCGGCGCGCAGCGTGAGCAGCTCCACCCATTGGTACACGGCGAGAGCGCTGGTGAGGATGCCCAGGACCAGCAGCGCGAGTGCGCCACGGGTGGGGACGGGGGCCGGGGTCGGGGCCTTCTTGCTCATGCGTGCTCCGGAGGCGGGGTCATCAAGACGAGGAGGCGGGCGTTGTCCGGGCCGTCATTGACGACGCCGTGTTCGGAGCCCGCCGGGGCGAAGAGGGTGGCACCGGCGCCATGCGTGGCTTCCTCGTCGCCGATGCGGAAGCGGCAGCTTCCCTCCAGCACGAGGTATACCTTGTCGGACGTGGCATGCCGGTGGGGCTTCTGCGCCTGGCCCGGGGCCAGGCAGTAGACGTCGAGGAAGAAGCGACCGGACTGGAAGACGGAGTGCTTCTGGAGCTTCTCGGGGGAGAAGCCCTGGAAGGCCGCAAGCTGCTTCACATCCATCGTGGCATTCGCTCCTGCGCCTCTATATAGCGACGGGCATGGAACCGCTGACGCTGCATTTTGTTCACGAGCAGGCGGGTGCCCGCTTCATTCCGGTGGGTGGCCGTGAAGTGGTGGCCGGGTATGGAGACGTGGGCGCGGAGTATGGCGCGGCGCGCGACGCCGTGGCACTCCACGATGCGTCCTACCGCGAAATCCTCCGGATAACTGGGGAGGATCGCGCCTCCTTCCTTCACGGCATGGTGACCCAGGAGGTGAAGAACCTCCCGGTGGGCTCGGCCGCCTACGCCGCCTTCATCACGGTGAAGGGCGCCATGGTGGGGGACGCGCGCATCCTCAAGCGGGCGGACGACCTCCTGTTGGACCTGGAGCCCGGCCTGGGCGCCAAGGTGCGGGAGTTCCTGGACAAGTACCTCATCTCCGAGGACGCGGAGCTGCACGACGGCACCCCGGAGCTGGGCTGGCTCAAGCTGCTCGGTCCCCGGACGGCCCAGGTGCTGGCCGCTGTCCCGGGGGGCCCCCTGGAGCCGCCGGCGCCGCTCTCGAGCCGCCGGGCGACGGTGGCGGGGCAGGATGTGTGGCTGGTGGGGACGGCGCTGCCGGGCGGGCTGTCCGGGGTGGACGTGCTGGTGCCGCGCGCAGGGTTGGAGGCGGTGTGGACGGCGCTCGCACAGGCGGGCGAGGCGCACGGGCTGAAGCCGCTGGGGTTCGACGCGCTGGAGCTGGTGCGGGTGGAGGCGGGGGTGCCGCGCTACGGGCAGGACATGGTGGACACCACCATTCCGCTGGAGGCGAACCTCACGAACGCCATCGCGTACAACAAGGGTTGCTACATCGGGCAGGAGGTCATCGCCCGGGCCACCTTCCGGGGGCACATGAACCGGAAGCTCGCGGGGCTGCTCCTGGGCGAGGCGGACGTGGCGCCCGGCACGGAGCTGCGCCGGGGGGAGAAGAAGGTGGGTTGGGTGACGAGCGTGGTGCGCTCGCCGGTGAAGGGCCAGCGGGTGGCGCTGGGGTACGTGCACCGCGACTCACTGGAGCCGGGCACGGAGCTGACGCTGGCGGGGGACGCGGGCACCGTCACCGTGGCCGCCCTGCCCTTCATCGCCACGCCGTAGGGCGGGACTTCGCAGCGACCGCCCAGGGAGGAACAGGCCCGGGCGCGTCGCGGTCATTGTCTACCGCACCGACAATGACTCACGAAACCCATCCATCATCCTCCAAAACACCTCCCACGCCTCCTCCTCGGTTTTCGTGGACCTGAGGACAGCGGAAACCGGGCCACAGGCCGCACTCCACCCTTGCGTCCGGTAGAGATACCTCGCGAACTGCTGAGTGAAATCAGCAACAATCCCTTGCACCCCCTGATCGCTCAACGCCATGGAATAGCCACGCAGAAAACTCTCCAGGCTTCGCAGCTGATCACCGCGCCGAGAATTATCCACAGCAGAAACCAGCTCCGGATATTTCCGAGCCTCATCAAGCACGCTAAAGATATCTCGCATAGGCGACTCAAACATAGCTCAGCCTGATGCACCGGCCGAAGCCATCAAGAGCCCTCCGCTTCCCCGAGCAGCCAGACCTCCGTGCCCAAGGGCACATCCTGCTTCGACAGCGTCTGGAAGCAGAGCACGTGATGAACATGCCGCACCCGGGCCCCGCCCGAAAGAAGCGGGACCTGAGCCAATGCGTCGGCATGCAGCACGCCACCCTCTGGCCTCCGCAACGCCACGTGGAGCGACACCTGCGACCGCTCCCCCAGGTCCACGTCGGGAACAACGAGGAGTCCACGCCGCTCGATGGCGAAGGACTGCTCGACCACCAGCAGCAGGCGGGCCCCGTGCGCCGGAGGCTCTCGGAGCGTCGGGGCGTCGACCTCGCTGGCGGTAATGCGACAGAGCCGGACAGCGTCCGAACATCCATCGCACTGGATGCCGACAGAGGTCCGTCCTGAATGGAGGGTGTATTGAATCTGGAGCGGTGCACCACAGCGCGGACAAAGCACCGTGTCGGGAAGTGGCTCCCTCAGCGCAACCTTGCGCTCCAGCTCCTCCCAGTCCCGGGGCTGCTCTGGCGATGTCATGAGGAGCCAGGATACCAAGGCGCCGTCAACGAGGCTTCTCCGGTGGGGCCTCGCGTGCCCGGCGACGTCCCCGCTCCACCAGCGAGAACACCCCCGCGAGGAGGAGCAGCAGCAACGGACCCGTCAGAGCGCCCAACACGACACCCGCCAGCAGGCCGCCCACCGCCCACCCGACTCCAGACGCGAAGCCCCACACCGCGCCCATCGCGCCTCCGACCACGGCGCCCGTGAGGATGACGGGTTCGATGAGGTTCATCCGGGATTGGCGTCGCAGTAGACGTACTTCGTCCCGGGAGAGCAGCCCGCGGTGGCGCACTGCGGATCCTTCGCCGCCTTCTGGTCCGCTTCAATGAGCGCCTGGAGGTCGTCGCCGTTCGCGCACGACAGGCAGGTCACCTTCGGCTCCGTCCCTCCGCAGCAGCCGCAGCCACAGGCGACGTAGGTGGCGCCGCAGTCCAGCGCCTTCGGCCGCTTCTCAGCGGTCTGACATCCCGACCCCATCAGGCCCGCCAGCAGCAGCGGCAAGAGCATTCGCATGGGGAGAGCCTAGACGACCCAAGCCCTCTTGAGAGGATGGGTACTGGATGAGTTCCCAGACACAAGCGAGACAGAGTAGCAACTCACAAAATCCGACCAAGACAAAACATGCAAAAGCACATCATCTGCGGACTTCTGTCGTTGGAACCGCTGGCGGTCTGTGGCGGCGTCGAAGCGGACCAGGACGCGGACATGGGGGAGGAAACCCCACTCTCGACGCGTGAGGACGCGCTGGACCTCTGCACTGCCACTTTCAACGTCCAATACTACAGCGATGCCACCTATGCGACGCAGGTGGGCATGGAGATTTGTCTGGTTTGTAATCGCCAAGTCGGCCGGAAAGGCGTCAGGACCCAGTTCGCCAAGTGGCTCATGCCCCTGGAGGTATGCGCGCCCTACGCGCCCTAGCAGGGGTCCAGGGCAGCCCGAGCGCGACCCATGGCCCGCAGGCCCGCATGCGTCGCGGGAGGACAGCCCCCCGCGACGCGAGGCGCGAGGCTAGACGCGCCCTTCCGCCTTCTGCGCGCGCTCGATGCTCTCGAACAGGGCGCGGAAGTTGCCGCCGCCAAAGCCCTGGTCGCCCTTGCGCTGGATGATTTCGTAGAAGAACGGGCCCGCGTCCGCCTGCTTGTAGAGGCTCGCCGCGTCCTTCATGAAGATCTGGAGCAGGTAGCTGCGCTCCTTGTCCCCGTCGATGAGCACCTCCAGGTCGCGCAGGACGCTGATGTCCTCGTCGATCTTCTTGATGCCCATGCGCTGGATGCGGTCCGGCAGCGCGTCGTAGTACGAGCCCGGCGTGGGCATGAACTGGATGCCCGCGTTCGCCCGCATGTCCTTCACCGACGTCAGGATGTCCTTCACCGTGATGGCCAGGTGCTGCACGCCGTCACCGCGGTGGTCCTCGTTGAAGAGGTTGATCTGGCTGGCCTTGAAGAACGGGCGGTAGGGCTCGTTGTTCGCGAACTTCACCCCGCTCTTCGGGTCCCACATCACCTCCGACTTCAGGCCGCTGCCGTGGTCCCGCTTCTGCTGCGACGCCACGTCCTCGGTGTGGAACTCGATGTGCCAGAACGCCTCGAAGCCCATCACGTGCTCCATCCACAGGAGCATCGGCTTCATCGTCTGGAAGTTCGACGTGACGTGGTCCACCCGGCCAAAGCCGTACTTGTTCTGGCCACCCTTGGGCTGCGCGTGCACCTGGAAGCCCGGGTAGATGGACTTGTAGTTGTCCCGCTGCAGGAAGCGGAACGTCGTGTCACCGAACGGCGTGGTGATGGAGAAGAACGCCAGCTTGCCGCCCGCGGGGTCCGTGAAGCGCTGGATGTCCGTGATGAACGTGGCGCCGCGCGACTCCAGCAGCTTGAACGTCTTCTCCACGTCCTCCACTTCGAAGTTCAGCGTCCCCACCCCGTCCGGGTGCTTGCGCAGGTAACGCCACGCCCGGCCGCCCTCGCCCACCGGCTGGCTCACCACCACCGCGATCTCCCCCGCCTGGAACAGCGCCGACTTCTGCTTGCCGTGCGCGTCCAGCTCCGGCCCGGACACCGCCACCTCCGCGAAGTCCAAGCCCTTCGTGTAGAACTGGCGGCTGCGCTCCAGGTCGTGCACGTACCAGTGGATGCTCTCCAGGGCCTTGATGCCCAGCGATTCCTGCTTGCCCATGTCGCTGACTCCTCGTGATGAAGAAGATGGTGGGGACTACACCGGCTGCGCGTCGGGCTGCCGGTCTGGCTGCGCCGCCTGGAAGGCGGGAAGTTCGTTGCACGCCGCCTCGATGCGCAGCAGCGTGGGATAGGGCTTCAGATCTACACCGAAGCGGCGGGCCCCGTAGAGCTGGGGAACCAGCAGGACGTCCGCGAACGACACTGCGTCCCCCACACAATAACGCCCCACCGTCGCCTGCACCGCCGCCTCCAGGGCCGTCAGCCCGTGCGCGTTCCAGTGCGCCGCCCAGGCCTTCTCGTCGCTCTTCAACACGTCCCTGACACGCAGCGTCACCGACGTGTTCTGCAGGGGCTGCATCCCCGCGTTCACCATCTCCGCCAGCATCCGCGCCTTCGCGCGCAGGTACGCATCCGCGGGCAGGAGGGCAGGCGAGGGCACGCGCTCTTCCAGGTATTCCAGGATGGCCATGGACTCGGAGAGCGTGCGCGCCTGCCCGTCCGCTTCCGTCCACTCCAGGGAGGGGACGCGGGCCATGGGGTTGAGGGCGCGGTAGGCGTCCGAGAACTGCTGCCCGCCATCCTTGAGCAGGTGCACCGCGACGTATTCGAAGGGGAGGCCCTTCCAGTTCAGCGCGATGCGCGCGCGCCAGGACGCGGACGAGCGCCAATAGCTGTGCAGCCGCAGGTTTCTCATGGCGCCTTCACCACCGTCTGGGAGATGCGGCCGAAGAGGCTGTGCCCGTCACCATCCCGCATCTCGATCTCGATGGTGTCCCCGGGTTTCATGAAGGGCGTCCTGGGCTGGCCCGAGTCGATGGTTTCAATCATCCGGCGCTCCGCGAGGCAGGAGATGCCCCGCTCCCGGTCCGCGTTGGACACCGTGCCGCTGCCCAGCACGGTGCCCGCGGTGAAGGCGCGCGTGCGCGTCAGGTGCTGGATGAGGTCCAGGAAGGAGAAGTGCATCTCCGGGCCCGCGTCCGTGTCACCCACCAGCTGGCCGTTGAGCGTGCTGCGCATGCGCAGGTGCACCCGGCCGTCCCGCCACGCCGCGCCCAGCTCGTCCGGCGTCAGCGCGAAGGGACCGAAGGCGGTGGCGGGCTTGCTCTGGAAGAAGCCGAAGCCCTTGGCCAGCTCCTCCGGGATGAGGTTCCGCAGGGACACGTCGTTGGCGATCATCACCAGCTTGATGTACCGGCCCGCGTCCGCGGCCTGCGTGCCCATGGGCGTGTCCCCCAGGATGACGCAGACCTCGCTCTCGAAGTCCAAGCCCCACGCCTCGTCGCGCAGGGGGATGTCCTGGGTGGGCGCCAGGAAGTCGCCAGAGCCGCCCTGATACACCAGCGGATCCGTGCGCAGCGTGGCGGGCGGCTCCGCGTTGCGCGCCTTGCGCACCAGCACCACGTGGTTGATGTACGCGCTGCCGTCCACCCATTCGTAGGCGCGCGGCAGCGGGGCGTGGAGCGCCTTCACGTCCAGGGGGCGGCTCTGCACCGTGCCCGCCTCCAGCTGCTGCGCCAGGGCGCGCAGCTGCGGCTCCTTCGCGTCCCAGTCATCCAGCGCCGCTTGCAGCGTGAGGGCCACGTTGGTGGCCAGCGCGTAAGCGGAGTTGTCCCGCTTGACGACGATGAGCCGCCCATCGCGGGTTCCGTCCTTGAGCGTCGCGAGCTTCAATTCCGGGCTCCCTCGGCGGTCTGTAGGGGGAGGAAGCGGAGACCGCCTGAACCCATCGGCTTTTCCGCCGGGCCCTCAGGCGAGTCAAGCGCGCCCATTGAACGCGGCGCGGCATTCCGTTTCCCTCCAGCAACGCTGCTGGCCGCTCGCATTCGCGCGGCTGTCGGCGCGCGACCGGAGCGCGGACTTCCTCACGGCCGCCGTGGTGGAAAACCACGATGTCCATGAAGGCCCGGGTGCGCGCTTGACGCCCGCACGGAGAGCGAGGCCTCGGCAGGCTGGCTGCTCCACGAACGGACCAGGGGCCCTGGGGAAGACCGCGGCGAAGCGCGGACGCTCCGACTGTTCAAATCCCAAGCAGCACCCGCGGGGCATGGGGCGCGGCCCCTGGCGGTGACCCAGGCGGCAACCCAGCTTGTGGAAAGGGACGTCCGGCCGACCGCGCCGCGTGGGAGCGGCAGGGTGGAGGGCTCGCGAGGGTACGGCATGGCGCAAGGCTTCCAACAGGCCGGCGACACCCCTGGGGAGCCACGCCCGGGCCAGCGGCTGGGCAACCGCTACGAGCTGCGCCAGCGGGTGAAGACCGGCCGGGGCATCTCCACCTGGCAGGGGCTGGACCTGCGCACCCGCGAGCGCGTGGCCGTGAAGGTCACCTCCCTGTCCGCCTTCGTCCCCACCGCCCGCCACCGCCTGGAGCACGAGGCGGAGGTGCTGTCGCGGCTGCGCGCGCCCGCGCTCGTGCCCGTGCGAGACCTGGGCACCAGCGACGACCTGCTCTACCTCGTCACGCCCTGGATCGAGGGTGAGCCCCTGGAGGCGCGGCTGCGGCGCGGTCCCCTGTCGCTGCCGGAGGCCATCACCCTGGGCCAGCGCCTGCTGGGGGCGCTCGCGGAGGCGCACCGCGGGGGCGTCCTGCACCGCGACGTGAAGCCCTCCAACATCCTGGTGCGCGACACGCCGCTGTCCGCCGCGTGGCTCATCGACTTCGGGCTGTCGCGCAGCGAACGGTTGGATCCCTCCCTGCGCGAGCTGCCCGTGGGCACCGCGCGCTACCTGTCGCCGGAGCAGGCGGGGCTCCTCAACCGGCCCGTGGGGGCCCCGTCGGACCTGTACGCGGTGGGCCTGGTGCTCTTCGAGGCGCTGTCGGGCCGCCCCGCGCTGGAGGGCGCGTCGGTGGGCGAGGTGCTGCGCCTGCACCTCACCGCGCATCCGCGCCTGAGGCCGGTGGGCGTGGAGGTGCCGCTCGCGCTGGAGGAGCTCATCGGGCGGCTGAGCCAGACGGATCCGCGCGACCGCTACCAGTCCGCGGAGGCCGCGCTCGCGGACCTGGACGCGCTGGAGGACGCGCTGTCGCGGGGCGAGGCGGAGCCCGCGCTCGTCACCGGCGCGTACGACCACCGCCAGAGCCTCACCGAGCCATCTTTCGTGGGCCGCCGCGAGGAGCTGGCGACGCTGGAGCGAGCGCTGTCACACGCGAGGGAAGGAGGCGCCCGCGCGGTGGTGGTGGAGGGCGAGTCCGGCGGGGGCAAGAGCCGGCTCCTGGAGGAGTTCTCCGCGCGCGCCGCGGGCCAGCGCGCGTGGGTGCTGCACGGGCAGTCGCAGGACCAGGCCGCGCGGAGGCCCTTCCAGCTCTTCGCGGGCGTGGCGGAGGGCATCGCCGCGACGGCGCGCGAGCAGCCCGCGCTGGGCGCGCTGTTGCGCGAGCGGCTCGCGGGACAGGAGGCCGGCCTGTGCGCGGTGCTGCCCCCGCTCAAGGAGGTGCTGCTCCCCGGCGCGCTGGCGCCCCAGTCGAAGGCCCTGGGGCCGGAGTCGCTGAGTGAGAGCCGCAGCGTCTGGAGCCTCACCGCGCTGCTCCACGCGCTGGGCACGCCGGACGCGCCCGCGGTGGTGGTGCTGGAGGATTGCCAGTGGGCGGACGCCCTCACCCTGCGCGCGCTGGAGGCGTGGTCCCAGGGCCGGCGCACCGGCGAGGGGCGCGTGCTGCTCATCGTGTCCTTTCGCAGCGAGGACCTCCACGCCGGCCACGTGCTGCGGCGGCTGACGCCGGGCGCGCACCTCAAGCTGTCCACCCTCGGCGCGGACGAGGTGGCGCGGCTGGCGGAGTCCATGGCCGGCGTGCTGCCCCTGGAGGCCCTGGAGCTGGTGACGCGGCTGGCGGAGGGCAACCCGTTCATGGCGTCCGCGGTGCTGCACGGGCTGGTGGAGGACGGCGTCCTCATCCCCGGACCGGAGGGCTGGCGGGTGCAGCCGGAGGCGATGGCGCACGCGCGCTCCTCGCGACAGGCGGCCACCTTCCTCGTGCGGCGCCTGCGCCTCCTGCCGCCGGAGTCCCTGCACGTGCTCAGCGTGGGCGCGGTGCTGGGCAAGGCGTTCGACGCCCGGGCGGTGGCGGCCCTGTCCGGCACGCCGCCGGAGGCCGTCCACACCGCCCTGGAGCCCCCGCGCCGGCGGCACATGCTGTGGACGCAGGGCACGCGCTCCACCTTCGTGCACGACAAGCTGCGAGAGGCGCTGCTGGACCTGCTCTCCCCCGAGGAGCGCCGGGAGCTGCACCGGCTGGCCGCCCGCGCAGCCCAGCAGGCCTCGCCCACGGACCCCTTCGAGCTGGCCTACCACTTCGACGCGGCGGGAGAGCCCGCGCTGGCCCTGCCCTACGCGCTGGTGGCCGCGGAGCAGGCGCGCCAGCGCTTCTCCCTGGACACCGCGGAGCTCAACTACCGCATCGCGGAGCGCGGCGCGGCGGGCGCGGACACCCCCACCCGCTACCGCATCGCGTCCGGGCTGGGCACCGCGCTGATGATGCGCGGCCGCTACGACGAGGCGCAGCGGCAGCTGGAGGCCGCGCAGCGGTTGGCGGGCGACCGGCTGGACCAGGGCCGCACGCTGGGCCACCTGGGCGAGCTCGCCTTCAAGCGCGGCCAGACGGTGCAGGCGAACGCGTACCTGGAGCAGGGCCTGAAGCTGCTGGGCCGCTGGGTGCCACCCGATGCGCTCACCACCGGCGCGAGCGCCGCGTGGGAGATCCTCACCCAGGCCGCGCACACCATCGCGCCGCGCCTGTGGCTGGGCCGCAAGTCGCTCGCGCGCGGAGAGGAGGACCTGCTGGCGATCAACCTCTACAGCCGGCTCGCGTACGGCTACTGGTACCAGCGGGGCCGCGCCGCGGTGCTGTGGGCCCACCTGCGCGACATGAACCTGGCGGAGCGCTACCCGCCCACGCCGGAGCTGGCGCAGGCGTACTCCGCGCACTCGCCCGCGCTCACCACCCTGCCCTGGTTCCAGCGCGCGTATGCGTACGCGGAGAAGTCACTGGCCCTGCGCCAGCAGCAGGGCGACGTGTGGGGCCAGGGCCAGTCGCTGCACTTCTACGGCCTGGCCCTCTACGCCTCGTCGCGCTTCCGCGAGTGCATCGAGAAGTGCCGCGAGGCGGTGCGCCTGCTGGAGCGCACCGGCGACCCGTGGGAGGTGAACAACGCCACCTTCCAGATCGCCATGTCGCTCTACCGCCTGGGCCGGCTGAAGGAGGCCGCGGCGGTGAGCCAGAAGCTGCACGCGGCGGCGCTGGAGTTGGGGGACCGGTACTCGCTGCGCCTGGGCCTGGAGGCGTGGGTCAAGTCCACCGGGGGCCGCATCCCCTCGGCGCTGCTGGAGACGGAGCTGGCGGCGCCCACCGCCACCGACCCGCAGTCCTTCGCGGGCGTGCTCCAGGCGGAGGCCCTGCGCCTGCTGCGCGAGGAGGAGCCGGCGCGCGCCGCGGAGGTGCTGGAGCGCGCCGAGCACCTGGTGGAGGAGGCGCACCTGCGCCAGGAGTACGTGGCGCCCATCACGCCGTGGCTCGCCACCGCGCGACGGCGGCTGGCGCAGCAGGCCAGCCCCCTGAACCCGAGGCGGCGCGACGCGCTCCTGGACGCGGCGGAGGCCGCGGCGAAGCGGGCCCACGCCGTGGCGCGCACCTACCGCAACAACCTGCCCCACGCCCTGCGCGAGCGAGGCCTGCTGTGCGCGCTGCGCGGCCACCCGGCGCGGGCCCGCGGACACCTGGATGAATCCCTGCGCGTGGCCGAGCTGCTCCAGATGCGCCAGGAGCGCGCGCTGAGCCTCCAGGCCCGGGGCGAGGTGGGCCAGGCCCAGGGCTGGCCCGACGCCGCGCGCGACCTGGAGGCGGCCACGCGCGAGCTGGCCGCCATGGAGGAAGGCCTGCACCCGGAGGCGGAATCAGCGGTGGCCGGCGTGGGGACGCTGTCGCTGGCGGATCGCTTCCCGCGCGTGCTGGAGGTGGGGCGCAGGCTCGCGTCCGCCCTGTCGCGCGAGGCCGTCTTCGAGACCGCGCGCCAGTCCATGCTGGAGCTGCTGCGCGCGGAGCGCTGCGCGGTGGTGGACCCGCGCACGGTGGTGTCGGAGGAGGACGCGAAGCAGCAGGGCCTCGGCCGCACCGCGCTCGCCCGCGCGCTGGAGACGGGGGGCATCACCGTCCTGGGCCAGGGCCTGCCCGGCGGCATCAGCGAGAGCCTGGAGCTGTTGGGCGTGCGCTCCCTGCTGTGCGCGCCGGTGCAGGTGCGCGGCAAGACCGTGGCGTGCCTGGTGGCCAGCCACCGCAAGGTGGGCGCGCTGTTCGGCGAGGACGAGGAGCGGCTGGCGTCCTTCGTGACGGTGCTCGCGGGCGCGGCGCTGGAGAACACAGAGAACTTCGAGCGCGTGGCCGCCCTCTCCGAGGAGCAGGGCCGCCTCTATCGCGAGGAGCAGGAGGCGGTGCGCCGCCGCGACGACTTCCTCTCCATCGCCGCGCACGAGCTGAAGACGCCGCTCACCTCCTTGCAGCTGCACATCCAGGGGCTCCAGGCCAAGGCGAAGGGCGCGCCCCTGGCCCCGGAGAGGCTGACCGCGAAGCTGGAGTCCGCCTACGCCCAGACGCAGCGGCTGGGCAGGCTGGTCAACGACCTGCTGGACATCTCCCGCATCGCGCAGGGCCAACTGCACATCCAGCGCGACGCCGTGGACCTGGTGGCGCTGGTGCGCGCCCAGCTGGAGCGCAGCCGCGAGTCCCTCTCCCGCGCCGAGTGCGAGCTGCGCTTCCACGTCAACGCGCCGCGCCTCATGGGCCACTGGGACGCGCTCCGGCTGGAGCAGGTGGTGGGCAACCTCCTGACCAACGCGATGAAGTACGGCGCGGGCAGGCCCGTGGAGGTGACGCTGGAGGGGGACGCGTCCAGCGTGCGGCTGGAGGTGCGCGACCACGGCATCGGCATCGCGGAGGAGGACCGGGCGCGCATCTTCGGGCGCTTCGAGCGCGCGGTGTCCGTGCGCCACTACGGCGGCTTCGGGCTGGGGCTGTGGATCGTCCGCGAGGTCGTCCAGGCGCTGGGCGGCACCATCGACGTGAAGAGCACCCCGGAGCAGGGCTCCACCTTCACCGTCACGCTGCCCCGCTCCGGCGCCCCCGTGCACTGACGGCCGGCTAGCGCCGCGTCACTTCCAGGTAGATGACGTTGTCCTGCGAGTCGCGGAACAGCCGCACGTTGGAGACCTGCGCCAGCGGCGTCTCCGACAGCAGGCCGCGCATGCCGTCCTCGTCCCGGTAGGTGAGCCACCAGTCCATGAAGGCCTCCATGTAGCCGGTCTCCGGCGGGTGCACCGCGAAGTTGGCCACCAGCAGCCGCCCCTCCGACCGCAGCATCTGGAAGAGCAGCGCGGTGAGGCGGCTGGCCACGGAGTCCGACAGGTAGTCGTACAGCCCGGCCGAGTACGCGAAGTCCAGGTCGTGGAACGTCGCCTTGCCCGCGAGCAGCGCGCGCACGGAGCCGCACACCGGCCGCACGACGCCGTCCGGGTGCAGGCGTGAAATCTCCGCCAGGCTGACCGGGTCCTGGTCGAACGCGATGAGCTCCTGGAGCCGGCGCTCCGCCACCGCGCGCGACTGCTCCGCCTCCCGCAGGTGCCCGCACGCCACCGACAGCACGCGCCCGTCGGGCCGGCGCGCCGCGGTCTCGTCCATCATCCGCGCGAGCAGCTCCCGGCGCTCGCGCACGCTGCGCGCGCTGGGCTGCCCGTGCATGTACCGGTAGATTTCGCGGCCCGCGTGCAGCTCGTCCGCCGCGCGGTCCATGTAGAGGTAGTCGATGAGCGCCGCGTCCCCCGCGTAGCCGCGCGGCCGTTCGAAGGCGTGCCGCGTGAAGGGGCACTGGTGCAGGAAGGGCCGCATCGGGTGCTTGCGCGCCAGCTCCTGGCAGAAGCGCTTCCACACCTCCGGGCTCCACTGCCTGCGCCGCGCGATGAGGCCCCCGTGCAGGGCCGTCATGCCGTGGTGCAGGGTGTCGTCCGGCCCCTGCACCATCCGCGCGTGCAGCGCGTCCAGCCACTCCTGGGCCTCGACGAACACCGCTTCTGGGGGGACCTCGTCCCGGGGCGGATTCACCAGGACGAGGTCGTTGGTTTCGGGCGCGACCGGGAGAGCCGCGCCGTGGACCGACAGGATGGGCTGGCGCATGGACATCATCCTGACAACCCGGGAGCGGGGGGCATCCACTTCCCGCGCCCCCGCACCTCGCCAGGCCCGCCCCCAGCCAGCCGGGCGGGGGCCCGGCGGGGCCACGCACGCGCCCCGCCGGCGCCCCACTCAAACCCTGAGCGGGCGGGCGGTCTCCGGGCACTCCCAATACGTGTACTCGCAGGTGGCGCGCGCCGGATCGCAGGGCACCGCCACGACGGTGATGAGCTCGCACGGGTGCATCTGCGCCTCCGTGGAGCGGGTGCGGTGGCCCGCGTCCGGCGCGTCGGGCGGGCGGCGCGGCGGCGTGCCGGTGCCCCCGTCCTCTGGCCGGGTTTCCAGTGACGGTGTTCCGCCCGCCGCGAACAGCGCCGGCGGCGGACCCGAGGCCGCGCCCAGCACGGCGCCCAGGACATACAGCGTGGTTCTCATGACTTCCCCCTTGGCCAACCGCGGTTCCACCGGGGCGTGAGTCGTTACGCACCGGGTCCGGTCGGGCTGGCAGGGACGGTTCTACCAGCAAGGTCTGACAATCCCTGGCCCTGGCGGGAAGGGAATGCGGGCGTCCGGTATCCGACGACAGGCACTGCGGCTAGGATGGCGCGCCCCGCCTGGAGAGAGCCGCAAGCCGCGCATGAAGATTGAAATCGCCCACCTGCCCCACGACATCATCGAGATCATCTATCCGTCGGAAGTGACCCCGAAGGACGTGACCGAGTACGTCGACCAGCTGAAGAAGGACATCACGGCCCGGGGCGGCGCGGAGTGGTCCGCGCTGGTGGACCAGTCCCGGCTGCGGGTGATGCCCTCCACGGTGGTGGGGGAGATGGCGCGGCTGAACGCCTACGCCCAGCAGCGCGGCATGAAGCGCTCCGCGCGCGTGGTCAGCGACCCCGGCAGCGGCCTGCAGGCGTGGCGCATGACCAAGAACGCCGGCCTCACCATCCCCGCCAAGACCTTCGAGTCGCGCGCCGAGGCGCTCAGCTGGCTCGAGGCCCCCGACGCCGACTGACCTCCCCTGAAGTCCCCCGGCAGGGGCCCCGCCCTGCGACCGCCCGGGTCCGCCTTCGTCTTCCAGTAACACCCCATTCCTTCGCTGTGTCTGTCGCCGTACCCGTCAGGAGTCACCCCGCATGTCCGTGTCCGCCCCTGCCTTCCGAGCGAAGCTGCTTGGCACCCTGTTCTGTACCCTCACCGCCCTGGCCTGCGGGCCGGCCACCCAGCCGGGCGCGCCCGAGGAGCCTCAGCTGTCCGAGGCGTCCGCGCCGGTGGTCTACGGCAACGACGACCGCAAGGACGTCTATGAGCACCCCAGCGCGGCGCTG
The DNA here is from genome assembly GCF_009909145.1 of Corallococcus silvisoli. Classification (NCBI taxonomy): domain Bacteria; kingdom Pseudomonadati; phylum Myxococcota; class Myxococcia; order Myxococcales; family Myxococcaceae; genus Corallococcus; species Corallococcus silvisoli. The sequence goes on from NZ_JAAAPJ010000013.1 coordinate 311,284, forward strand.
CAGGACCGCGCGCGGCAGTCCACGGTGGCCCTGATGTACCCGGAGTCCATCGACGCCTCGGACCCGAACCACGTCATCCTGGACGGCACGACGCTGGATGACTACGAGAACCTGTGCACCGACCAGCGCTTCCGGGACGACCCGGCGCCGGCCTGGTGCTCGGGCACGCTCATCGACGATGACCTGGTGCTGACCGCGGGCCACTGCGTGGAGACCGCGGCGGACTGCGCGGACACGCGCTTCGTCTTCAAGTTCTACAAGACGGCGGATGGCGTGCTGGAGAACATCACCAGCGCGGACATCTTCTCCTGCAAGAGCATCGTGGCGCGCAAGCTGGTGGAGAGCGGCGACCGCTACGTGGACTTCGCCATCATCAAGCTGGACCGTCCCGCCGCGCCGCGCTTCACGCCCGCCCCCATCCGGCCGGGCAACGACGCGCTGGCGGTGGGCCAGAACGTGGCCGTCATCGGCAGCGGCAGCGGCATCCCGTTCAAGATCGACTCGGGCGGCTCCGTGCGCACGAACAACGCCGCGTATAAGGACTACTTCATCGCCACGACGGACACCTTCGGGGGCAACTCCGGCTCCGGCGTGTACGAGACGGTGAACAACACCGTGGCGGGCATCCTGGTGTTCGGCGACGACGACTACGTGCCGCGCCCGGGCGCGGGCTGCAACGTGGTCAACGTCTGCAAGGAGACCGCGTGCGGCGGCGAGGGCATCATCTACGTGAACCAGGCCATCAGCGAGCTGTGCGCGCGCACCACCAGCGCGCGGCTGTGCGCGCCGGTGCCGGCGACGAAGTACGACTTCCAGGCGTCCAACACCTCCAGCGCCACGCGCAACACCATCGACGGCGCGGTGACGCTCGCGGCCGGCCAGAAGATCACCGTGGGCACCTGCGGCATCACCGGCGCGGCCTTCACCGGTGACACCTACGTGCGCCTGCGCGGCCCGTCCGGCACGGAGGTCGCCTTCAACGACGACGCTTGCGGCGGCACCGGCTCCCAGGTGACGTACACCGCCACCGTCGCGGGCACCTACGTGGTCCGCGCCGGCTGCTACCAGAACGGCGCCTGCGGCGGCACCGTGGCCTGGACCATCGCCCAGGCCGGCACGGCCACGCAGGGCTCCTTCGACTTCAACGTCAGCAACACCGCCAACGCCACGCAGGGCACGGCGAACCGCGACGTGACCCTCAACGCGGGCCAGACGCTGTCCTTCGGCAGCTGCGGCGTGGCGGGCGCGTCCGGCACGGGCGACACGGTGGTGCGCCTGTACAACGCCGCGGGCCAGCAGGTGACGTTCAACGACGACGCGTGCGGCTCGCTGTCCCACGCGGCCTACACCGCGCCCACGGGCGCGGGCGGCACGTACCAGATTCGCGTGGGCTGCTTCGGCAGCAGCGCGTGCAGCGGCACGGCGGCCTGGACCATCCAGTAGTCGGCCTCCCGTCTCCCCCAGCCGTACCCGGGCCCGTCCCTCCCTGGAGTCAGGGGAGGTGGCGGGCCCGTCGTTTCGGGCCTCGGGCTCCGTCCAAGAAGGCAGCCAGGGGCCGGTGCCCGAGGCGGTCGGGAGCCCACCGGCGACCTACCTTGAAGGCTCAACCACCCCGAGCCCCTTTTTTCCGAGGCACCGCGTGCAAGGAGCGGACGCGCGACAGCAGGTACTCTGGCGCCGGGCACGCACGCTGGCGGCGATCTCCGCGGGCCTGACGCTCGTCCTGGGGTTCCTGGGGCTCTGCGGCTGGGCGCTGGAGAGCGTGCCCCTGACACAGCTCTGGGACGACCTGCCCGCCATGGTGCCGCTGTCGGCCCTGGGCCTGATGCTCGCCGCGGGCGCGGAGCTGGCGCTGGGCAGGCGCCAGGAAGCGAGGCGCCGGTTCGGGAGGCTGCTGGCCTTGGCGGTCGTGCTGTCGAGCGGCTTCCTGCTGAGCACCTACCTCTGGCTCCCGGACGACGCCGTGTTCCAGGGGCTGGGAGGGCGCGTCTCGCCCCAGTCCGCGTCGGTGTTGCTGCTGCTGGGCCTGGCGCTGCTGTTCCGGGACGCGCCGGGGCGGGGCCGGTGGCTGTCCCCAGCGCTGGCCCTGGGCGCCCTGCTGGCGTCGTTCACCCTGCTGGTGGCCTACTCGTTCCAGGAGCCCCGCTTCTACTGGTTCGCGGGCCAGGACACCGGCGTCGCGCTGCACACCACCATTGGCCTGTTGATGCTGTCGGTGGGGGCCCTGCTGCTGCGCCCGGAGCGCGGCTTCGTGGCGGACCTGCTGCGGCCGGGCGCCGGGGGCCTGATGGCCCGGAGGCTGCTGCCCGCGCTGCTGGTGCCGCTGCTGGGCACGGTGGGGATGAGCCAGCTCTTGAGCCACACGCACGCCCAGCCCCGCCTGGCGTGGTCGCTGCTGGGGGTGACCCAGACGGCCGTGCTGGCCTGGGTGGTCTGGCGCGCGGCCACCCGGCTCAACGCCCTGGACTCCGAACAGCAGCGCGCGGAGGCGCGGGCGCGGGAGGACGCACGCGCCCAGCGCCGGCTCGCCGAGGAGAACGCGCGGCTCTACCGGCAGGCGGAGCAGGCCTCCCGCGCGCGCGAGGACGTCCTGGCCGTCGTGTCGCACGACCTCAAGAATCCGCTCTCCACCGTGCGGCTGGGGGCCTCCATGCTGGCGCGGCGGCTCCCGGCTCCGCCCGAAGGCGCGGCGCTCCAACGGCAGGTGGCGGCCATCAACCGGGCCGCGGGCCACATGCAGGACCTCATCAGCCGGCTGCTGGACGCGGCGCGGCTGGACGCGGGCCAGTCCCTGGTGATGGACCTCAAGCGGGAGCTCCTGGACGGGCTCGCCGTGGAGGCGCTGGCCCTGGTGGAGCCCCAGGCCCAGGGCAAGGGCATCCGCCTGGAGCTCCAGGTCTCCGAGGGGCTGAGCGCCTGCTGCGACCGGCCCCGCATCCTCCAGGTGCTGGCCAACCTGCTGGGCAACGCCCTCAAGTTCACCCCGCCCGGAGGCCGCGTGACGGTGTCCGCCGCGCACGACGCGGGCATGGCGCGCGTGAGCGTGCGGGACACCGGCCCCGGCATCTCCCGGGCCGACCAGGCCCACCTCTTCCAACGCCACTGGCAGGCACACGACACCGCCCACCAGGGCAGCGGCCTGGGCCTCTACATCGCCAGCGGTATCGTCACCGCCCACGGGGGCCGCATCTGGGTGGACAGCGACGAAGGACGCGGTACGACGTTCACCTTCACCCTGCCGGATACGCCCTCCGCCCACCCGAGGCTTGACAGCCCCGAGAGGCACGTCTAACGCAAGGCGCCATGAGCACACCTCGCTTCCCGCCGTCGCCCCGCCGTCCGGTCAGCACCGAGGGCCCGCTGCGTGTCCTGCTGCTGGAGAACATCCATGCCTCGGCCCACGAGATGCTGACGGCGGAGGGGTTCCAGGTGGAGCGGCTGTCCTCGGCGCTCAAGCCGGAGGACCTGGCGGAGCGGCTGCGGGGCGTGCACCTGCTGGGCATCCGCAGCAAGACGACGGTGCCGGAGGAGTCGCTGCGGCACGCGGACGACCTGCTGGCGATTGGCGCGTTCTGCATTGGCACCAACCAGGTGGACCTGCTGGCCTCCAGCGTGCACGGCGTGCCGGTGTTCAACGCGCCGTTCAGCAACACGCGCAGCGTGGCGGAGATGGTGCTGGCGGAGGTGGTGGTGCTGACGCGCCAGCTCTTCGACCGCAGCCGCGAGGTGCACGCGGGGCAGTGGCGCAAGGTGGCCACCGGCAGCCACGAGGTGCGCGGCAAGACGCTGGGCATCATCGGGTATGGGCACATCGGCTCGCAGCTGGGCGTGCTGGCCGAGGCGCTGGGCATGCGCGTGCTCTACTTCGACGTGATGACGAAGCTGCCCCTGGGCAACTCGCGGTCGGTGGCGACGCTGAACGAGCTGCTGGCGGAGTCGGACTTCGTGACGCTGCACGTGCCGGCGCTGACCTCCACGCACCTGATGATGGGCGCGGAGCAGTTCGCCGCGATGAAGCCGGGCGCGTGCCTCATCAACGCCAGCCGGGGCACGGTGGTGGACATCCCGGCGCTGGCGGAGGCGCTGCGCTCCAAGCACCTGGGGGGCGCGGCGGTGGACGTGTACCCGGAGGAGCCGGAGGGCAACTCGGACGGCTTCGTGACGCAGCTGCAGGGGCTGCCCAACGTGGTGCTCACGCCGCACATCGGCGGCTCCACGGAGGAGGCGCAGGCGTCCATCGGCAAGGAGGTGTCCACGTCGCTGCTCAAGTTCGTGAAGGGCGGCGCGACGACGGGCGCGGTGAACTTCCCCAACGTGGAGGCGCCCATCAACCCGGGCACCCACCGCATCATCAACGTGCACCGCAACACGCCGGGCGTGCTGCGTGACATCAACCGCATCGTGTCCGACCTCAACGCCAACATCCACGCGCAGGTGCTGAGCACCGACGCCAACGTGGGCTACCTGGTGATGGACCTGGACCAGGACGTGTCCCGGCAGGTGTGCGAGGCCATCGCGGGGTTGGAGACGGACATCAAGACGCGCATCGTGTCGTGAAGCCGCCGGGGGTCTCCCCGGGGAAGGAGCCGGAGATGACGCTGAAGGTCTGCCTCGCCGGGGCCACGGGATGGGCTGGCTCCGAGCTGGCCCGGGGCATCGCGGCGGTCGAGGACCTGTCGCTGACCAGCGCCGTCTCGCGCGGTCACGCCGGCAAGGCGCTGGGCGGCGCGCTGGGCGACAGCCGCATCGTGACGCCGGTGTTCGCCAGCGCGAAGGAGGCCCTGAGCGCGCACGCCTGCGACGTGTTCGTGGAATACACCCGGGCCGACAGCGCCAAGGCGAACATCCTCGCCGCGCTGGAGCACGGGGCGCACGTCGTGGTGGGCGCGTCGGGGCTGAGCGACGAGGACTACGCGCAGGTCGACGCGGTCGCGAAAGAGCGCCAGCGGGGCGTGCTGGCGTGCGGCAACTTCGCGCTCACGGTGGTGCTGCTCCAGAAGTTCGCGGAGCTGGCGGCGAAGTACATCCCCACCTGGGAGATCATCGACTACGCCTACGCGGGCAAGCCGGACGCCCCCAGCGGCACCGCGCGCGAGCTGGCGGGGCGGCTGGGCCGGGTGCGCCAACCCGAGCTGGCCGTGCCCCTGGAGGACACGCTGGGCGCGCGGGAGGCGCGGGGCACCACCCTGGCGGGGACGCAGGTGCACTCCGTGCGGCTGCCGGGCTTCGTGATTGGCGCGGAGGTGCTCTTCGGCCTGCCGGACCAGACGCTGAGCCTGCGCCAGAACTCGGGCAGCAGCGCGAAGCCCTACGTGGACGGCGCGCTGCTGGCGATCCGCAAGGTGTCCACGCTCGTCGGCGTGCACCGCGGCCTGGATGCGGTCCTCGACCTGTGACCCGAGGCGCGCGGGGGGCGCTCAGGCGTCCAATATCTTCCCCGGGTTGAGGATGCCTGCCGGGTCCAGGGCGCGCTTGAGGGTGCGCAGCAACTCCAGCTCACCGGGCGCGCGCGTGTAGCCCAGGTAGTCCTTCTTGAGCAGGCCGATGCCGTGCTCCGCGGAGATGCTGCCGCCGTGCTTGCGCACGAGGTCGAACATCGCGTGGTCCGCCTGCTTCGCGTGGGCGAAGAAGTCCGCCTTCTCCACCGCGTCCGGCTTCATCACGTTCACGTGCAGGTTGCCGTCGCCAATGTGGCCGAAGAGGCAGATCTCCCAGCCCGGGTAGCGGCTGGCGAACACGGCGTCCAGCTCCGCGCAGAACGCCTCCAGGTTCGCCACCGGCAGGGAGATGTCGTTCTTGTGCAGCACCCCCGTGGCGGAGAGGCTCTCGCTGATGGACTCGCGCAGCGACCACAGCTCCGCGGCCTGCCCCGCGCCCTGCGCCTGGGTGCCGTCGGTGACGAGCCCGCGCTCGAAGAGGGAGGACAGCCACGCCTCCACCGCCGCCGGCTCCCCGACCTCGGACTCCAGGAGCACGTAGCAGCCGCTGGGCGCCTCGAAGGGCGAGCGCAGCTTGCGGTGGCGCTGCACGCGGGCCAGACACCTGTCGGTGAAGAACTCGTAGGCGGACAGCGCGAGCGGGGCCTGGCGCGCGTCGCGGAACAGCCGCAGCACGGCGGCCACGTCCGGCACGGCGAAGAGGAAGACGTCCTGCTTGCCCGGCAGGCGCGTCAGCTTGAGGGTGGCCTCCGTGATGATGCCCAGCGTGCCCTCGCTGCCGATGAAGAGCTGGCGCAGGTCCACGCCGGTGTTGTTCTTCTCCAGCGCGCCGTTGAGCTCCAGCACCTGCCCCTCCGCCGTCACCACCTGGAGCCCCAGCACCCACTGCCGGGTGAGGCCGTAGCGGATGACCTTCACGCCGCCCGCGTTGGTGGCGATGTTGCCGCCCACGGTGCTGCTGCCCTTGGAGGCGAAGTCCACCGGCCACGTGAGCCCGTGCGGCGCGCAGTGCTGGTGCACCGCCTCCGTGACGGCGCCCGCCTGCACGCACACCGTGTTGCCGAGCAGGTCCACCGGCGCCATGCGGGTCATCCGCTTGAGGGACAGCACCACCTCGCCGTGCATGGCCACCGCCCCGCCCGCCAGTCCGGTGCGCCCGCCGGAGGGCACCACCGCGACGCGGTGCTGGTGGCAGAGCGCGACGAAGCGGGCCACCTCCTCCGTGGTGCGGGGGAAGACCACCGCCCCCGGCGCGGGGGCGTACACGCGCGTCCAGTCGCGGCCGTACTCCTGGAGCTCCGCGGGCTCCCGGGTGAGGAAGTCCGCGGGAAAGGCTTCGGCGATGGCGCCGAGGAAGGCAGCGGGCAGCGCGACGGTGGACATGGGTCCAGACGTATTGCACCCCCTCCGCCATGACAAGCCCGGCGGTGCGCCGGCGAGCCGCTAGGCCGTGTCTGATGGATGCAGGTGGCGCAGGTAGGAGAAGATGAGCGCCACCTGCACCAGGGCCAGGTAGTTGA